>NZ_LT575483.1:359397-717629 GCF_900086705.1 Massilibacillus massiliensis | reverse complement strand
GGATAATGCATCGCAGGAAATGAAGATCAAAGAATTAACTGAAAGATTGGAATTATTAGAAAAGAAATTAGTGCAGCAAGAAGTCAAAGAAAAGGAGAAAGAAGTACAAGAGGTAAAGGAAAAGAAACAACAGCAGAAGAATGCAGAAAAGTTTAAAATTAGTGGGTATTTGCGTACACGTATAGATCAGGAAAAGACGGATAAAACAGATCGAAAGTGGGCGGAGCATAATAGTCACATGCTATCCTTTATTAAAATGGATGCAAAAATCGATGACAACATGACTGCAACACTTTATACGGAGGGAAAAGCATCGTTGGATACAGGCGATGCAGACAACAGTAATCCGGAGTATGCAAATGTAACAGGACTTTATTTTTCGTTTCCTTACTTAAACTCAAATGTCGATTTGGGAAGGTTTAAGGAAATCAGTCCGGGAGCAAATATGCTAAATACCAGTATTAGTGGTATGCGGTTGAAGTTTGGTGAAAAGGTTAAGACAAAAGTAATTGCGGGGAGATTGAAAAGCAATATTTTTGTTTCAAAGTATAGTAAATATAGTGTCTTTCCAGCAGATAAATCCCCGTTTATTTATTCGATACAAACGCAATATAAGGTAAATCCATCTCTATCGACAAATTTGTCTTATTATAATGTTTCTTATGGAAATAACGACTACAATCTTGGCGAGCTGGGTTTAGGTATTAAATTAAATGATTACTATAGTATTAATGGACAAGTTGTAAAATCTGACCTTGAATTGCCCAAAGATGATGATACTGAATATAAAGTGTTCTTGAAATATAGAGGTATGGAACGGCTGAAACCAGGTTCATGGGGGATTTATGCAGGGAAATTGAACATACCATACAGTGCTTCCATTGATGCAACCAACAACTGGATTATGGGGAAAAAAGCCTGGAGACTTGGCTTTGAATATGTTCCTGTGAAAAATATGACAATGTCATTGCAGTTGGATGATCGGGAAGTTATTGCTACCGGGGAGAAACAAAAAGCTGTACGCTTGGAGATATACCAATATTTTTAAAATGATAAAATGATATCATCGTGTAATGGTTTCGATTGTTGCGTTGGCGGCTGTAAAATAAAGGGGGCAATACAGTGGAGATAAATAAAAGTAAAAATTTATTGTGGGGTATGTCGGTTCTTGGTCTATCGTTGGTGAGTATGGCGAATGATCCTTCGTTAACATTTGCTGCAACACCGAATCACAATGGGCTGGTAAAGGGAAGCAGTGAGGGATTGCCTGCAGCGAAAACTGAAAAAACGAATATTGTATATATTGTTTTGGATGATATGGGCTTTTCTGATTTTGGCAGTTATGGATCGGAGATTAAAACACCGAATATTGATAAACTGGCAGAAGATGGACTTCGTTATAATAATTTTACCGTATGTCCGGTTTGTTCACCGACACGGGCATCGCTGCTCACAGGCCGTGATAATCATACGGTCGGGATGGCGCAGGTTTCAAGGGTTGACTTTGGGATAACTGTACCGGACAGCCGCGGGCGGGTTACGAATCGGGCCGCTACGATTGCACAGATCCTAAAGGATAATGGATATACAACGTTGGCAGTTGGAAAATGGCATCTGGCACCTTTGCATCATGTATCACCGGTTGGTCCATATGATTATTGGCCGTTGGCAAAGGGGTTTGATCGTTATTATGGATTCCTTGATGGGGAAACAGATCAGTATGATCCGCAGCTTACGTACGATAACCAGCAGTTTGAATTGCCGAAGAAAAAGGGCTATCACCTTTCAGAAGATTTGGTGGATAAAGCAAATCTGTTTTTAACGGATGCTGCATCTGTTGCGCCGGAAAAACCATTTTTCTTATATCTGGGGTTTGGTGCAGTACATGCGCCAATTCAGGTGCCAAAAGAATATATTGATATGTATAAGGGTGTGTATGATCAAGGCTGGGATAAGATACGTGAGGCCCGTTTTGCCAGACAGAAGCAACTGGGTCTTATTCCGGCAGATGCTGAGCTGACGCCGCGAGATAAGACGGTGCAGCAATGGGACAGCTTGTCTGTAGAGGAGAAAAAAGTATTTACCCAGTTCATGCAGACGTATGCAGGATTTCTTACCCATGCTGATGCACAAATTGGACGCTTTGTTGAGCATTTAAAAGCGATCGGACAATATGATAATACGATGATTGTCGTTATATCAGATAATGGTGCTGTCGGTGCCGGTGGGGAAGAAGGCAGTGATTATCTTGCGGCAGGAAATGGATTAAAGGGAGAAAATAGTCCGTCTATTGTCAAGAAATATGCAAAACGCTTGGAAACTATTGGCGGTCCGGAGGTCGAAGGTTTATATCAGAAAGGCTGGGGAATGGTCAGCAATACGCCGTTTAAGGGCTATAAGGGATCTGTCTATGCAGGGGGGACCAGAGTACCGCTGATCGTGCATTGGCCTGGTAAAATTGCAGCAGAAGGACAAGTGCGCAATCAGCCGGTTTATGTAACCGATGTGACGCCAATGGTACTGGATGTACTAAAGCTTGATGCGCCAACGACGTATCATGGAATAGATCAATTGCCTATGGATGGTAAGAGTTTTGCACAGACGTTTGATCAGCCAAATGCAAAATCAGAACATCAGGTATATTACAATCTCCTGCATACAAGAGCCAGCCTGCAAAAAGGCACGGGTAATCGTTCGATAACCGAAGGAAGCTGGAAAGCGGTGATCAATCAAAAAGAAGTAAAGGGTGAAAAACCTGCATGGGAACTTTATAATCTGGCAGAAGATTATGCGGAAGTACATGATTTATCCGCACAATATCCTGAGAAATTGAAGCATTTACAAGCATTGTGGAAAACAGAGGCTGAGCGGCATGGTGCGGTGATTCAAGGGGTGCCAGGGCCTACGGATGCAGCAAATCGGGCTAATGTAATGAAATTTTTACCAGGGACAGGCTTTTTAGGAAAATCGGCTGCACCTAATTTATACAATAAGTCTTATACAATTACAGTACCAATCACCAGAGATAAAAAATCAGAGGAAGGTGTTTTGGTCGCACATGGGGATCATTTTGCCGGATATACCTTGTATGTCATGAACAATCATCTGGTGTATGAATTTAATGATTTTGGCGAAGTAACACGAATTGTTTCAAAAGAGCAACTGCCAATCGGTTCGGCCGTTGTAAAATTCAAATTTGATAAAGCAGAAAAAGGCGATGGTGGAACAGCAACCTTATTTGTTAACGATAAGCTGGTCGGTGAAAAAGAGGTTCCACGTGTAGCTCGCATTATTTCAATGGAAGGAATTAGCTTTGGCGTGGATATGTATTCGCCTGTCAGTCCGGCATATAAAAATAAAGATGGTTTTAAATTTACAGGAAAATACGATTATGTACGATATGAGATGCAGAAAAAAGGTACTGAATTCCAAGGCTTATAAAGTTCTTTGCTGTGCACATGAAACGCATGCAATGTTTGTGCGCAGTCTTGGATACAAGCGATAAGAATGCATAAGGGAGAAGTTGAAATGAAAAAATCAGGAAAAATGAAACTGATGTGGAAGCTTTCTATACTGGGGGTAGCGGTTACGCAAACAGCTGGTATGGTTTCACCGGTTTTTGCGGCTTCTGTTTACAATGATCTGACGTCAATACCGCCAACCTGGGAGCAGCAGAGTCCTGTGCCGAAAACAAATATCATTTATATTGTGGTGGATGATATGGGCTTTTCTGATTTTGGTTGTTATGGGGCTGAAATTAAGACCCCAAATATCGACAAGCTTGCCGCAAATGGTTTGCGTTATAACAATTCCAGTGTAAATCCGGTTTGTTCGCCTACACGGGCCTCGCTTTTGACTGGCCGGGATAGTCATGCAGTCGGGATGGGAAATCTTGCGGATTTTGATATGGGAGAAGGAACGCCGGATATTCGCGGACGTATTACAGATAAAGCCGCGACAGTTGCGCAGGTTTTGAAAGATCATGGCTATGCAACAATGGCGGTCGGTAAATGGCATGCAGCACCTACGCATCAAATTAAGCCCGCGGGATCATTTGATTATTGGCCGGTAGCGAAAGGGTTTGAGCACTTCTATGGATTTTTAGAAGGCGAGGCGGATCAGTATGATCCGCCGCTTGTGCAGGATAATCATATCATTGAGACGCCAAAGCAAAAGGGCTATCATTTTTCTGAGGACACGATTGATAAAGCCATGGGTTTTATCAGTAATCAGGTATCTGTATCGCCGGATAAGCCGTTCTTTTTGTATGTGGCACTTGGAGCACCGCATTCTCCGCATCAGGTGCCACAAAAGTACATTGAACAGTATAAAGGGGTATATGATCAGGGCTGGGATAAGATTCGACAAGCGCGATTTGAGAAGCAAAAAGCGATCGGCATAATTCCGGCGGATGCAAAGTTGACGGCAGGAGATCTCAAAGCACAGGTGTGGGACAAGTTGTCTCCGGAAGAAAAGAAGGTGTTCGCGCGTTTTGAAGAAACCTATGCCGGCTTTCTTACGCATGCGGATGAACAAATTGGCCGGCTGGTTGATTATTTAAAAGTAGTTGGACAATATGATAATACGATGATTGTATTGCTTTCTGACAATGGTGCTACCTGTTATGGAGGAGAGGTTGGCAGCGACTATTTCTCCAGTATAAAAGGTCGGCTCGGCGGAGACAGTAAAGCCGATATCAAAGATTATCTTAAGCGCATCAATACGATGGGAAGTGAAGAGTTTCAGGGGTTGTACCCGCGTGGCTGGGCTATGGTGAGTAATACGCCATTTAAAGGATACAAAGGGTCAACTTATCATGGCGGAACGCGAACACCGCTGATTATTCAATGGCCACAGGGGCTGAAACGCAAAGGGCAGATTTCTGGGCAATCTGTGGATGTGAGTGATATTACACCAACGGTATTTGATGTTTTGGGCGTTACGGCACCAGAAACGTATCATGGTATCAAACAAATTCCGGTTACGGGTGTAAGTTTTGCCAATACGTTTTCTTCGGGAATAGAAAAAAACCGTCCGCCGCTTTATAAATTACTGCAGGGAAATCGTTCTATTGTGCAAAATGGCTGGAAAGCAATTTCAAGTGAAATGGATGGATGGTCGACAGCAAATCGTAAAGGGCGTCCTTTTGAACAGGATACATGGGAACTCTATAATTTGGACCAGGATTATACAGAGACACAGGATCTGGCGGCAGTATATCCTGAAAAATTAAAGCAATTGCAGCAGCTTTGGCAGGAAGAAGCAAAGAAAAATGGTGCTGTTTTGGCAGCTAAATTTACGCCGAATGATGCCTGGAACAATAGAAACCATTATAAATTTTATCCGGGTACGGAAAAAGTGTCACAAGGTGCTTCACCAAAAATTGCAAATAAGTCTTATACAATTACGGTGCCGATTGAACGCACGAGTCAGCAGCAACAAGGGGTGTTGGTTGCTTTTGGTGATCGATTTGCAGGATATACGCTTTATATTAAAAATAATAAGTTGATTTTTGAGCATAATTATTTTGGCAGTGTTACAAAAATACAGTCTAAAAAATCAATTCCGACAGGGCGGCTTGTTGTGAAATATGTATTTGAAAAAAATACGACAGGCGGCGGCACGGGGAGCTTGTATTTTGATGATGAACTCGTTGCCATGTCTCCAATTGAACGCAGCTTTGTAAAACCGTCTATTTCTGAAGAAGGGATGAGCTTTGGGATGGATACGAATACGCCTGTAAGCAGGAATTACGGAGATAAAGCAGGGTTTGCCTTTAACGGGAAATATGCATATGTTCAACTTGATTTAAAATCGTAAGAAAAAAGAAATGTGTCGTTGTTTGCCGGTGTTTTGTCCGGTACAATGTGGATTACACTGCCGGACGGCAGTTTGCTGCATCGGAAATATAGGGATTGGGGCTATGGAGAGTTTCCTCCATAGCCGGTTTTTTTTATACGGATAGGATAAGTTTTCCTAACCGGTGAGGAAATTTGTTTAATTGTCCGTACGATAGGGGAAGCGTACAATAAAAGAGTGAAAATTTAACGATGAACTATCGTAGGATTATGGGGAGGAAAAGGTTTTGAATATTTTATTAGTTTGTGCGGCTGGCTTATCAACGAGCCTGCTGGTGAATAAGATGAAAGCGGCGTTAACAGAGGAGCAAAAGGACTGGCGGATTGAAGCGCATCCGATTGCGGAGACAGAGGATTTCATCAAGGATTTTGATGTGGTTTTGCTTGGACCGCAGGTAGGGCATAAACTAAATAATTTAAAGAAGGATTTTGGTTCCTATGGCAAGCCGATTGCTGTGATCAATCCAATGGATTACGGTATGGGGCGAGGCAAAGAAGTGATCGCTTATGCAGAAAAACTTTATAAGGAGCAGGCGTAATCGATAAGGCGATTGACGGCAGAGGTGGAAAAAGATGAATGAAGAAACACTGATGATGATGATACTGGGAGCAGGCGAGGCAAATCGGTTGGCAATTTCTGCACTTGGGGAAGTAAGGAATAAGAATTTTGCTAAGGCGAGGGAACTGCTCAAAGAGGCTTCGAAGAAATCTCTGGAAACGCATAAGATACAGACGGAATTGATCCAGAGGGAAGCAAGTAATGAAAAGATGGAATTGGGGCTGCTTACGGTACATGCCCAGGATCATTTGATGAATGCAATATTAGTGATTGATCTGGTAGAAGAGCTAATTGACGTATTTGAAGCGTATGTATAACGCGCTGTTATGATAAAAAACAAAGAAAAACATGTAACCTCAGCAGTCGATATTGTTGAGGTTATTGGATTAAGCAATTGGATATTTTCAACGATAGACAGGTAGGATTTTACTTTGGCTAAATGCAGAAAATTTGATAATATAAAGTCGAATATGACAGCGTTGGCAGGCTTCATATAGCAAATAATGGAGGCACAAGTGTATGCCATCTTTGGTACTTATGGTGAAACCTGCATCAGGTGATTGTAATCTTAGCTGTACATATTGTTTTTATCATGCGCTTGCACAAAAAAGAAAAATTTCTTCTTATGGAAGCATGGATGAGTCTTGTATGGAGATTCTTGTGAAGAAAGCTTTTGGGTATGCGGAGGAAGCTTGTACGTTTGCTTTTCAGGGCGGAGAGCCGACACTTATCGGTCTGGCATTTTATCAGCAATTCGTTTTGCTGGTTGAAAAATATAATGTGCGGAAGATTAAGGTGTATTATGCGTTGCAGACAAATGGAACGTTGCTGAATGAAGCATGGGTACAGTTTTTGGCCAGACATGATTTTATGGTCGGTCTTTCTCTGGATGGAAGTATTGAGCTTCACAATGCGTATCGGATGGATCAGGCGGGGAAGGGATCGTATCATCAGGTGATGCAGGCACTGGGACTTTTGCAGGCATATCAGGTAAACTACAATGTATTGGCTGTGATTACACGAGCAATGGCGAGGAAGGGGCGCAAAGTTTATCAGTTTTTCAAGAATAAGCATATTCAATATCTTCAGTTTATTCCTTATATAGAGACCGGCGATGGCAGAGCTGCGGAGATTGCTCCAAGAGCAAATGAATTTGCCTTGTTTTTAATGGAATTATTTGATGTTTGGTATAGTGATCTAAAGAAGGGGGAGGCAATTAGTATTCAGTATTTTGATAACCTGCTTGGAATTGTAGCGGGTTTGGGGCCGGAGGTATGCGGAATGTCCGGCAGTTGTGCGTGCAATCTGGTCATAGAAGCCGATGGCAGTGTATATCCATGTGATTTTTATGCAAAGGATGCCTGGCTTTTGGGAAATATTCATGATATAGATATAGAAGATTTTATTCATACCCGACAAGCGCAAAGATTTATTGAGAGTTCTCTTGATATACATGATCTGTGTAAAAACTGTGGATGGTATAGCGTTTGTCGCGGCGGCTGCAGGCGATTCAGAGAGACGGCTGTGGAGGGAAAATTGGCTTTACATACATTGTGCAGGGGATATAAAAAATTTTTTCCCTATGTATTGCCTCGCCTAAAAATGCTTGCAAAAAATTTCCCGGCAATCAAATAGGAATGAACGTCGGGAGAGTAGGGAGAGGAGCGTTATAAATTGTTGCAGAAAAGACAAAAGTTGATTCTTCAGTTGCTGTATGATTCAAATAAGCCTCTTTTAGGTAAGCAATTGGCTGAGCGAATTGATGTTACTTCCCGGACCATCAGAACGGATATTAAGATATTGAATGAAGTTCTACGGCAGTTTCGTATGGAGATTGCTTCTTCTAAGCGCGATGGATACTATGTTTCGGAGGAACAGCGCGATATACTTGCAAAGGTGATCGTGAGCATGGTTGGCAAGAGGGAAAATTTGATCAAGGTACCGAATACGCCATCGGAACGCGTTGTTTTTATTATTTTTAAGCTGGCATTTTCTGTAGATTATATTAGTATGGAAAATTTAGCGAATATGATTTTTGTATCTAAGACAACGATTAATTATGATGTGAAAAAAATTATTGAGTTTTTAAAGCCATGCAGAGAAGTCAATCTGATTGTTTCTCCATTAAAAGGACTATTGCTGACCGGGTCGGAAAAGGGAAAGAGAATGCTGCTTTCTGATTTACTTAACAGGGGTGGTAATATTAAAGAATTTCTTCTTCTGTCGCAGCGATATCCGTATATTTATTTGGGGGAACAGTTGGACAAGGAAGGTTTGTTTTTATTTGAAACGATTGTCAATGTATTGAATCGTTTCGGGTATTCTTTGACGGATAGAGATGTAGGCGTACTGGTGACAGATATTTTAATCAGTGTAAAAAGAATACAAATGGGATGTCATATTGAACCATGTGAAGAGTGCGTTGACATTAGAATTGTCAGCTCATTTGTTGATGATATTAAGAATTTTTTTCATGTGGAGATCGATGCGCAGGAAATGACCTATTTTCAGCAGCGGTTTAATGCGAAACGGTTGCTGGGTGTATCAAATAGTGAATATAAATATGCAGAAGAAACCGAAAAAATTATCGATTTGTTTCTGGCGGAAATTAAGACGCGGTTTGCTTTGGATTTTTCCCGTAATTTACGGTTCAAAAATAATCTGATTCTTCATATAAATCCAATGATCAATCGACTGGCGGAGCATCGTTTTGAGGAAAATGCATTGCTGGGAGAAATCAAAAAGGTTTATTCTTTTGCTTTTGAGATTGCTACGTTGATTATTGAAATCATCAAAGAAAGGCTCCATGTTGTGATCAATGAATCAGAGGTTGCCTATATTGCGTTGCATGTGGCAGTCGCACTGGAAGAGTCTTATGAGAGAATTCAGGTCGCGATTATTTGTGGTTCCGGGCTGAGTATGGCGGAACTCTTAAAAAGAAAATTGCTGTCTTATTTTAATAGTCAGGTAAATATTGTTGGGCAGTTTTCGTTATATCAGTTGAATAATATTGTTCGGGGTGATTTTGGCAAGGTGGACCTGATCGTCACCGTTTTACCGATTAAAGTGGAGCATATTCCTGTGGTACAGGTAAATCCACTCATTATGGAAGAAGATTTGACTAAAATCAGACAGTATTTGAACAATCCCTTTGTGTTAAATCATCGGCTATATCGAAAAAAATCAGATTACAGCTTTTTTAAGAAAAATTTATTTGAATATTTTGATAAGGAAACAGGGTATCTTGACTGTTTGAAAATACTGACAAAGCGCTTAAGTAAGGAAAATGTGATTTCTGACGAACAGGGTTTTTTTGAGTCAGTTGTACAGCGTGAAAATTTATATTCGACAATTCTGGATGGAATGATTGCGATTCCCCATCCGCTGGAATCCTATTCGAAGACGACTTTAGTCGCTGTAGGGGTGTTAAAAGAGGCAGTCAGGTATTGCGGTAAAAAAGTAAAACTTGTTTTACTTTTTGCTGTGAATACAAAAGAGAGTGAGAAGTTGCAATTATTGTTTGCTATGCTGGAAGATTTATTGGATTCTAAGGAAAAGTTAAATGAACTGATGCGATGCACGAGTTACGAAGATTTCATCGAAAAACTGGAACAAGCATGATTGATTGAACGTATAATTGCATTTTAAGTAGAATTTGAAAAACATTAGGAGGCGAGTGTCAATGAAATGGTTTAAAAATCTCACGGTAACAATCCAAATTATTGTTTTAATCATGTTGACGGCAGCCTTTATTGCAATGATCAGCTGCACAGGTTTTTATTTTAATCAAAAGGCTACGAATGCATTAAATGAAGTTTATAATAATGAAATTTTGCCGATTACCATGGTTGGAAACTTTAGGACGAAGATACGGGCTGAGCAGGCTGATGTATTAACTGTGATGTTTGGGAAAAAACCGCTCAATGAGAATCAAAAACAGCGTACGGAGATGGTATTGAAAGATTTTGAGACATATGAACAGTCTGTACTTCTTCCAGAAGAGAAGGAAAAAATTTCAAATTTGAAAGAGCAATGGAAAGCGCATGTAAAGTTAAAAGAAAAAATTCTTGCACTAGCTTTAAGCGGAAAGACTCAGGAAGCTTTCTCCATGTATAGCACTCAGATGCAGCCGATCATTGCGAATATGGGGGGAGAACTGGCAAATATAGAAAAAAAACATCTCGCTGCAGCCAAATTGGCAGATGAAGAAAATGAAAGAAATGCGATGATATCGAATCGTATGATCATTGGGATAGCACTTCTTTCTTTGTTTGTATCCATTTTTGTTGGGCTGCGCATTGCCAGGATGATTGGACTGCCTATACAGCGGGTAACCGCAGCTTTAGCTGAGGTGGCAGATGGTAAGATCCATATTGCAGATTTGCCTGTTGAATCAAAAAATGAAATTGGCCGGCTGTCAGGTGCACTGAATAAAATGAAAAATGATCTTGGCGCAATTGTTCAGCAAATTGGAACGCACGCGGAACAAGTGGCGGCTTCGTCAGAGGAGCTTACTGCAAGTGCAGAAGAGTCTTCGAAAGCCGCGGCTCTCGTTGCTGAAACGATTGAAGAGGTCGCAGGCGGAGCCGAGCAGCAATTAAAAGCTGCAAGTACCGCACAAGCGGTCGTTGGAAATATGTCAACAGGGTTGACGGAAGTTGCCGGGGTTGTTTGCAAAATTACTGAAATGGCGGAGCAAACTACAGGTGTCACAAAGGATGGGGTTAAGGCGATTGATGAGGTGACAAAGCAGATGCAGCATATTGCTGCAGGAAGTGCATTGGTGCAGCAATCGATTGATCAATTGTCAGATGGTTCTAAAGAAATTGGTGAGTTTGTTGGTGTGATTGGCAATCTGGCCAGTCAGACGAATTTACTGGCGCTTAATGCAGCGATTGAAGCCGCAAGAGCAGGGGAACAGGGAAAAGGATTCGCGGTGGTTGCCGAAGAGGTGCGAAAGCTTGCCGAGCAGTCTCAGTCTGCAGCGCAAAAAATTTCTGTGCTGATTCATGAGAATGAAGTTAATATGGATAATGCTGTGGCTTCTATGGGTGAAGGAGCCGCCGCAGTCAATGTTGGTACAGCAGTGGTAGCAAATACCGGAGAGACTTTTCTAAAAATTGATACTGCAATAAAGGCAATGACCGGGCAGGTGGAGCGTATTGCGGCGTTAACTTCGCAAATGTCAGCAAACAGCACACAGGTTGTGGGTGCTGTTCAATCTATGGACGCGTTTAGCAAGCAGCTTGCAGGACAGACGCAGACGGTATCAGCCGCGACAGAAGAGCAGTCTGCATCTATGCAGGAAATTGCGGCCTCCAGTGAGGTGCTTGCTAAAATGGCTGAGCAGTTAAGGCAGATATTGCAAAAGTTTTCTCTGTAATAAAATGATGAGCCTTTGTAAATAAGGAACATCAAATTTAATCTATTGGTCATACTTCTATGCAAAATTAAAAATGCATAAAAAATAGACCACGCAGTTGGTGGTCTTAAATGGAGTAGAGAAACCTATAGAGTTTACCACTTTTGTGGCAGATCTATAGAAACAGTATACCCCTTTAGTTTTTTTCTATACATATGCATAGAAAAGTATTCGTTTAGCTGCAATTGAATTATAACCTGCGTGTAGAATTTTGATATTAAGTTTTATGTAAGTTGGTGGATACGGTATTATGAATACTGGAAGGATTTGTTTTTATTTCGTCGAAAGAATAATGTAAAACAATTAAAAATGGAGATGAATGTAGTATGTGTGAAGTTCAACAACTTTCAAAGTATGACGTTATGAGATTTGTTTTGAAGTTTCTGCAAGAGTATCGGGATACTCAGATTGGCAATATTGACAGCGCATATGCAAAAGAATTAGGTCTTCCGCGAATACAACATTTAGATTATTCTGAAAACGATGATGAAAAAAAAGAGAAGCATGCAATGTTTAAGAGTTTCCTTCTTACCGTAATTTGGGATTTGATTGTTGAAAGAGTTATCACTCCGGGTACTTTAAAGGGAAATACCTATATTGAAGATATTCCATTCATACATGTCAGCGATCAAGAAAATTTTAATCGTAAATTAGAAGAGTATGATATAAACTAGTATCAAGATAGGCTGCAGGCTGATGAGCGTTGCTATGTGTAGTAGATGATGGGATAAAAGATACCGACTTGCGTTAAAAAATCTGTTTGATTCTAAAACGAAGGAATCTTACAGGTTTTTGCGAGTCGGTATTTTTTTTACTTTTGCAAATACGAAACTTGTTCGTCCTTTTGTAGTACGGAAAACGATGTCGGCATTTTTATGAAGTCTATGGATTGTTTTTAGGATTGCATAATTTTATAAGATATAACGCATTTATAATGTAAAGGGAATCGTTCCGTTTAGGCGGATAATCTTGATAAATATATTGACAATGCGGATAGATTGTTTTACTCTGTTCATTATGCAATAAATTTATTTTATCTTACTAAAGTGTGTGAATATGTTAAGATGAATGTAGTAATTTTGCTAGGAGGACATTTTATATTATGGGACAAGTACGAGTAAAAGTGAATTTTTTTGATACCGATGCCATGGCAGTTGTGCATCATGCAAATTATTTGCGGTGGTTTGAAATAGGAAGAGTGGAATTTTTGCGCGAAGCAGGTATTACGTTAAACGAACTTATGGAAGATCAGATTGTATTTCCTATTATAGATGTAACCTGTAAATACCGTTCATCTGCACGTTTTGATGATCTTGTGATGATTGAAACAATCCCAACAACGCTTACGCAATTGAAGATGATTTTTGAGTATAAGGTTTTGCGGGAGGCGGATGGCGAGCTTTTAGCGGAAGGTCGCACACAAAGTGTATTTACAAGTAAAGAAACAGGTAAAATCATAAGGTTACCTAAAAAATATTTTGATCGTTTAAAAAGTTTGGTGTAATTGAGGTAGGAAGTACGATCACCATACAAAGAAATAGCTTTAGAGGAGGTGGTGCAGTGAATGTTGATGCACCCATTGGTATTTTTGATTCAGGAATCGGAGGACTTACAGTCGTCAAAGAGGTGAGAAGGCTTTTACCTAATGAAAATATTATGTATATTGGGGATACGGCACGTGTTCCTTATGGATCGCGTGATCCAGTAGAAATCATAAAATTTATGCATCAGATATTACATTTTTTTCTTAAGCAAGAAGTGAAAATGGCGGTATTTGCATGCAATACAATGACTACATATGGTTTTAAAGAGGCAGAGAAACAGTATCCATACTTAGTTACGGCGATGAATAGTGGCATTTGTGAAGCGATTAATGGAAGTGAAAATAAAAGAATTGGCGTAATTGCAACAAAAGGAACTGTGAATAATCAGATGCATAGTAAAGCTGCAGCAGAATTTGATTCAAGTGTAAAAGTCTATGCAAAAGCATGTCCTGATTTTGTTCCATTTATTGAGGATGGAGTTATTGCAGGACGAGAAATTGAAAATTTGGCAAGAAAATATTTAGCGTTTTTTAGTAAGATAGAAATTGATTCTTTGATTTTAGGCTGTACGCATTATCCTTTAATATCGAGTATTATTCAAAATATTATAGGGGATCGAGTGCGATTGATAAATCCGGCAAATGCGACTGCAAAAGATGCGGTTGCGTTGTTGAAGAAATCAGGAAACTTAAATAAGAGCAAAGAAAATGGCTCTTTGAAAATGTATTTTTCTGCCGAAGTTGATAAGGCTCGAAAAATGACGAATTTAGTATTAAATACAAACAAAGCAGAATTTAAGCTAATAGATTTGGCAGAGTATTGCTAATTTATAGTAATTTATTCGTTTTTTTGATATACTAACACTATTGTCAATTTGAAAATTTGATTTTATGTGATGATAAATGGAGGCGTAGTCGTGGGAATTTTATACGGTTTAGTGGGTTTGGTGATCGTAATTAGTCTGGTTTGCTGGGCATATATTGTGAACAAGGGAAATGCCGAATTTGAATTAAAAGTGGCGGAAAGAACGCCTTTTGAATTAGTGAATATAACTGATGATAGCATTACCTTGAGCTGCCAGGTTGCAATGGTGAACAAGGGAAAACAACTCGGTACAATTATGGATTGTTATTCACGGCATCTTTTGCCATATGAACAATTTGACGGGGTACAGGTTCTATCAAAAGTAGAATTAGAGAATGCACCGCGGGAAGATGATTATTTTGAATCAATTCTGATCGAAAGAAATACAAGAATCAATTTAAAAGTAATTGTAAAATTGATTGCACGTAAAAATCAAGATATTAGAGAGACGCTTAAGAATATGGTAGATATGCCAATTGATGTTGTATATCAGATGGTGACACGTGCGGATTGGCATATTGAAAAGGCGCGTATAGAGATGAAAGCTAGCGAAGTTGCGAAAGTTGCAAATGTGACTTTGGTTGATTAGGGAGGAGTGATAAGATGTCTGAATTTGAAATTATACCGGTTCCAACTCGTATCTTAACGGATAAAGATGATATTGTAGATATTATGGAAAAATATGCAAAGGATAAAATTGGTCCAAATGATGTAATCTCTGTGGCTGAAAGTGTTGTTGCAATTACACAGGGAAGGATTACAAGACCGGAGGAATTAGAACTTTGTTTTCTTGCTCGGGTTTTGTGTCGGTTTATTCCGGAAGAAGGTAGTTTGGCGAGTCCTTATGGAATGCAGGCTTTAATGGATGTAGAAGGAAAATGGCGTGTGTTTTTTGCATTCATTATAGGCATAATTGCCAAAGTTTTTGGTAAAAGTGGCGTTTTTTATAAACTTGGTGGTGAGCAGACTGCTTTGATTGATGATGTAACAGGGACAATGCCTCCGTTTGACAAACATATTGTATACGGACCGGAGAATCCTTCTGAGGTTGTGAAAACAATAAAAGAACGGCTAGGCTGTTTTGGTGCTGTCATTGCGGATGTGAATGATTTGAAACGTTCTAGAATTGTTGGAGTTACCGAAGGTACTGACGGAGAACAAGTTGCTAGATTGTTAATTGATAATCCATTTGGCAATGCGTCACAAAAAACACCGATTGTTATCATAAAAGATTTTGCAAAGTATCAAGCAGAATTGTAAGAGTATTTTAAAATGGAAGAGGATAGACTATATGCTATCCTCTTTTATTATGAAAACATGGAAATCAGAGTGAAAATTTTCTAAATCAATGTTGCTAGTTTTATAGAGGCGTAATAAAATAAGAATATGGAAAGGTTTGTTTTTAGGAGGATTTATGGTTAGAGTAGATGGACGTAGTAGTGTTGATGAAATGCGAAAGGTTAAAATTACAAGGCACTATTTGAAACATCCTGCAGGATCTGTTTTGGTTGAATTTGGAAATACAAAAGTCATTTGTGCGGCGACCATTGAGGAGCGGGTACCGAACTTTTTAAAGGGAAGTGGCGAAGGGTGGATTACTGCTGAATATGCATTACTCCCGAGTTCTACACAGACGCGGAATTCGCGTGAATCTATGCGTGGCAAAGTAAGTGGACGTACGCATGAAATTCAACGTTTAATTGGACGTGCTTTACGTAGTGTGATTGATTTAAAGGCACTTGGAGAACGAACCGTTATGATTGATTGTGATGTCATTCAGGCGGATGGCGGAACGCGTACGGCTTCAATTACAGGCGCTTTTATCGCTTTGGTTGAAGCTTTAGATACAATTTATAATCATGAGAAGCCGTTTCCGATTAAAGATTTTTTGGCAGCTGTGAGTGTTGGAATCTTAGAAGATGGTACACCGGTCCTTGATTTATGTTATGAAGAAGATTCTAAAGCTGTTGTTGATATGAATGTAGTTATGACTGGTAATGGGAATTTTATCGAGGTACAGGGAACTGGCGAGCAACGTCCTTTTAGTAGAACGGAACTGAATGTTTTGTTAGAAAAAGCTGAAAAAGGAATTTTTGCTTTGATAGATTACCAAAAAGATGTTCTAGGGAATCAATTGGTATGGAAAGTAGGACGTGAACCATGAAAGAACTTGTAATTGCTACAAAGAATAAAGGGAAAATAAAAGAAATTCAAGCTGCTTTTCAACATATTGGAGTGCGCGTTGTTTCTCTTTTAGAGTTTCAGGAGATTCCTGATGCAATCGAAGATGGTGAAACATTTGAAGAAAATGCATTAATTAAAGCAAAGTTTTATGCAAAATTGACGGGAAAGGCTTGTTTAGCTGATGATTCAGGACTGGAGGTCAATGCATTAAACGGTGCGCCTGGTGTATATTCCGCTCGATACGCAGGGATCAATGCGACGGATCAAGACAATAACCTCAAATTGCTTGACCAGCTACATAAAGTAGATGGAATTGGTAGTAAGGCTCGTTTTCGTTGTGTTTTAGCTTTTGTGGACACCAATGGGAAAACGATTCTTTGTGATGGCAGCTGTGAAGGTGTAATTCTGGATAAAGAGCGTGGTCATGGAGGGTTTGGGTATGATCCGCTCTTCTTGACAGAAAAACTAAATAAATCAATGGCTGAAATTACATTAGAAGAGAAAAATCAAATCAGTCATCGTGGCGCAGCATTAAAACTGATGGCAAAAGAATTGGCGGATTATATAAAATGATGATAGGTGTAATGAGTGATAGTCACGGAGATACTAGTGCAATTGAAAAAGCTGTAAAGGTAATAGGAGAAGTAGATTTCTGGCTGCATGCGGGAGACTTTTGTACGGATGCTGACTTTTTAGCAAAGCATACAGGTAAGCAAGTTTATGCTGTGGCAGGAAATTGTGACAGCGCATCGTTACCATTTAAGGTGGATGAATTTTTAGAGATAGAAGGCAGAAAAATCTGGCTTACACATGGGCATAAATATAATGTGAAACTGGGAACCGAGGATCTTATTTGGAATGCAAAGAATTATGAAGTGGATATTGTGATTTATGGGCACACGCATATAAGCGAAAACTCTTCTTATGAAGGCTTACATGTGATCAACCCAGGAAGCGTGGCCAGACCGTATTATACAGCACCTACTTGTTTGCGTTTGGCGCTTACAAAAGAGCGTATACTACCAGAATTAATAGAAGTATGCTGAATTTTAACAAAATTGAAAGATATATTAAAATTTTATTAAAAATATCTGCAATTTAGCAGGAATGTATGTGATCTATAGCAAATACTTATTAATATAATTAATTGAAAATGCGAAAAACATAAATAGTTATCATATGATAACATATGGTTATTATAATTCTATATGGGTGGATACTTCTCATAGAAATTTTACGAAGAACACATTAAAACACCTTTTGGGCAGTTCTTGTCTGGACTGAGAATTTTGTTGAAAAGGCGTATTAAATGTGCTATTATGGTGCCTATGAGTGTATTATATATTATATTTTGGGAGGGTTTACATTGCGTACAATTCACGTAGAAAAGGTTACTGAAGCCATTACTAAAATGTGTAAAGACGCTGCTTACTATTTGCCAGAAGATGTATACGAGGCTTTGAAAAAAGGCAGAGAAACTGAAGAGTCACCGGTAGGTAGAGATGTACTTGATCAGATCATTAAAAATGCCGAAATTGCAAAAGCTGAAGATAGACCGATCTGTCAAGATACTGGTATGGCAGTTATTTTTATGGAAATTGGACAAGATGTTCATTTTGAAGGCGGTAATTTAGTCGATGCTGTGAACGCTGGTGTTGCTGCAGGTTATACGGAAGGCTATCTTCGTAAATCTGTAGTTGGCGAACCTTTGTTTAATCGTAAAAATACGACAAACAATACTCCAGCAATACTACATACAAGTATTGTCGATGGTGACAAAGTCAAAATGACAATTGCCCCTAAAGGTTTTGGTAGTGAAAATAAATCAGGTGTTAAAATGCTAGTGCCAGCTGATGGTGTTGAAGGTGTAAAAAACGCTGTTCTTGACATCGTAAAACATGCTGGTCCTAATCCATGCCCTCCAATGGTAGTAGGTGTAGGTATTGGTGGTACTATGGAAAAATCCGCGCTCTTATCTAAAAAAGCGCTAGCACGTCCAATTAGTGTGCGTAATCCACATCCTGAGTATCAAAAACTAGAAGCTGAATTGCTTGAATTACTCAACAAGACTGGTATCGGTCCACAACTTGGCGGTACAACTACAGCACTTGCTGTGAATGTTGAATGGTTTGCAACGCATATTGCTGGTTTACCTGTATCCGTAAATATTTGCTGTCATGCAATGCGTCATGCAGAAGTTATCTTATAGGAGGGGAATGTAAAAATGGCTGAAAAAATTCGTATTACAACACCTTTAACTGAAGAGGTATCCCGTA
This sequence comes from Massilibacillus massiliensis, assembly GCF_900086705.1. NCBI lineage: Bacteria > Bacillati > Bacillota > Negativicutes > Selenomonadales > Sporomusaceae > Anaerosinus > Anaerosinus massiliensis. The sequence goes on along the minus strand of NZ_LT575483.1, from coordinate 698,922 downwards.
CATTAAAAGCTGGTGACAGTGTGTTAATTACCGGAACAATTATCAGTGCACGTGATGCGGCTCATAAAGTAATGACAGAAGCTTTGGCACGTGGTGAAAAATTACCTGTTGACTGGCAAAATCAAATTGTTTATTATCTTGGCCCAACGCCGGCAAAACCTGGTGATCCAATTGGTTCAGCTGGTCCTACAACTTCCGGTCGTATGGATGCATATACACCAACAATGCTTGCACAAGGGATCAAAGGTATGATTGGTAAAGGATCTCGCAGCAAAGAAGTGTTGGATGCAATGAAAAAAAATGGTACTACTTATTTTGCTGCAGTAGGCGGAGCAGCTGCCTTAATTGCAAAATCAGTTAAAAAATACGAGGTATTGGCGTATCCTGAACTTGGTCCAGAAGCAGTTGCCGCTTTAACAGTTGAAGATTTCCCAGCTATCGTAGTAATTGACTGTGAAGGTAATAACTTCTACGAACAAGGTCAAGCACCTTATCGTAAGTTATAATATTTTCCCCCTAGGGGGGATGAAAAAATACAGGAGGTTTAAGCATGAGTCACACAACTTTTTATGTTCGTCGTTTACATTCCTTATGCGGAATAGTGCCAGTTGGGTTCTTCTTAATAGAACACATTTTTACAATTTCATCAGTATTGGGGGGCGCAAGCAGTTTTGATGCTGCGGTAGCAAGATTAGCTCTGATCCCTCATGACATCATGATATTTATGGAAATTTTCTTTATTGCAATTCCGTTCTTGTTTCATGGTATTTATGGCGCAATTATTGCTATGCAGGCGAAAAATAACCCACAACAATACGGTTATGTTCGCAATTGGCAATTCTATTTCCAAAGAATCACTGCTTGGTATACGATTGTATTCTTGCTCTGGCATGTAGGGTACTTACGTATCATGATGAAAGGTTCCGGCGTGGAAATTAATTATGCTCTTATGAATAATTATCTTAGCAACCCAATTGTATTCGTATTGTATACTGTCGGTATGGTTGCTGCTGTTTATCATTTCACTAATGGATTATTTACTTTCACAATGACTTGGGGGATTGCAAAAGGTCCTCGTGCCCAAGCTATGTTCAATAAAGCTGCATTGGCTTTGTGTGTATTGTTATCTGTTATTGGTGTAGTTTCACTAACTCGCTTTATTGCGTAATCAATCAGGTCTAGTAAACGTACTACTAGATAATCTTAGATTAAGGAGAGAACCTGCGTGAAAAAGAAAATTATAATTGTAGGTGGCGGATTATCCGGCTTAATGGCTGCAATGAAGGTTTGCGAAGCTGGCGGTGAAGTAGAATTATTCTCTTATTGCCCAGTAAAACGCTCTCATTCACTTTGTGCTCAAGGCGGTATTAACGCTTGTATGAATACAAAAGGTCAAAACGATAGTATTTGGGAACATTTTGATGATACAGTTTATGGAGGCGACTTCTTAGGCGATCAAACAGCGATCAAGGGCATGATTGATGCTGCTCCAAAATTAATCAAAATGTTTGACCGTATGGGTGTTCCTTTCACTCGTACTGCTGAGGGTGTACTTGACCTTCGTAACTTTGGTGGGCAAAAAAATAAACGTACTTGTTTTGCAGGTGCTACTACTGGTCAGCAATTGCTTTATGCTTTAGACGAACAAGTTCGTATGTGGGAAACAAAAGGTTTAGTTAAAAAATATGAATTCTGGGAATTCGTTAGAATTGTTAAAAATAAAGAAGGCGTATGCCGTGGTATCGTAGCACAAAGCATGAATTCAATGGAAATTGAAGTATTTGCTGGTGATGCAGTTATCTTAGCAACTGGCGGACCTGGTATGATCTTCGGTAAAAGCACGAACTCTACAATTTGTAATGGTTCTGCAGTATCTGCTGTTTATCAACAAGGTGCTCATCTTGGTAACAGTGAATTCGTACAAATTCATCCAACCGCTATTCCTGGCGAAGACAAAAACCGTCTTATGTCAGAAGCAGCTCGTGGTGAAGGTGGCCGTGTTTGGACTTATAAAGATGGTAAACCTTGGTATTTCTTGGAAGAAATGTACCCTGCATATGGTAACCTTGTTCCTCGTGATATTGCAGCTCGTGCAATTCACAAAGTGTGCGTAGAAATGGGTCTTGGTATCAATGGTGAAAACAGAGTATATCTTGATCTTTCCCATATCGATACAGATTACTTAAACCGTAAACTTGCTGGCATCATGGAAATTTATGAAGAATTTGTTGGTGATGATCCTCGTAAAGTTCCAATGCAAATTTTCCCATCCGTTCACTATTCTATGGGTGGTATTTGGGTAGACCAAAAGCATAATACAAACATTCCGGGGCTTTTAGCATCTGGTGAGTGCGATTATCAATATCATGGTGCAAACCGTCTTGGTGCGAACTCACTTCTTTCCGCTGCTTATTCTGGTACAGTATCTGGCCCAGAAGCTATGCGTTGGGCTAAAGAAGGAGAAAAAGGCTCTGACTTAACACAAGAAGAAATTGACCAAGCAAAAAAAGAAACTGTAGATGAATTTGAAAAAATTCTTACAATGAATGGTTCTGAAAATGCGTATAAATTACATCATGAACTTGGTGAAGTGATGATGAAATACGTTACAATCGTTCGTGTAAATAAAGAGTTAGACATTTGTTATGAAGAGTTACAAAAACTTCTGAAACGTTGGGATGATATTGGAGTTGCTGATAAAGGCCATTGGGCTAACCAAGAAGCTATGTTTGTAAGACAACTTCGTAATATGATGATTTATGCACTTGTTGTATGTAAAGCAGCTCGTCTTCGTGATGAAAGCCGTGGTGCACATTATAAAGCTGAATTCCCAGATCGTAATGACGAAAAATTCCTTAAAACTACGATTGCGGAATTTGATGAAACTACTTGCTGTCCAAAAATCAGCTATATTGATTTCGATCATTCCATTATTAAACCGCGTCCTCGTAACTATGCTGTCGCTAAGGGAGGTAAATAATCATGGCAGAACAGAAAAAAGTTCATCTTATTATTGAAAGACAAGCATCTCCAACAAGCGCGCCTTATACGGAAGAATTTGAAGTTGATTATCGTCCGGCACTTAATATCGTTGCAGTATTAATGGAAATTCAAAAAAATCCTGTAACGAAAGATGGTAAAAAGACTACGCCTGTAACTTGGGAATGTAACTGTTTAGAAAAAGTATGTGGTGCTTGTATGATGGTCATTAACGGCAAAGCTCGCCAAGCGTGCTCTGCACTTATTGATCAATTAGAGCAACCAATTCGTCTATCACCAGCTCGTACTTTTCCTGTAATTCGCGACCTTTTAATTGATCGTGCTGTTATGTTTGAAAGCTTAAAAAGAATTCAAGGCTGGGTTCGTGTAGATGGTTCATGGGAAGTAAAAGATGCGCCAATTCAAAACCCTTACACAGCTGCTACTGCATATGAGATTTCTCACTGCATGACTTGTGGTTGTTGTATGGAAGCTTGTCCTAATGTTGGACCTCAATCCGATTTCATTGGACCTGCTCCGACTGTACAGGCTCATCTATTTAACTTGCATCCATTTGGTTCTTTTGATAAAGAAACTCGTTTAAATGCTCTAATGGAAAAAGGCGGAATCACAAGTTGCGGTAATAGCCAAAACTGTGTACAAGCTTGTCCTAAGCATATTAAACTTACAGAACATCTTGCACAACTTAATAGAGATGTAAATAAACAAGCAATTAAAAACTTGTTCAATAAATAAAAGACAGCATATAAAAACTGCCCTGTTATCTTTGATAACAGGGCAGTTTTTTGATGATAAGTAAGGAAAATATAGACAAAATATTACATGATAGAATATACTAAGATTAATCTCAACAGATTATAGGTAAATAGTCCTTGGTATAAAATTTAAAATATAATGTATATCGATGAGGTTGGAGATGAATAGTTCATTTTAAGTGGAAGAAAAGAGGCGTAGTTGATGATTGAAAATAAGAAAATTGGGATTCCGGATAAAAATACGATTGGTGACATCATTGAAAATTATATTCAGCAGGAGAAAGCACTTGTTGATCAATTGTATTTTAGAGTAGAACATGGACCGACAATTGGTAGTTTTCGTGAGGATTTATGGGAAGAGATGTTTAGACAAATTATTCCTAAAAAGTTTGTTATTGAAAAATCGGTATTTATTATTGATTCTAATGGAAAGGTATCCAATGAAGTTGATTTAGTAATTTTTGACGAAACTTATACGCCTTATATCTTCCGTTACGGTAGATTGAAATTTATACCCATTGAGGCTGTAGCCGTTGTTATTGAATGTAAGAGTACTTCAGTCAAAAAGAGCCGATTAAAGAGTTGGATTGATAGCATTGAGCAATTACAGACATCAGGTATTTCCTGCGCGAGGATGTTCACAGATATTGTTACGGGTGTGAATACTCGTCCGTCTACTCAAACGGCAACGCGACCATTGAAAATTTTATGCTGTCTAGAAGAAGATTATGGAAAAAGGAAAGCGAAGGTTAGAGATATACCATTTGATTTTATTATTCAGGCACAATCTGATAAGCAAAGATTAGAGATAGAAATTGCTGATGATAAGAAAAATTTGAATGAATGGTATATTTCTTTAAACCATGTAAATAAATCACCAAATCTTGAAATAAAGCAGAATGATGCGTTAGTAAATATGGAATTAGATCATTATCAAGTAGAAAAAAATGGAGTCAACATAGCTTTATTAAGCTTAAACTTACAGCTAAACCAGCTACTTATGTTGATTAATAATCCTCTCTTATTTCCGCATATTGCGTATGCTAAAATGTTCAATAAATTTGCGGAGGAGGCAAAAGATAAGCAATGAATAAGTACATCGTTGCACTTTCTATTGATAAAGTACAGACTTTTCTGACGGAAGCCATTCACGCCCACACCCAGGAGAAACAAGCGGAGGAAAACACTTTAAAAAGTGTTATGCAGGCCTCACATGAAATATCGGATTGTTTTTTCGCCGATATTCAGAACTGTTTTCCAGATCGTAATTTAAAAGAGGTGGAGTTGCTTGCCTGTTCCGGTGTCTATATTTTTCATTGCGATTTGCCGGAGTTATGCATAAAAGAGAGGATAAATGGTTTATTTTTACGGTATTATCGTAATTCCGGAGGTCAAAAGCTGTTGCGTTATAATGTTTTTCTCGAAGCAGAGTTTCATTTACAAAATCATGCAGAGACAGAAAGCTTGGAAAAGATTGCAGTGATTCAGGAAGCAAAAAGACGGTTAAAAGGAACTGAAATTTTCAATGAAATTATTGAGAAAAATCGAAGTGTACTGTTTAATTTTCAATCTCTAAAGAAGGCAAGCTTCGATAAAAACGGCAAAATAGCAGATGAATTTCCTCTTTTTGTAACAGAATTAGACAAGCTAAAACATGAAGATAAAGATAAATATGATCCTCAAAAACGCTTTAAAATTGCCGTAATTAAAGCTGATTTGGATGGCATGGGCGATATGTTTAAAAGCTTGTCGGATTATGATGAATATCAAAAAATAAGCAAGCTCCTTTATGACGAGGTTTCTTTAAAAGGGTTACATAAAGCGGTTACGAATGTATCAAAAAATATGGTAAAAGATGACGCAAATGCTCAACAGGGATGGATTTTTCCATTTTATGTTGCGGGAGATGATATTTTCTTTGCGGTGAAAATTGGAAATTTGCTCAGAGGAATTGAGGTTTGCAAAAAACTGTTGGACAACATCAAAAATAGTCTTTCTTCTGATCAATGTAAGATGTCTATGAGTATTGGTGTTGCAATCACTCAAAATCGAGAGCCGATTCGTTATTATTTAGAGATGGTAGAGAGTCAATTAAAGCTGGCGAAAGATGAGACCTGTCCTCTCATCTTAAAAAACGAGCTTGATGCTAAAATTGCAATTGGAAATTTAGCATTTTTTGATCTTAATTATGCAAGGATTAAAGCAAGAAAAGGAGCGTTAAAAGGCTCAGCTAATAAAGACAAAAAACAGATAAACCGCGAGCTGAGTTTAATACCTGCATGGTATGCTTTTTTACATCAACTACGTGTATTACGTTGGATTCAAGATAATGAAAGATATAGACAGGAGCTTGGCCGTTCAAGATTTTTTTATACGCTTTTAGAAAAATTGTGTGATCCGAGTGTTGAGTCAAATGATATCAAGTATATGAATCAGCTTTTATATCACTTAATTCCTAAATATATGGAGCAGCCGGAGTTGTATCAGGCAGAAGTGCTCTTAAAAGCGGGTATACTTGAGCAGGTGGGAGGGAAAGGGGAAAATGGATTTGAATTTGTGATGCTTAAGGGAAAAAAAGAAGGAGAAGAATTGTTTTTAAGACTTAAGCTTATTCAGAAAAGAAAAAAACGCTTAGAAAGCTATTTACGGCTTATGCTGCTGTTTTGTGATGAGCGATTTAGTATTGCTGAAGAAAAAAATAAAAATGGAAAATACTTTAATGAGATTGAGCTAAAAAACGCTGGAAAAATTTTGCTTTTTAAAACGACGGATTATTTATATGAAAATAGTTTGTATAATAATCAGTTTAAAAACGTATTTGTTCAAAAAATGGAGTTTTTTCCAAAGGATAAAAATAGAAAAAGATTTTCTTATTATAAAAAAATTCATATTGAAAAATCTATGTTTTTTAAACTGCGAGATACAAAAAAAATAAATATCGAAAAGGCTAAAAATATGATTTTGGGATATGCGAAAATATTTTGTGGAGAAGAAAAAGAGTCGAAAAAAATGATCATGAGTGGAAAGGAGTATCAGCAGACAGATCAGCCTGATTATCATATGGATTTTGATAGTGATAAATTTTGTAGATTAGCACATGCATGGTGGAATGTAGATTATATTGATTCACTTATGCTATTTTATCAGTATCATGATATGTGTATACGTAATAAGATTCTGATGAAAAATCAAAAAGGTGGAGGAACTAAATCATGCAAAACATCATTCAATTTAAAATAAAAACACTTTCCAATTTATTTATCGGCGGTGCACCGGTAGCGTTTGAAATTGGCGGGATAGATCAGCAGACGGTGGTAGATTTGGCGGGGTTTCCGTGTCTTCCAGGTTCCTCGCTTAAGGGGACTTTGCGTGCAATTATACGAGATGATACGAGTGCAAAAAAGCTGGAGATTGCGGATTTATATACGAAGTATTTGCAGGATAAGGAACAACAGATTGTGTTACGGCATGAAGACGTAAAGCGTATACGAGAACGGTATCACGAGGTTCAGGAGAAGCTTTCTGCTGAATATTTATTTGGAATTGAGGGCTTTAACAATACACCGAAGTTGTTGTTCAGTGATGTGAGCATCAAAGCAAATGATTATAACATAAAAGACTGTTTTTCTATTGATATGAAAAACTCTATTGACATGCAGGATGGTAAACCAGTTTCTAATCCTCGTACATATAAGGCGGCACGAAGCGGACTGCTCTTTCAAGGAGAAATACGTTTATATAAGATAGCATTATTAGGTGAAAATGCTGTAACTTTATGCAAAGAATATGTTCAGGAGCAATTACTGAAATTTAATGAAGGTATCTATCGTTTGGGCAATTCTAAAAGTCGTGGTTATGGAAAAATTTCAGTCATGCTTGAAGAGGGAGGTTCCGATATTGAAAAATTATCGAATTGACCTTAGTGCAATTGGAAGGATGACGCAGATTCCAGATTCGCAACGTGTGTTTGGTGTTTTAGTTTCACTGTTTGCGGAGCGATATGGGGACCAGCAGGCAACTTCGTTGGTAACAGATGTTTTACATAAAAATATTCATTTTGCACTTTCGAATTTAATGCCATTGGGATACTTACCAACACCAGTGAATTATTTGGTCGACTGTTTGGTGGAACGTGACAAACAAGCAAGTGGTAACGTGTATGTAAAAATGGAGCAATCAAAGGTAGAAGCGACTTTAAAACAGCTTCGTAATGAAATAAGAAATCGAAATTATATTGGATGGTCTGATATTGAGAAAAGTTTAAACGATCCTATGTATTGTACGACTTTGTTTCCTTACGTCAAGGTGCAAAGTGGGCAACAGTCTCGTACTTCCCTAGAAAGTGCACGTCTGGATCTTCCGGGGATAGAAAATAAACTTTTTTCAGTTCCAACGATAGAAGTAACTGAAGTGAGCGGCAGTCAAGATAAGCAGATACAGCAGCCTGTAGGTGAGTTTTGTTTTTATTTGCAGCTAGACAAAGAGAATGCGCTTTGCGAGAAGTTTTTGATGATGCTGCGTACCGTAATGGAGGAAAACCAACCTGTTATATTAGGAAAAAGGGCGTCGCAGGGACTTAATGTATTTACGTTTCGTAAGTTTGATGAAATATCTTTTAAGAGTCAGGCTTCAAGTGATTTTATAAATTTGGGCATGTTGTTGCCTAATCAAATAAATTTTGCAGCTTCGACACTAAAGCTGTTTACTTCGGAAAGACGACCCTTTCATATGCTCGGTGGGTGGGATAACAATCTTACTAAACAGTATATTAGTTTTATTGCAGAAGGAAGTATGATAAATGTGGAGGATGAGAAAAAAGCAGTAAAATCAATTTTATCTCCATTCAATCCTGAACGGGATATTGTCTTTGGCAATGCGTTTTTGTATCCAATTACGCTACAGAAAGGGGAGCGATCAAATGGAAGAAATCAAAAAAATCAAGTATAAAATGAGAACAATATCCAGCGTAATTGTATCACCGAGGGCAAATACAGCGTTTTATAAAGATTTAAACGAGTTTGATACTGATGCATTAGTATCAAGTAGATACTTGGAACAAAGTAAGGTAAATGTGATTTATCCATTCTATCAGTATGGGGAGTATGAAACATATGAACCATTGAAAGCGCAGTATTATTTGCCGGGAAGCTCAGTTAAAGGTGCGTTATGTCAAGGTTTGTATGATAATCAAGGACAGATAAAAAAATTTATGGTAGATGATGTGCAGGTATGTAAAACGCAAATTGTTTTGCGCAATCTTTATAAAGTGCAGTATATAAAGGATTCACAAAAAACATGCTTTGGTGCATTTTTCCCAAATATCGGGATAGAAATGATAAAGGACAATGTGGAATTAAATGGAGAATTTTACACGAAAGATAGAAAAACTGCGGAAGAAAAGATAAAGATAGCGAGTAAAGCTACTGCGACTAAGATAGAGAATATGATGGCATATCTTACTGCACTAAAGGATAGAGTAGCAAATGAGGAGCTAAAAATTAAGCTTCAAGATTTTTTTGAAAAACTTCGTGATGTGCAATCTAAAAAGGATATTATTTTGTTTGGTGGTTACAAAGGATTAATTCATTCGATGCAAAAAAAGATAGAATTGCCAAATGAAGAAGATCGTGATGCAAGTTACAGCGCGATTTTTATTGATACAGAAACTAACTTACCACATGGTCTTGTTCAGATCGTGTTGCAATAAAAAAGAATAATTTGTGGTGTTTTTGTTATAAGTTAGGTGGATTACAGAGTAAGTGACAGGTTAAATCAACCAAATATTAGTTTGATAAATTTTATTGACATCTAATTAACTTACTGATATAATATATTTTGTGGTTGACGGGGCATGGCTCAGTTTGGTAGAGCACCTGGCTTGGGACCAGGGGGTCGCAGGTTCGAATCCTGCTGCTCCGACCATCAATCGCGCCTGTAGCTCAGTTGGATAGAGCAACGGCCTTCTAAGCCGTGTGTCGAGCGTTCGAATCGCCCCAGGCGCACCATTTGAAATTTAAAGGTTCTAGCATTTTGCTAGAGCTTTTTTGTTGTTCATCCAGTAAAGGAGTCAGTAACTTGGTGGCGAAAGTCCGATACGACTTAGTAGTAGGAAACATTAGATGAACAGCAATTCACCTTTTAGAAAAATTATCTTTATAGTAAATTCAAAACTTGGTCAACGAATTGGTACATTGTTTAGTTAATTAGCTTAATATAGTGAACGGAAATCGCTTTTGTTAAGAGGGGTATTTGTTATTATAAAGCAGTGAATGAGATTATAACTAAATATGGTTTAAATCCAATTAAGTATTATGGGGATAGTGATAGTATTAATCAAGTGGTATAGTGAATAAAGGTAACCTAGATAAGGTTGCCTTTATTATGATATAATTAAAATTGAAGAATTTACTCTAAATTAAAAGGGTGTATTTATATGAAACTTTATCATGGTTCACATATGATTGTTCAACAACCTGAGTTAATTGTACAAAATAGATTTTTAGATTTTGGGTTTGGTTTTTATACGACAACGAATAAAATGCAAGCGGTTAGTTTCTCAAATAAAGTGATTAAGCGTCGGAAAAATGGTAAGCCTATTGTTAATATATATGATTTTGATGAAAAGAAAGCTTCTGAAAATTTACAGATCTTAAAATTTGATTTTGCTAATGAAGCATGGCTTGATTTTGTATCTATGAATAGAGCTGGCGAATATAAAAGTAAACAATATGATATTATTATAGGTGCTGTCGCAGATGATGATATTTATCGTACGTTTGCATTGTATACTGAAGGGCTTTTAACAAAAAAACAAACTTTAGAAAATTTGAAAATAAAAAAATTATATGATCAAGTTGTATTTGCAACAGGTAAAGCCTTAGAATACTTGATTTTTAAAGGTACAATTGAGGAGGTAGAATGAAATGTCTGATAAGCAGTTTAAAGCTATCTTAACGTTAATCTTACCTAAATTAATTTCATTGATTGCTGAAAAAGAAAATATGAATGAAATTGAAGCAACGAATCAGCTTTATCAATCAGAATTATATACATTGCTTGAGGATGAAGATACAAAACTTTGGCACTTCAGCCCGTTAACTTTATATCATATGTATGAAGAAGAACGAAGAACGGGGAAGATTACTTTCCCTGAGGAGGGATAAGTTGTGAGTAGAGAGTTGCCTTTTTTGATTTATTGTATTGAAGAATATAAGAATCAAAAAAGCATGACAGGAAAGCAGACCATACAATTGTTTAACAAATATAATATATCCGAATATCTCTATGAATGTTATGAAGTCTTGCATACTACAGGGGCAAATTATATTGTAAATGATATAGACTCCTTTATTAAGGAAAGAAATAGTATAATTCAATGAAAAAATTTATGATGACTATATGAATTTTTAGTATTTTTTTTAATTCTTTAGTGGGTCAATAAGAGAAAAAATCAAAATAATCATTGGAATAAAAATTTTGATTACAAATAAAGTCCCTGTTAAATAAGGTTTATTGAGACATAAGAAACAAATAAAATTTAAAATTTTATTCTTCTAAGCCGTGTGTCGAGCGTTCGAATCGCCCCAGGCGCACCATTTGAAATTTAAAGGTTCTAGCATTTTGCTAGAGCTTTTTTTGTTGCGCAAATTAAGGCTAGCCGATTTAAATTGGCTAGCCTTAACTACAAAGTTGTAGATTAAGTAGTTGGTTTTTTGGGAAAGGAAAAGGAGAATATAGCGCCGTTATTTACGCTTCCGATAAGCCATGCTTTTCCATTGTGCCTTTTTAAAATCTTCTGACATACGACAAGTCCGACACCGGTTCCTTCAAACTCATCGACAGAGTGTAATCTCTCGAAAATTTTGAAGAGGCGTGATGATTCACTCATATCGAAACCTGCACCATTATCTTTAACAGATATAATGTAGTTATTGCCTTCCTCTGTAGAAGTTGCTTTGATAATTGTTTGCTCACGATTACGGGTATATTTGAGTGCATTGGAAAGAATATTGGTCACTAATATTTTTATCATGATCGGATCCCCGTAAATTATAGGTAGGTGATGCGTCGTAAAGTTTATATTTCTCTTGGGAGTAATGTCAATGAGCTCCTTGTACACTTTATGAAATAGTAATTCTAAAGAGATTTTATCCATTTTAACTTCTTTTTGGGACATTCTAGAGAGCTCTAATAAATGATCTGTCATATTAACTACTTCTGCTGATTTATTTTGAATATGTGTAATAATTTCTTGCCCGTTGCTATCAATTTTATCAGAATAATCACGTAAGAGGTATTTAGAAAGTTTGTTAATTGATTGTAATGGGGATTTAAAATCGTGTGCGACAGAATGGCAGAAATGGTTAAGCTCTTGATTAGATTGTTGGAGTGCTATGTTAGCTTTTTGAAGAGCTTTTTGGTTAAGAATTAAATCGGTTCTAGTTTTTTCAAAATATACTAACAGTATCCCGCCCGCAATTAGTAAACGAACCATAGCACAAATAAGGCTAATAGCCGAATAAATTCCTGCATTTTGTAAATTTTGATAACAAAAAGAAATTATAAAAGTGAGAAGCCCCCATAAAATTAATGAACACCCTGTGATATATTTTCCAAACCATTGAGTGTTAATTTTTAAAATACTATATCCAGTGTAAATAAGTGCAATGGCGCTGAATGAAGTAAGAGGTATTAATTTATAAATCAATGGTAAATGATTTATTGAGGAGAGAATGCTCAAAATAATTATGATTATAACACTATAAAACCAATATTTTCTTAATGGTCGGTTTGTAAAATTGTGTGTGCCGCAAACAAGAAGAAAAGTGGCTATGATATAACATGCTTGATATAATAAGGAGCTAATAAATGAGCTATTCCAATCAATCAATCCATAGTCAAATAGAAAAAATCTCGTAAATAGTATAAGCCAACACATTGTCCAGATACCCATAAACCGTTCACGGTATATTACGTATAAGTAGATATATATAGGTATAGTTGAAATTGTTCCTAAAACTATTGCTAGATTGGATAGCTGTAAATAACTCATTTTTATATAATAGCTCCTTTTAGGTGAGATAGCAAACGTATGTTTTAAATTATAATAAATTTTTACATTAATATCAATATTTCCTACTGTTATAATAAGTGATGAAGTTTTTAAGAATGACACATATTAGCAAGTATTTTATATGCAATATTAGGATGTCGTTTTCTAAAGTTACAAAAAGCATAGGAGGATATGACTAAAAGTTTTGAGTTTTCCAATGATATAATATTTGAAGAATGAGTTTGAAAGCAGATTAGACCATTTTCTCCGCAGGGTTGTCCAGGATAGAGCGTTCCAGTAAGTGTAGAGTATGCCTTTCCAGATAGTAAAATAAGAAATTCTTGACTTGTGTTGCCGCGAGATGTAAGGTAATCACCTGCGTGACAATGAACAATTGTACTGCAAAAATGTAAAAAAATTTTTGATTCTGTGGTGGTTAACCCGTTTAGAAAAGGAATTTTATAATTAGGTAAGATGCCAAGATACTGCCAAATTATATTCCATAGAGTTTCCTTATTGGTAAGTTGAGTATTAATATTTATTTCAATTTCTTGGGCAAATTCTGAATAAAACCAATTTACAGCTTTTTTATTGATAATATTTTTTTTACGAATAATACGAAATAATGGGGATCTAACTGATCTCAAATGATCAATATCATCCACCAATAAAACAAGACTAGTTAAAGGACTTTTATCATTAGAATCTATAGTATTTTTGTTAATACGAATCTGCCCAGTATGTTCATAAAAAGAAATTAAATGAAATGTACAATTTAAAAAACAAAATTGTACATTATACTCGTAGCACATTTCATAGATTTTTGTTATAAGTAGGTATAAAGCTGTAGAACTACGATATTGTGGGGATATTATACCTCGCGAGATGATTGTAAAATGAGGATCATCTTTTTTACTATAAAATTTCATAAATCTATCCAAGCAATAGGTTTCAACTAAGTCAGAAGGAAAATCTGATATTTTTCCAATGTTTATTCTTACTGTACCAATAAGTGTTAATCCAATATGAGCGGTAAGTAAAATTCCCCAATCATCTAACTCATCATATAAAAGTTCGTTTTGATGATCGACATCCTCAAGATTATAGCCTATTTCTTCAGCATAAACTTTGTAACGTAATTGATAGACTTCTCTTTTTTCCTCAGGCGTGGTTGCTATACCAATTTGAATAGGACCTTCTTTGATGGATACATTTGTTACTTGTGTTGTGTTTTTCATGAAAACGCCTCCTCTTTTTTATAAAAAGACAAAAATCTTTTTATTTATTAATAATATCTACTTAACTGTAATAATTTGCAATGTTATAATAGACATAACTTGAAGAGGCATTTGGAAATAAAAGCTAAACATAAGAAGGCTAAGTTCAAGGGAAATAAGGTACACAATGTGATAGTTATGAGGTTTTTGTTGAAAAATGACGGGAAAACCTGAAGTGATAATTTAAGAAAGGTACATTTTACAGCATTTTGTTTGATAAAGTGAAATATTGGTTATGTATCATTTGTTTATAGGAAGATAAAACGAATGGAAGAGGAGGGGTGTAATTTGTATAAGGTGTTGCTGGTAGATGATGATAAATCGACTTTATGTGGGCTTAGGCAGTTTAAAGAATGGCAATCTTCCGGGTTTTGTATAGAAGCGGAAGCCTATGATGGTGTAGGTGCGTTAAAAAAGCTATCTGAAAAAGAGTTTGATTTAGTAATTACGGATATTAGAATGCCTGGTATGGATGGATTGAAGTTTTTAAACAAACTTAAAGAGACAAAGTTAGAGCTTTGTTTAATGATTATGAGTACATATAGTGATTTTGAGTATGCGCAACAAGGAATTCGAATTGGAATTTTTGATTATTTAATGAAGCCGATTGATGATACCATTTTAAGTAACGCCTTAAAACGAGTGAAACTATATTTGGATGAAAAGAAATACCTAAAAACTAAGCGGAAGCAAGAGAAAAAAATTTTATTTGAAAACAATCTTAGATTTTTGTATCCGACGAATCAGGAGAGAAATTTGCTTGATTTGCTGATGTCTGGTGAATGTAGAGTGACTGATGAAGCAAAAAAAACTTGTACAGAATTATTCAATTTAACAAATCAAGATATGGATAAGACAGAAATACTATTAGAAAAAGTGCTTTTGCAATTAAAGCATGAGTTAAATAAAAATTTCCCATGGTTGTGGACGCTTGAAGAAATTATTTTTCATGATACTTTGAGTCATTCAGAGTCGGTAGAAGACTTACAAATAAAGTTTTCGAGAAATATTAGTCGTATGTTGGACGTTATAAAAAAATATGAACTATATCGTTCTGATAGTGTGGTGGGAACAACTTGTAAGTATGTAGTAGAACATGTAGAAGAAAATATAAAACTTGAATATATTGCAAATGAAGTGCATATAAGCAAAGATTATATAGGAAAGCTGTTCAAACAGAAAACCGGGAGTAATTTTATTGATTATGTCACTAAAGTGAAGATGGAACATGCCAAATATTTACTGGGGGCAGGAGAATATAAAAATTATGAAGTAAGCGCAAAATTAGGCTATAGTAGTTCGGATTATTTTTGTCGTTTATTTAAAGAATATACAGGGGTTACGCCAGTACAATTTAAAAAATGGAACTTCGAAAATTTTCATTAAAATAGGCTGTGGCAATATAGTTCATACAGGGCGTTTTAATTTTACGGTTTTTTAGTGCGAAAATAGCTGTTTTATTAGGTTTATTTAAGTTGGATAAAAGTGTAAAATGTGACAAGAATAAGAAATTTGGAGAATTACTGATTGTAGTGAAAATAAATGTAAGCTGATCATTTTAAAATCTACGAATAAATCTTTGGGTGAAAAATATGTGAAGAAAGGCGCGTATTACGAGAGTATTATTTTAATGGTGAAGTAAGTTGTAAGAAAGTTATTACATAATCGATGTATTCATAATACAAAGTACGGAAGAGTTATATTGTTGTTATAACAGCAGATGTTTCAAGAGAGGGGAGCACAAGTAACTATATGATAAAAATTCATACTTCAGATACTACCATTGAATTAGCGGAAGTCAGGTATACGAGGTGCAGTCTGATTGATTATAATGGTAATGAATATATAGTTTTAGATTACTTTAATAAAAAGAGCCTCTATAAATTGCGTGAAAATGATGAAGGGCGAATCGAATTTATATATGTCGATGATATCCTTCAAATTGAGGCTGAAAAGGAACGTACCGTAGATCTTCGAGGTTTTTAATTGATTGATATTTAAAAATTTATTTTAGATGGTTCTAGTTTTTGCTGGAGCCTTTTTGTTTTGTTCATTTATAAGAGATAATCGATTAGCATAAAAGATAAGAAAATTTCCTTAAGATATGTTTGCTAATGAAGGAATTTGAATAGATTCGTGGAGAATTTGTAAAATATAAATAAAACTATATTGCAATTCGGATAGAAGATGGAGGCGAGATAGACTATGGATTTGAAACGAAGCGAACAAGAGTTGAGAAAAATTTATTTAGCTGGAGGCTGCTTTTGGGGCATTGAAAAATATTTCTCTCTTATCAAGGGGATTCAATTCACCGAGGTTGGTTATGCAAACGGTGCTACAGAGAATCCAAGCTATGAAGAAGTGTGCACAGGAAAGACTGGACATGCTGAGACAGTCAAGATTTACTATGATATAAAAGAGATAAGCTTAGACTTCATCTTAAAGCTTTTTTATGATGTAATTGATCCTATCGCAAAGAATCGTCAAGGGAATGATATTGGATCACAATACCGTACTGGAATTTATTATGTAGAAGAAAAAGATCGACAACAAATTATCAATTCTTTACAAGTTCTACAAAAGCGATACGAGGAACTGCTTGCTATTGAAGTTGCTCCTCTACGGAATTATTATGCTGCAGAAAATTATCATCAAAAATATTTAGACAAGAATCCACACGGCTATTGTCATATTCCTCACGGAAAATTCACGCAGGCTGAACAAGCGGTAGATTCTTCGTCACGATATCTTAAACAATCAAAATCAACGTTAAAAAATACGCTTTCTCAAATGCAATATGCAGTGACCCAAGAAAATGCCACGGAACCACCTTTTCGAAATGAATTTTATGATAATTTTCGGGAAGGGATTTACGTTGATGTAACGACAGGAGAACCACTTTTTGTTTCAACGGATAAGTTTGAATCTGGTTGTGGTTGGCCGAGTTTTGCTAAACCCATACGACTGGAAAATCTCATTGAAGTAATCGATCGAAGCCATGGTATGGAACGGGTCGAAGTGCGAAGTAAATTAGGCAATGCCCATCTTGGTCATGTTTTTAAAGATGGACCGAAGCAATTTGGTGGTTTGAGATATTGTATTAATAGCGCAGCATTACTTTTTATTAGCAAGGAAGAAATGAAAGAAAAAAATTATGGATATTTGCTACCCTTATTGGACTGAAGAATCGATAGAGCATAGGATAAGTTCGAATAAATAAAATAGAAAAACTAGATGGTATTCTTAAAAGCGTACCATCTAGTTTTTTGATGTATCTTTTTAGAATGTTGTGCGATAGTATAGTAGTGTTCCGTTACCTTTCTGTCCGATTTACACAAAGATACGTAAAAATACTTGACTTTGAGTCAACTCTAAATGATATGATGAAGGTGAACTAAGATCTAGCAGTATAGATCGATTAAAATGAATTGAAAATTAATTCATATACGTTGATTGAAGATAGAAATGGAGTGTACAGAGGTGAAAAGAGGAAATCAGAAATTTTCGCGACGGATGTTTGCAAAAGTTATTGGCGGAGTTGTGATAGGCGCAACAGGACTGTATACTTTTTTGCCAAGTATACGATCATGGACACAAAATATGTTTGACACGGCAAAGGCAATCGTTGGACATTATGTGCCTATGGGAGATTTGGATGCGTTTTTTATTCGACAGATCATTACAAGAGACAGTTCTAACTCTAGAACTATTATGTGGCAATCTGCACTTTCCGAAAAAAATGCGTTGGTCGAATATAGGAGTATAGGAAAATCCGAGATTAAATCAAGTACAGCGAATGACGAAAAGTTTGTTGATGACAACGTGGTGACCCATATACATACGGCGACATTGCAGGATTTAAAAGCGGGAGCACAGTATGAATATCGTCTTGGTTATGAGGATAAGCGTAGTGATTGGCACGTTTTAGATACTGATTCCGGAGGAGATTTTAAGGCATTGATTTTTCCAGACTCGCAGTCCAGTGATTATAGTGATTGGAAAAAAATCGCGCAGTTTGCGAGAACAGAAAATCCAGATGCTGCTTTCTTTGTCAACATGGGAGATTTGGTTGATAATGGAGAGGATCATACCCAATGGCGAGCTTGGTTCGATTCTTTGGAGGGAATCATCAATACGATTCCCGCAGTTCCGGTTATGGGCAATCATGAAACTTATAATTTAGACTGGAAAGTGCGTAATCCAGAAGCTTATTTACATTTGTTTTCTTTACCGAAAAATGGTGATGAAAAGCGGCAGAATCAGTATTATTCGTTTGATTATGGGGCGGCACATTTTATTGTTTTAAATACGCAGTTTGATGAGATGGAGCAGTTTCAGCCTGGACTTCTTGAAGCGCAGAGAGAATGGTTTATAAACGATATTACGCAAACCCAGAAAAAATGGAAGATCGTTTTGATGCATAAGGATGTTTTAACCTATGAAATTCGAAATCGAAGTGATCGTAAGGCAGGCATTTCAGCAATCGGAAGAGATTGGATGCCGTTATTTGATCAATATGGCATTGATGTTGTGCTCACAGCACATCTTCATACATATCGCCGACGTGAGCAGTTATATAATTTTCAGCCGGATACACGCGGTCCGCTTTATATTGTAACTGGTGTTGCTGGCAATGTTCGTTATCCGAATTTATGGGTAGATCATCCTTTTGATAAGGCAGTGGCACCACAACCGGAGACGGATAATTATATGACAATGGAAGTAACATTAAATGCACTGAAACTAACGTCGTTTCTGCCAAATGGAGAACAGATCGATCAAGTAGAAATTGTGAAAAGCTAAATGATATGTAAAAAGTAATCAATCTTAAGGTTAAATAATGGTTGGAGTGTTATAAATTTATGATATGGAGAAATCGATTATGAAAGTGTTATATTATGATTGTTTTTGTGGTATTAGCGGTGATATGAATTTGGGTGCATTATTGGATTTAGGAATAGATGAAGCTTACTTAAGAAAAGAATTATCAAAACTTAATTTAGATGATGCATATGAACTGCGAGTAGAGAAAGGAAATAAAAAAGGAATAACAGGAACTAAGGTGACTGTTGTTTTAAAAAGTCATCATGAGCAGGAAGAGCACCATCATCATGAAGCAAAACAGGATAGCAAGTCTGATCATAGCTTGCATCATGTGCATCGAAATTTAAGAGACATTGAAGCTATCATTATAAATAGTACCTTAAGTAATAAGGTTAAGAAAATAAGTTTGTCTATTTTTATGAAAATAGCAGAGGCTGAAGCGAAAGTTCATGGAAAGCCTTTAAATGAAGTCCATTTTCATGAGGTTGGAGCCATTGACTCCATTGTAGATATTGTAGGAGCTGCGGTATGCTTGGATTCTTTAAAGGTAGATAAAATTATGGCCTCCTCCGTTCAGTTAGGGGGCGGTTTTGTGGAGTGTGCGCATGGCATCATTCCAATTCCTGCACCGGCGACTGTTGAAATATTAAAACATATTCCGGTGAAAACTGGTATTGTTCCATTTGAAACTACTACACCTACCGGTGCCGCAATATTAGCAGCAAATGTAAACCAATTTACAGATCAATTTGATTTTGCCGTTCAAAAGATTGGGTATGGAATCGGTCATAGAGATTTGGAGATTCCAAATGTTTTAAGAGTATATCTTACTTGCGAAGAACAGTGTATGAAAATAGAAAACCAATTTATGATAGAAACGAATATTGATGATATGAATCCTGAATTTTATAGCTATATAGAAGAAAAATTGTTTGCACAAGGTGCCTTAGATGTATTTAAGACGGCGATTTTGATGAAAAAGGGGAGACTGGCGACAAAACTTAGTGTATTGGTTGATGAGGTGCATGAAAAAAATATCCTCAACGTGATTTTTCGTGAAACGACTTCTATTGGCATTAGAAAATATCGTGTTGATAAAGTTATGTTAGATAGAGATTATACAAAAATTTGCACATCCTACGGAGCTGTAAATATTAAAAATGCGTATTATCAAGGCGAAAAGGTAAAATTCAAGCCTGAATATGAAGATTGTAAAAAAATTGCACTGGAAAATGAAGTTCCAATTTTGAAAGTGTATCAAGATATTTACAAAAAAATAGAATGCAACTCTGCTGATGAAAAGTGAAAGTGTAGATTGCTTTTTAGAAGATGAGATGCATAGAGAGACCTGTTGTAGTTAAATGGTTGGTTTAGGAGGAAATTATGGATAGATCGGATATCAAAAGATTGCTTGAAAGGGTAAAACATAATGAAATAGAGGTTGAAGCAGCATCGAAAATCATTGAAGACTTACCATATAAAGAATTAGGCTTTGCTAAGATTGATAATCATCGTGAAATACGGGTGGGGTATCCGGAAGTTATTTATTGTGAAAGAAAAACTGTAGAGCAAGTCAAGCACATCGTTGCGTATATGATGACAAAAGAGAATAATATATTAGCAACACGTGCGGATGAAAAAATATATGATGCTGTAAAAACAATTTGCAAAGAAGCGGTTTATAATCCTTTGGGCAGAACGATTACAATCCGCAAAAGAGAAGAAGAACTGACTAAAACTTATATTGCGATTGTTTCCGCAGGAACTTCTGATTTGGCAGTGGTTGAAGAGGCTGCAGAAACAGCTATGCTTATGGGGAATCGTGTGGAAAAGATTGTTGATGTAGGAGTGGCGGGCATTCATCGCCTGTTTGATAAGTTAGCGATTATTCGAGGCGCAAAGGTTGTTATTGTGGTTGCGGGGATGGAAGGCGCACTTGCCAGTGTCATTGGAGGGCTGGTAGATAAACCTGTAATTGCTGTGCCAACCAGTGTTGGCTATGGGGCAAATTTTGGGGGGATTTCAGCTTTACTCTCTATGCTGAACAGTTGTGCAAGCGGAGTCAGTGTAGTGAATATTGATAATGGATTTGGCGCAGCCTATAATGCCAGCATGATCAATAAATTATAAAAGTGTATTTTAAAAGTAGAAAATAATTGAGGAGAGAGTTTACTATGGAAAAGAAAAAATTAGGATTTGGTTTTATGCGCTTACCACTGCAAGACAAAAATGATGCAACAAGCATTGATATGGATACGTTAAATCAGATGGTGGATACTTTCATAGAGAGAGGTTTTACTTATTTTGATACAGCGTATATGTATCATGCAGGGAAAAGCGAGGAGGCCATTAGAGAAGCGTTGGTAAAACGGCATAAAAGAGAAAGTTTTACTTTAGCAACCAAATTACCAACGATGTTTTTGAAAAAAGAGGGAGATCAAGAACGTATTTTTGATGAGCAGTTAGAAAAATGCGGTGTGGAGTACTTTGACTATTATTTGCTTCATAACCTTGGGGTTACGAACTATCAGACAGCACAAAAATTTGATAGCTTTGCTTTTGTTCAGGAAAAAAAGCAAGCCGGCAAAATAAAGCAGGTTGGTTTTTCTTTTCATGACCGTGCTGATTTACTTGATGAAATTCTAACAGCACATCCGGAAGTAGATTTCGTGCAATTACAAATCAATTATCTTGATTGGGAGGACGCTGGAATTCAATCAAGGAAATGTTATGAAGTAGCAAGAAAGCATCGCAAGCCAGTGATTGTTATGGAACCGGTAAAAGGTGGAATGCTTGCCAAAGTGCCAGAACGAGTGGCAACATTATTTAAAGGATATCATCCGGATCTGTCGATTCCTTCATGGGCGATCCGCTTTGCAGCAAGTCATGAAGGGATTATGATGGTGCTAAGTGGAATGTCTGACATGGAGCAATTGCTTGATAACACAGATTATATGCAGAACTTAAAGCCATTTGTAGAAGAAGAGTATGATATAGTGAAGAAAGCAGTACAAATTTTGCATGAAGCGATTGCAATCCCTTGTACGGCCTGTCAATACTGTGTAGATAAGTGCCCGAAACATATAGATATTCCGAGATATTTTGCATTGTATAACACAGAAAAACAATCTTTAAGTAAAGGCTTTTCGATACAAAGGGTATATTACGATAATTACACGAAAACACATGGGAAAGCATCAGAGTGCATTAACTGTAAACAATGTGAAAGAAGCTGCCCGCAGCATATTGATATTACGAAGCATCTGGAAGACGTTGCGGCTGTTTTTGAAGCTTGATGCTTATAGATAAGAAACTTTGACTTTCAAAGAAAAGACCTCGTTATTTATGGATATTCAACCAATAAATAGCGAGGTCTTTTTATAGCTAAAAAGTTATATTTTAGCAGAAGCGATAGATTATATGATATAATAAAGTCAAATCAATCGAGGTCAGGATTTAGAAATTTATCGTTTGAGCTTAATTCTAGAAGGAGTGCATGTAAATGAAACTTGGAATTGCAGGAGCAGGAAAGATTGTAACGGAATTTTTGTCTATTAAAGATGAAATTAAAGGATTAGATGTTCAAGCAATTTATGCAAGAAGTAATCGTGAGGGGAAACTTGATCAAATCTGTAATCGATATCGTATTGCAAAGTATTATACGGATTACGATGAAATGTTAAAAAATCAAGAGATCGATACGATCTATATTGCAGTGTTGAATGATGTGCATTATGCGTTTTGTAAAAAGGCTTTAGAGGAGGGAAAACATGTTATTTGTGAAAAACCCTTTACTGTAACACTTAGCCAGTTCGATGAACTTTCTTCGATTGCCCAAAAAAAGCAACTGATGCTCCTGGAAGCCATAACAATTCCTTATATGCCTTATTATAGGGAAATTCAAAACCAGATAAGCAAACTAGGGCGGGTTAAAATTATTGAGTGTAATTATTCACAGTACTCCAGTCGTTACGATGCGTTCCAACGTGGCGAGATTTTACCTGCTTTTGACGTAAATCATGCAGGCGGTGCATTGATGGATTTAAATATTTATAATATTCATTTTGTTACTGGACTGTTTGGAAAACCAAACAGTGTACAATACTATGCCAATATTGAAAAAGATATTGATGTATCAGGTCTTTTGGTTCTTTCTTATCCAAATTTTCAATCTGTATGCATTGGGGCGAAAGATTGCGCTGCTCCAGTTACATCGAATCTTCAAGGGGATAGCGGATGCATTCATCTTGAACAGCCGACCAATTCTTGTACGACCTTTCAGACGCTGCTGAATCAACAACCAGAAAAAATCTATGACTTTAATGAGAATAGACATCGTATGTATTATGAGTTTGCGCAGATGACAGAATGGATCGATGCTAAAAATTATGAGGCAGTCCAAATTCGTTTAGAAAAAAGTCGTATTGCTTTAGAAGTTTTAGTTGCGGCGAGAAAAAGTGCAGGAATTATTTTTGATGGTGACGAATAAAGTTTCATATGTTTTAATAGATCATTTGTTTTTTATTTTCAAAGTGGTCAATATTGAGAGATGTATAAACATCTAAAATAAATTTAAATAGAGTGAGGGGAGTTTTATGTTTCAAGATCTTGTATTAAAGAATCGCAGCTATAGGCGTTTTTTTGAAGAGGAAAAGATTACGAGGGAAACTTTGCTTAAACTTGTAGACTATACGCGGAAGATACCTTCTGGCGCAAATAAGCAAGCACTTAAATATTATATTTCCAGTGAAAAACAGGATAACGAACAAATCTTTGCTACTTTAGGTTGGGCAGGTTATTTACGAGATTGGGATGGCCCCGTTGAGGGAGAAAGACCGGCTGCTTATATTATCTTATTACAAGACAAAAACTATAAAATGGCGACGAGCTTTGATGCTGGCATTGCGGCCCAGACCATATTACTTGGTGCAGTTGAATTAGGCTTGGGTGGCTGTATGATTGGCAATGTGCAAGCGGAAAAATTAAAGACGGTATTAAATCTGGGCGAGAACTTGGAAATTGTCTTAGTTTTAGCTTTAGGCAAGCCAAAAGAAACTGTGGTTATTGAAACAATGGATGCAAGTGGCGATATTAAATATTGGCGTGATGAACAGCAAGTACATCACGTTCCAAAAAGAAAAATAGAAGATATTATAGTTTCTAAATCAATCTAAATCTAAACTAAAAACAAATAGAGAAGTATCCGAAAGTGGATACTTCTCTATTTGTTTTTAGTTTGTATGTTTTACACGGTCGCCTTCTTCGGCTCGCTTTGCATTATTCCATCTATCTACTGTACCTACGAGATAGCCTGTAATACGGCGAATTCGATCAAATTTTATATTTGCAAAACTATATTCCATCTCAACATCTTCGTTGTCAATTGTGAGCGTTAAGTTTTTTAGTATTTGATGTGGATGATTTTGTTTTATATAATTGATATAATTTAAAATTTCTTCCCTTTCAATCGGCCCGTTGTTTACTGTAACGTTTATATTTCCTATAATCATGTTGCATACCTCCAAACAATAATAAATATTATATTGTAATTATTATTTATATATTCTCTTTATTTAATCCAAATCCTCCTTATTTTCTAAATTTAATAATTTTTATTGCATATTATATAATGATAAGGAGAGTTTCTTTTATAGACATACGAAATATGTGAATAAATTGTGTTATAATTATAAATTAACAGATCAGTGCATAGAAAAGAATATGGTTTGATAGATCTTGAGCAAGATAGAATTTGTCATTTTCATTCATGCACATTCTAGATAGCTAAACTTTAATTCTATAGTGTGCATTTCATAAATTGTTTATTAGGATGGTTGATAAGCAATCGTATTGATAAACTATAATTTTAATAAAGAAAAGAGGAAAATATTTTATTATGGATAGAAACGGTCAATGTTGGTGTGGTAGTGGGATAAAGTATAAAAAATGTCATTTAAGCTTTGATGAAAAAATGAAGAGTATAAAACTTGATGTCTTTAAAGGTCATTTGCTACCGCCGCGAAGTTCGATTAAAAATGAAGCAGATATTGCAGGCATAAAAAAGAGTGCGCAAATTAATGGTGGCGCATTGGATTTAATCGCTGCGCATATAAAAGCTGGTATCGATACAGAATCGTTAGATCAAATTGCACATGATTATATTGTGCAGCAAGGTGGAATCCCTGCGTGTCTAAATTATCATGGATATCCAAAGAGTACTTGTATTTCGATTAACAATGTGGTATGTCACGGAATTCCATCTAAAAAAACAATTTTAAAAGAAGGCGATATCGTAAATGTTGATATTACAACAGCTCTGGGTGGATATTATGCAGATGCTTCACGGATGTTTATGATAGGAACAGTCAGTGAAAAAGCAGAAAAGCTTGTAAATGTCGCAAGAGAATGTATGGAAAAGGGAATTGCTGCGATTCAGCCGTGGGGCTATTTAGGTGACATTGGTGAAGCTGTAGAGCAATATGCGCATGCCAATGGATACTCTGTTGTTGTTGATTTAGGCGGACACGGTGTAGGAAAGAAAATCCATGAAGAACCTTTTGTGCCTCATGTAGGAAAACGTGGTACTGGAATGTTATTAGTTCCAGGAATGGTGTTAACTGTGGAACCGATGATCAATTGTGGAGACTATAAAGTATATACGGATAAGAAAGATAATTGGACGGTTTATACGAAGGATGGTTCTTTATCAGCGCAATGGGAACATACAATTGTCATTACGGAAACAGGGGTCGAAATTTTAGCAAAATAAATTTTAAAAAAATAACACATTTGATATTGATTCTCAATATCAAATGTGTTATAGTATAGACATAGCTTTTCATAGAGGCTCTCCAAAATATAAAATACACGCAAAAAAAGTTTACTATGCTCAGGTAAACTTTTTTTGTGCCTATTTTTAAATAAATTTATAATTTGATATTGATTCTCAATATCAAATGTGTTATAGTATAGACATAGCTTTTCATAGAGGCTCTCCAAAATATAAAATACACGCAAAAAAGTTTACTATGCTCAGGTAAACTTTTTTTGTGTCTATTTTTAAATAAAGTAAGAAGATGGAAAGAAAAATTTTTTATTATAATCCATATGATATTGAAAATCATTATCATATGGATTATAATATTGTATGGGGAAAATAAATCTATTGGTAGCGGGGGAAACAGATGAAAGAAGATAAGCATTTTGAGAGATTACTAGCATTTCATTGTGCACCAACATTAGTGGGAATAAAGTCAGCAAGCTTGATTTCCTGTGCAAAAGATAAATTTGCTGATTTTTTTAGCTTATTGCAAGAATATGAATGCTGTCTAAATTGTAAAGATATTTTCTTTTTTGTTTTATCTAATAGCACGAAGTATACCTTAATCTTGGTTTATCGAAAGTCTAGGCTTCAGAAAGTATTGAATCAAATCGAGGGAGAAAAAATTCTTACAAGATTTGGTTATAAAAAAGGAGATAGCATCGAAAGCCATCTAAATCATCTAAAAATACGTATGTCGTTAACAAAAACTTTTCCGCACGAAATTGGTTTATTTTTAGGTTATCCGGCCGAAGATGTGAGTGGTTTCATCGAACATAAAGGACAAAATTTTAAACTTTGTGGATATTGGAAAGTTTATTCTGACGAAATACGAGCCAAAGCACTATTTGAAAAATATACAAAATGCACCAATGTGTTTTGTAAACATTTGAGTAATGGTACATCTATTAAAAAACTTTTAAAAGCGATTTAAATATTAAGGGGGCATAGCAATGAGTCAAATTGCAGTGGTTTATTGGAGTGGATCAGGAAATACAGAGAAAATGGCGCAGGCAATTGCAAAAGGCATTGAAGGAGTGGAGAAAGAGGTAAAACTTTTTCATGTCGGTGATTTCAATGATCAGGACATAGAGCAATATGATCGAATCGCCTTTGGGTGTCCTTCGATGGGCTGTGAAGAACTCGAAGAAAGTGAGTTTGCACCGTTTTTCGAGTCTGTTGAAGCTAAACTGCAAGGTAAATTAGTAGCGCTATTTGGTTCTTACGGTTGGGGCAATGGCGAATGGATGCATGATTGGGAAGAACGAGTAAAGAGTAATCAGGCAAACTTATTTGAGCAAGGTTTAATTTTGCGTGATGCACCGGATCAAGAGGGTGAAGAAGTATGCAACGCTTTTGGTGAACGTTTTGCAAAATAATAAATAAAAATATCTGGTCTGCTAGCAGACCAGATATTTTTATTTATTAGGTCAATTTTTCTCAAATAATGTTGACAAAAATAAAAAAAACACGTATACTATTCAAGTAACGTAAGTGACTCTGTAGCTCAGCTGGATAGAGTGTTTGACTACGAATCAAAAGGTCGCAGGTTCGACTCCTGCCAGGGTCACCATTTACTTTTTATAAGAAACTTTGTCTTGAATTTAAATCGATGAATTGAGGACAGGTACTTATATTTTTTATTTTGTTTTTTATGGTGGCTGTGGTGAAGTGGTTAACACGCCGGATTGTGGCTCCGGTACTTCGAGGGTTCGATTCCCTCCAGTCACCCCATGAATTTTATATTGGGGCGTAGCCAAGTCGGTAAGGCACGGGACTTTGACTCCCGCATGCGTTGGTTCGAGTCCAGCCGCCCCAGCCAAGTATATGATCCACTAGCTCAGTCGGTAGAGCACCTGACTTTTAATCAGGGTGTCCCGCGTTCGAGTCGCGGGTGGATCACCATTGAAATAAGTGCTTTCTGGTATAAAAATACTGGAAAGCTTTTTTGTTTATCTTGTTTTAGTTTGTCTAAACGCAAGAGAAGCTCTGTATGAATATATTCATACAGAGCTTCTTCGTGTTTAAATTTTAAATTTTTCTATTGCTGTTTGTAATTCAGTTGCTAATACTGCGAGATGATGACTGGCTGTAGCAATTTCTTGCATAGAAGCTGATTGTTCTTCGGTAGCCGCTGAAACATTTTGAGATTCCGCTGCGGTATTTTTGATAGAACGATCAATTTCATGAATGGAATCTACTAAATTACGATTGGCAAGTGTGATTTCATTTATAGAATCCGAGATCATCCTAATTTGATTAGATAGTATAAGTATAGCTTCTACGATATTTTTAAATGTTTCGCCTGTGTTATGCACAAGTGAAATTCCGGTATGGATGCCGTCAGAGCCTGATTTTGTAACAGTGATGACCTGATTAAGATTTATTTCATTACTTTCTACGAGTGCGTCTATTTGCTTAGCAGCCTGGTTCGATTCTTCCGCAAGTTTACGTACTTCTTCTGCTACAACTGCAAAACCGCGCCCGTGTTCACCTGCGCGTGCTGCTTCAATTGCAGCGTTTAAGGCAAGTAAATTGGTTTGACCAGAGATTGAAGTGATTAATGTAATAATTTCACGGATTGCCTGAGAGCTTTTGCTTAGTTCGGAAATTGCATTCTGCGTAATTTCGGTACCTTTGCCAATTTCATTGATTTGTTCAATTGTTTGGTTTACAGATTGCAGACCAGTTTCAGCAGATTGAGAGGTTGTACTAGCGATTTCTGTTATTTCTTGTGATTGTTTAAAGATCTCGTCCATTTTTATAGACATCACTTCAGAAGTTTTTGCGATCTGGTTTGCCGAAACTGCTTGTTTTTCTGCACCTTGTGCAATATCGGTAATAGAACCGGCAACTTGATTTGAAGCTTCTGCAGACTGCTGCGCATTAGCAGTAAGCTGTTGGCTGGAGGCTGCTAATTGTTCAGCCTGTGTGTTTACTTGTTGAACGAGTGTTCGGAGGTTTTTATTCATTAAGATGACATTGTCGGATAATTGCCCAAATTCACTTTTATCGCGGATTTGTTTGAAAACAGGTTTCAATTGACCGGCTGCGATTTCTTTAATGACTTGATTAATTCGTAAGATTGGGCGAACAAAAGACTGGCTCATCCAGAACGTCATAGCCAGAACAATGAAAAGGCAAATGAATGAAAGACCCAGCAGAATTCTTGATAATGCGGTCAGCTCACTGTTCGCATCCGTAGTGCTTGTAGTCATGAGTAAATACCAAGTTTGATCACCAGATAAGGAAATTGGATTTAGTGAACCTTGTTGTGATGAGCCTGTGATAGATTTATATTGCAGCGGAACGCGTGTATTTTTTTCTGCCGTTTCCTGAAAAGCACTGATAAGATTGGAATCAATTTTCACAGAGTCGCCAAAGTGTTTTTTCATTTCATCGGGAATCGCTGCGGTTTTTAAATTTATTTTACCTACCATTTCAGGATTCATTGGATTTGCCAAATATATTCCTGTATTGGATAGAAGAATGCCATAGCCTTCTTGCTTAAATTTGATATTTTGTATAATTGGTGCCATTTTATCTAGGGAATAAGTTCCAAAGACGATACCAATTAGCTGTGTGTTAGAAAACACGGGAACACATAATGATACCGATTGTATTCCTGTAGTTCTTGCAACAAAGACATCTGATATATAAGGTTTTTTCGTTGTAACAACTTTCTGAAAATATTCGCGATCGGAATAATTAAAGCCCTTTCCAAGTTCATTAAACCCATTGCCGTCAAGCGATGCAAAAAAGATGTGGTCAAATTTGCCTATACGTCTATGATAGTCGCTTAAAGCGGGAAGCATCTGTGCTTTATCACCGCTCTGTACTCTGGCTGTATTTGCCAAATCTTCTAATTGCAGCAATGCGGTTTCTAGTTCTGTTTTTACATAAGCAGCAGCGCTTTCAGCAATGGCTTGCTCGGATTGATTGAGACTTTGCTTTAAATGTTTTTGTGCTATGTAGTAGCCGCTGCCAGACACGACGATTAAGGTACCAACAACGAGGGCGGCAATGATCGCCATAAGGCGAAATCGAATACTTTGTAGTAGTTTCATTTTACACTTCAACTCCTTCATCATATCATTGCTTAAACATTCTAGAATCGAAATTTTGAAAAATAATTTATTATATTATAACATACGTTTATTGTAAGAATATATAAGATTAGACAATAGATATCAAAAAATATTATTTTGATTATTTTTACAGCAACTTGTTTAATGATAAAAAAAGTGCTAGAATAATCAACAGGAATTTAAAGGTCTTTTTGTATAAAAATGTTACATTTATGCAAGAGGTGTTTTATTTTGTCTTAAAGGAGGTGAGGTGTAGAGTGAAAAAAGCAATTGTTGTTGTGAGTTTTGGGACAGTAAATGATGAAGTTAGAAGAAAATGTATTGAGAGTGTAGAAAATAGAATCAAAGCAAGCTTTCCCGCGTATGAAGTCAGACGGGCGTTTACTTCGAATTTTATTATAAAAAAGTTAAGTGCACGAGGTATTTATGTAGATACTCTGCCACAAGCATTAGAAAAGATAAAGCAAGAAGGATATCCGGAAGTTATCGTTCAATCAACACATTTGACGCCCGGCGAAGAATATGAGAATAAAATTGTTCAGGTTGTTCAGCCCTATAAAGAACAATTTGAAAAAATTTCTGTTGGACGGCCTGTTTTTATGTCGGAGAAATATGATGGAAAAACAGATGATTTTTTGCTGGGGATACAGGCTGTTAGACACCAGATTCCAAAGCATCATTTATCTACAGAAATTGTATTTATGGGACATGGATCGCCCAATCAGCATAATGCAGTTTATGAAATCTTACAAAGAAGATTAGATGAAATGGACGCGCATATTACGATTGGCGTTTTGGAAGAGAACGATTATCCCAATATCGAGCATATATTGATACGGCTAAAAGAGAAGAAGTGGATAAAACGCGTAATTTTGATGCCTTTTCTATTGGTAGCGGGGAATCATGTTGAGGTTGATATGGCTGGCGCCCATGCACAGTCTTGGAAAAGTAGATTGATTAAGGCAGGTTATGAAGTGCAAGTGTATCTACATGGTTTGGGTGAAAACGAAGCTTTTCAAGCGCTTTATGTTGCGCACATAAAAGATGCTATAAAAAAATAAGAAATAAAAATAATACGACATGCAGAATGAATTATGATAATATAACTGAAATTTATGTAGTTGTTTATAGTTTCTCATAGTTTTTGGTAGTTTAGGATGTATTATGAAATAATACATCATTTAATGGCATATCTTTACGAAGTATGACAAGATAAACGATGAATTTTACAGTGTAGTGATTATGAATTGATTTTGGGGTGGTATTATGAGAAAAAGTTTAAAAACAAAACTTGTGGTATTATTTATTTTATTTGCATTTATTCCTGTTGTAATTGGTACAGCTTTAAATGCGTATTTCAATATTGTGGAGATGCGACAATCGGCAGTATCAGCGAATCTTAATCTAAGCAAAGAAATTTCTCATCGGATTAAGTCATTACTAGATAATGCACAAAGTATAAATGAATCATTGGCTGCGGTTCCATCGGTTCGTTCTATGGATGCAGAAACGATGAAAGTCTTTTTAATTGAAGTTCAAAAAAAGAATCCTCAATTTGAATTGATTGCAGTATTAGATAAAGATGGTCAGCAGATTGCTCGTACAAGCGGTAAAAATAGTAATCGAGCTGACCGTGATTATTTTAAAGAAGCAAGAAATGGAAAGGTGTTTTTTTCTGATGCTTATATTTCCGCGACAACAAAAGCACTTTGTGCTACGGTGTCCGCACCTATTTTAGGAGCAGATGGCAGCGTTGTTGGTGTTATAGCATCTGATGTAAGTATGCAATCTTTATGGGAAATTGCAGAAGCAAATGTGATTGGAAAAACTGGCTACATTGATATTGTCGATAATAAAGGAACGATTATCGCACATCCGGATAAGGAAAAGGTATTTGCTAAGGAAAATTTCAGTAAGTATGAATATGTGACGAAAGCAATTGGCGGTCAGGGCGGTTCGATGGATGCGGAATCCAGCACTGGGGAAGATAGCTTGATTGTCTACACGCCAGTGGAGAAATACAATTGGGCTGTAGTTGCTTACGAACCAACAAATGAGGTTTATGCTGCTGTGATTCAAAATAGTCTTGTTATGAGTATCATTGTAGTTTTATCTATCTTGATCAGTGGATTCGTTGCATTAAGGTTAGCGAATAGTATTGTAAATCCAATTAAAATTCTAATTGAAGGTGCGCAAAAAATATCTAAAGGTAATTTGTCCAGTAAAATTGTTGTGGATGGAGCTTTGGAAATCAATTTGCTTGCCAAGGAATTTAACGCAATGATTGAACATCTGCGCAATTTAATTATGAAGACAACCGAGGCATCGGAAACGGTTTCGGCGGCTTCAGAGCAACTTGCCGCTTCGATTGATGCTGTTGGACAATCCTCACAGGAAGTAGCGACTACGGTTCAAAAGGTTGCTGAAGGAACCAATGAGCAGGTGCGGTTGTCAGAGGAATCGGTTACCGTAATTCATCATATGATGCAATCAATTGATCACGCTGCAACCGCGGCGGAAGATGCAGCGAAAGTTACGGATGATAGCAAAGTCTCAGCGCATAAGGGAACGAAGCAATCCGAAGATGCAATCATTAAAATTAGCGATGTTCAACAAGGTGTTAAAGATAGTGCAGAAGTTATTAATCTTTTAGGTGAAAAATCAAGGCAAATTGGTACGATTGTAGATACGATTACGGGATTAGCAGGGCAGACGAACTTATTGGCATTAAATGCTGCAATTGAAGCAGCGCGCGCGGGTGAGCATGGGCGCGGCTTTGCGGTAGTAGCAGAGGAAGTCAGTAAACTTGCTGAACAATCAGAACGGGCGGCAGGTGAAATCGCCGAGATTATCAGCTCAATTCGTCAGGAAACTTTAATAGCTGTAGAATCTATGGATAGAGGGCGGAAAAATGTTGATGATGGTGTTGTTGCTGTAGAAAATACAGGTGCTTCCTTTGATGCAATTTATGATGAAATTAGTACGGCGAGTGCACAAGTTGATCGTATTCTTACAATTACACAAAAGCAAAAAGAAAGCAGTTATCATATGAAAGAAGCAGTTGAAAAGATTGCTGATTTTGCTAAGGTGAATGCAAACGGCGCAGAAAAGGTTTCGGCTGCGAGTGAAGAACAAAGTGCAGCAGTTCAAGAAATTAAGTCTGCTGCCGATGATTTGGCTAGAATGGCAATTGAATTGAGAGGCGAAATTAGTAAATTCTCTGTCTGAGCATAAAAAGCTTAGCGTGAAAATATCTCATTATTATTTTTACCATCATGGTGCTGTCGCAGTAAAAAGCGGTAGCACCATGATGATTTTCTTTTTAAAATGATCCCGTTTAATAGATCTGGTTTTATTGGATGCATAAATATAGGGTTTAAGATCCATTCATTTTATGAGTTGACAATTTATAATAGTAATGATATGATAAATCCGATGAAAGTGATGAACTTCATCTTTAAATTGAATAGGAAGAGTTAGGTGTCCTTACGGACTTAATAGGGAAGTTTGGTTTAGAAGCCAACGCGGTCCCGCCACTGTAATAGGGAGCGACTCCAAGATATGCCATTGGAACGATTGTTTTGAGAAGGTTTGGAGAAGCGATGAACTAGAGCCAGGAGAACTGCCTAATTAACAGTCACCGTTTGACCTGCGAGCGATGGGGAAGGGGATTAATAGAGCGATCTATTTTTCTCGACTATTTTATTGTCGAGATTTTTATTTTAGATTGGTTTATTATATATTGACCTCTTTTTGCGTGCGCAGAAAGAGTTTTTTTATTTGTCGGAAAGTTTTTCCCTGCTTTTTAGCTTTTGCGGGGAAACATTGCTCATAAATTTTAATTGCCTTGTTACGTTTTTCGTAACGTTGTTCCTATATTTATAGGAACATTCTTTTTAAAGTAACAGTTGTATGAACTGTTATGATAAATATAGCCTTGGGCTGAGTTGCCCCTCAGGTCCAAGGCTATTCATTTAAGTAAAAAGTTGAATAAAATCTTTTAAAAGATTTTATATTTCATTTTGCATGTTAGGACAGGCACTAAATAAATCTTCTGTTATTTGCTTCTTTGCCTTTTAAGAAGAACTGATAGAGATTTTATTTAGCCTAACATGCATTATGTTTTGTGTGCGTGCTGAAAGAAGAATTTTATATGATAGGAGAAGAGGAATAGATGAGAGCAAACAGAAAAAAAATACTAGCAAATATGATGGCCTTAACTGTATCCACTATGATGGCTTCAGAAATCGTGTATGCAGATGAAAAAAAGATTGAAGAAGAAGGCTTTGATGAAGTTATAGTAACAGCACAAAAATATGAAAAACGTGATGTAGATATAGCGGCAACAACAGAAATCCTTTCGGAAAAAGATCTCAGAAATACAGGTGCAAGTAATGTACAGCAAGCTTTACAATTTGCAA
The DNA here is from genome assembly GCF_900086705.1 of Massilibacillus massiliensis. Taxonomy (NCBI): domain Bacteria; kingdom Bacillati; phylum Bacillota; class Negativicutes; order Selenomonadales; family Sporomusaceae; genus Anaerosinus; species Anaerosinus massiliensis. The sequence continues at coordinate 664,685 of NZ_LT575483.1, read as the reverse complement.
CTGGGATTACGTATCAATCAATGGGACCCGGTGGTGCATCGCTAGGCAATATGACAGCAAAGGTACATATTCGTGGCGTTGATGGTGGAACATTGGTACTGGTAAATGGAACACCGTTAAATTTGCGAGGTTTATATAATTTAGAAGATATCCCGGTTGAAAATGTTGCACGTATTGAATTTGTCCGTGGCGGCGGTTCAATTTTATATGGCAGCGAAGCAACTGGAGGTGTTATCAACATTATTACAAAAAAAGAATTGCAAAATACAGTGAAAACAGGGTTCGGGAGCTATGGGCAGCAAACGAACGCATTTACTGTACAAGAAGGTAATTTAGGATTAGGTTACACTTATGAAAAATGGGGTAATGTTGATAAGATATCCAGTTCTGTTTCAGAGATGAAAGAAAAAAATAATTCTTTCAAGGGATCGGAGAAAAATAATGTTTTCTTAAACTATAAATTTAATGATCAGGTAGACCTTCATATAAATCACAATGCGTCTATAGAAAGATTTCAATATCAATTCGGCGCTGGTTATGATGCCGCAGGAAATGCGCAATATGATCGAAAGCATAAGATGGTAAAAGATTTTGTACAGATTAATTTCAAAAATGACGCAGATGTCAGTGGTAATATTTATTATAATGAAAATAATCTGCATTCAACAGGGATCGATTATTATGCCAGCTCTGGCAAGAAAAAAGCTACGCCGGAATCCTACGATAAAGAGGAAAAAAATCGTACGTATGGGTACGATGTACAAAAATCTTGGGAGCTAAAGCAAGGAAAGATTCTTTTAGGCACGACATATCAAAACGAATCTTTCCGCGAAGATTTGTCCACATCAGATAAATACCAACGAAATAACTATTCTGTTTATACACAATGGGAGAACATGCTGAACGATAAAGATACCTTGATTTTAAGTGCGAGAGAAACTTGGACGACAGCGGCACCGCGAGGCGAAGATGGCGAAGATAAAAATTACGATAATTTTAGCGGGCAGGGGCAATGGCTCCATAAACTAAAACCAGATGAAAGTGTGTATGCTAGTATTGGTCAATCTTTTAAAATGCCGACATTTAAACAAATGTATGCTGCCGGTTCTTATAATGTTATAGGTGACGATCAATTAAGACCACAAAAAGGAACGCATTATGAAATCGGTTGGAAGAAAAATAGCGATGCACATAAATGGAAAGTGGCATTATTTGAGTATCATATAAAAGATAACATTACATATAGTAAAGGAAAGTCAGCTGGTGATACAGTTTTTTATGCGATAAACGAAGATTTGAAAAATACCGGAATTGAGATCAATTGTGAAATTGAAGAAGAAAATGGCTGGTCTTATCAGTATGGGCTCACTTACGGAAATCCAAAATCAAGGTCAAAATCCAGTAAAGTTGGAACAAAAGAATATTGGGACAGAACGTTCGGTAAATTACAGCTTAATGGTGGTGTAGGATATCACAAAGATAAATGGGCTGCTAATTTAAATGCCAGCTACTTGTCAGAAAGAGTTATGTCTCCAAGTGATGCTCATTCATTTGAAACCAAACCATATCTGTTGACCAATTTTAATTTGCGTTATGCGGCAAATGAGCAGCAAGAGGTAACACTCAGTGTAAACAATATATTGGATCGTCAGGATAATGTAAGCCATACCAGCTCTTATTACTACACAACTCCGATCAATTACATGTTAACTTATCAATATAAATATTAAGATATTCAATTTAGTGTAATGTCTGTTTAGCGGTGATACGAGCTTAGATATTGTTTATCATTCGTATCACCATTTGTTGCAATTTGTTTGCGTAATGTAGTATTTTATGGATCATTTTTGTTTTGTATAAGGTCGCAATAAAATTTGACAAGGTACTTGAAAAGTGCTAGTATAATCTTGAATTATGAAATAATAATGTTTAACTATAAAATTTAATACTGTTGGAAATAGGTGTCCTTATGGACTTAATAGGGAAGTTTGGTTAAAAGCCAACGCGGTCCCGCCACTGTAATAGGGAGCAAATCCAAGAATATACCATTGAAACGATTGTTTTGAGAAGGTTTGGAGGAGCGATGAACTAGAGCCAGGAGAACTGCCTGTTTAACAATCACCGTTAGACCTGCGAGCGATGGGAAGGGGATTACAAGTAGCGTTAACTACTCTCTTCTCGGCATTTATTTTTTTGCCGAGATTTTTTATTGGTACTTGTTGATTTTATAAAAGCCATTCTGTGTATGCAGGAGTGGCTTTTTTATTTTGCGATGCAAGTTTGAAGGTAAAATTAAATTTTATTCTTAACTATGGAAAGGATCGTGAAAAATGAAACAAACTGAAGAAGCTGAAATGAAACAAGCAGAGCCGCTGCAAGTGACCTTTGAGGAATTCAATGTGCCTACTTATGAAGAATGGAAACAAGAAACAATCACCAGCTTAAAAGGTGCTAGTTTTGAAAAGAAATTGTTTACAAAAACCTACGAAGGAATTACGCTTGAACCTATTTATACGATGGAAATGGCTCCGGATCCAAATGCATTATCTAATTTACCTGGAGCTGAAAATTATATGCGCGGTATCCGGGCGGGAGGCTACATTCATAAATCGTGGTTGATTGCGCAAGCAAATAATGAAGTGCTGCCAGAAAAACTGAATGAATCGATTCGGCACCAACTAGAAAAAGGGGCCACCTCTATTAATATTGCGCTTGATGAGAAGACGAAACAAGGGAAAAATGTAGAGCAAGATTTTGATGATATCCAAAAAGGCGGCGTATCTTTAAGTACAATACAAGATATGTATCATATTTTTCAGGATGTTGATTTGGGAAAATATGAACTCTATATGCATGCTGGTGCTTCTAGTACAATGTTAATCGGCATGATGAGTGCAACTTGCAGGGCAAACTCTGATGCGATTGAAAAAATTCATGGGGTTGTCGGAGCTGACCCAATCGGTACTTTAGCACAAGACGGTCAGTTACCTACTTCCGTACATGATTTATATAATGAAATGGCGCATACCATTGTTTGGACTGAAGAAAATATGCCAAAGTTGAGAAATATCTTAGTGCAAGGTGAGATCTACAATGATGGTGGAGCAAGTGCCGTGCAAGAACTTGGTTATGTGCTTTCTACGGCGATTGAATATATCCGTGCTATGCAATTGAGGAGTATTGACATTCAGACGATTGCGAAACATATGCAGTTCAGCTTTTCTATTGGCTCTAATTTTTTTATGGAGATTGCAAAATTTAGAGCGGCGAGGATGTTATGGTCGCAGGTTATAGAAAATTTTGGTGGGGATAAAGAAGCTCAGAAAATGGTGATTCATGCACGAACAGGTAAATTCAACAAGTCTATTTACGATCCTTATGTGAATATGCTGCGTACTACAACGGAGGCTTTTTCTGGTGTTGTTGGTGGTGTAGACAGCTTGCAAGTGGGTGAGTTTGATGAAGTCATTCGTTTTGGGGATGAATTTTCTCGTCGAATTGCTCGGAATACGCAAGTGATTTTACAGAACGAATGTAATTTAAGGCAGCCGATAGATCCTGCGGGTGGATCATGGTATATAGAAACATTAACGCAGCAAATCGCGCAAAAGGCATGGAAAGTCTTGCAAAGCGTAGAAGAAGAAGGCGGTATGGTTTCTGCCTTAAGAAAAGGAATTGTGCAAAATGCAGTTGCCGATGTATTAAAGCAGCGATTTAAAAACTTAGCGAGACGAGCAGACAGAGCTGTTGGCGTTAATATGTATGCCAATATGCTGGAAGAAGAATTGGAAAAGCATCCATTGGATGAGCCAGAGCTTCAGAAACTGCGAGAGAAACAAGTGCAAGATTTTGTCGCAGATGTTGATACGATTTATCGTGATGAAAAATTGTCTGCGATAAAAAAAGGATTCAACAATCAGTATGGAACGGTACTGGATGAAATTGTTTCCTCCTTTGCCGCTGGTGCGACGTTAGGTGAGGTTACAGAAGCGCTAAGACAAGAAGGTAAAATAGAAAAAATCGATACAATCATTGAAAAACATCGTTTTACTGAACAATTTGAATCACTTCGTCATAAAGCCAAACAATATGAAACGGAAAAAGGAGAAAAGTTAAAAATATTTTTGGCCAATATGGGACCAATCCCGCAGCATAAACCAAGAGCTGATTTCAGTACAGGGTTTTTCGAGGTCGGTGGATTTGAAGTATTAAAGAATGATGGATTTGAAACGGTTGAAGAAGCTGCTGAGGCTGCAATAAAGTCGGGGGCATATGTTGCAATTATTTGTTCTACCGATATTACGTATCCCGAAATTGTGCCAGCGCTTGCAAGGCAAATAAAACTAAAAAAACCTGAAATGATTATGATGCTGGCTGGTGCACCTGCGCCAGAGCATGAGGAAGCTTATCGTGAAGCTGGTATAGAAGAATTTATTCATGTAAGAGCAAATTGCCTGGATATTTTGACTTGGCTGCAGCAAAGAGGAGGTATAAAATAATGTACTTCAAACCGGATTTCACAAAGCTTGAATTTAAAACAAAAGCGCAAGCTGAGAGTTTTGAAGAATGGAAAGCGCGCTTAGAGTCTGAGACAGGTAAGAGCTTTACAGAGCTTTACCAAAGAACCATGGAGCAAATCGATGTAAAGCCATTATATACGAAACAAGATTTAGAAGGTATGCAGCATTTGCATTATATGGCTGGGGTTCCGCCATTTTTACGTGGACCATATCCAAGTATGTATGTAACTCGTCCTTGGACAGTACGTCAATACGCCGGATTCTCCACAGCAGAGGAAAGTAATGCATTTTATCGCCGCAATTTAGCAGCAGGGCAAAAAGGACTTTCGATAGCCTTTGACCTTGCGACACATCGCGGCTATGATTCCGATCATCCACGGGTTGTTGGGGATGTTGGTAAAGCAGGGGTGGCAGTTGATTCTATTTTGGATATGGAAATTTTATTTTCAGGAATTCCACTGGATAAGATGTCGGTATCGATGACAATGAACGGCGCTGTTTTACCTGTTTTAGCTTTTTATATCGTAGCGGCTGAAGAACAAGGGGTAAAACAAGAAGTTCTTGCAGGTACGATTCAAAATGATATTTTAAAAGAGTTCATGGTGCGCAATACGTATATTTATCCACCGGCTGCTTCAATGCGGATTATTGGCGACATTTTTGCTTACACATCGCAATTTATGCCTAAATTTAATAGTATCAGTATTTCTGGATACCACATGCAGGAAGCCGGAGCAACTGCGGATATAGAACTTGGCTATACACTCGCCGATGGCCTTGAGTATATCAGAACAGGGGTGAATGCGGGACTCAATGTCGATGCATTCGCACCAAGGCTGTCTTTCTTCTGGGCAATGGGAAAAAATTATTTTATGGAAGTTGCGAAGATGCGAGCAGGCCGTTTATTGTGGGCAAAAATTATTAAGCAATTTAATCCAAAGAATAAAAAATCAATGGCATTACGCACGCATTCACAGACTTCTGGATGGAGTCTTACCGAACAAGATCCATTTAATAATATTGTTAGAACTTGTATTGAGGCTATGGCAGCTGCACTTGGGCATACGCAATCTCTGCATACGAATGCTTTAGATGAAGCGATTGCTTTGCCAACCGATTTTTCGGCCCGCATTGCCCGTAATACACAGCTGTACTTACAGGACGAAACAAAAATCTGCAAAGTCGTAGATCCTTGGGGCGGGTCTTATTATGTGGAAGCTCTCACACAAGAATTGGTAAAAAGTGCTTGGGCGCATATCCAGGAAGTTGAGAAACTGGGCGGTATGGCAAAAGCAATTGAAACAGGTTTGCCTAAGATGAGAATTGAAGAAGCTGCTGCACGTCGACAGGCGCACATTGATTCAGGAAATGAAATGATTGTTGGTGTGAATAAATTTCGTTTGGATAAAGAAGATCCACTAGATATTTTAGATGTCGATAATGTTGCTGTTCGTCAGGCGCAAATTAGACGTTTAGAAAAACTTCGTGCCAATCGTGATCAAGATCAAGTCTTATCTTGTTTGGAGGCGATTACAAATTCTGTTGAGACGGGTAATGGGAATTTACTCGACTTAGCAGTAAAAGCGGCGAGAGCGAGAGCAAGTCTTGGGGAAATATCGGATGCAGTAGAAAAAGTTTCCGGTCGTCATAAAGCGGTAATTCGTTCTATTTCAGGGGTATATAGCAGTGAATTCGCAAATGAAGATGAAATTCGTCGTGTACGTCAAATGACGGACGAATTTGAAGAGCACGAAGGACGACGTCCGAGAATTATGATTGCTAAAATGGGGCAAGACGGACACGATCGTGGTGCAAAAGTAATTGCTACCGCGTTTGCCGATTTAGGATTTGATGTTGATATTGGACCGCTTTTTCAAACGCCAGAAGAAACGGCGCAAGATGCAGTAGATAATGATGTACATGTAGTTGGTATGAGTTCACTTGCAGCCGGACATAAAACTTTGTTGCCGCAATTGGTGGAAGAGTTGGCAAAGCGTGGACGGGAAGATATTATGGTTGTAATTGGTGGTGTAATACCAGCGCAAGACTACGATTTTTTACGAGAGCATGGTGCTTCAGCGATTTTCGGGCCGGGCACAATCATTCCCATTGCAGCGGGAAAAGTTTTAGAAGAATTGAAAGTGCGTCTCAACTGGGAAAATGAGTGATCAAAATTATAAACCTGATTGGACGCCTGAAGATGCGGGTGCAGAGTTTGCATGCCGTGTCATGCAAGGCGTAGACGGTGGTCATGATGGTATGGCACGCTTCGCTACAACAAAGGTTAGGCAGGCTGCAACTGTAGTAAAGCGCAATAAACTTACCGTTGATGAATATGTAGAAGGTATATTGAAAAGTGATCGAATGGTTTTATCAAGGGCGATTACGCTCATTGAGAGTAACTCCCTTATGCATATGAATCTGGCACAGGATGTCTTACAAAGCGTTTTGCCTCATACGGGGAAGTCAATTCGTATTGGGATTACCGGTGTTCCTGGTGCCGGAAAGAGTACCTTCATAGAAGCATTAGGCTGTACTTTGTGTCAACATGGTCATAAAGTTGCTGTACTGGCGGTAGATCCGAGCAGTAGTATTACAAAGGGAAGCATCCTTGGCGATAAGACTAGAATGGAAAAACTTTCTCGGGAGAAAAATGCTTTTATTAGACCGTCTCCTTCTAGTGGAACTCTAGGGGGGGTTACGCGAAAAAGCAGGGAAACTTTACTGCTTTGTGAAGCAGCGGGCTATGATGTGATTTTAGTAGAAACAGTCGGCGTTGGTCAGAGTGAAATCACAGTGAGATCTATGGTAGACTTTTTTCTATTGGTTGTGTTGACTGGTGCAGGTGATGAACTGCAAGGGATGAAAAAAGGCGTTATGGAAATTGCCGATGCGATATTAATTAATAAAGCAGATGGTGATAATAAGCAAAAAGCTGAAATGGTTAAAGTGGATTATGAACGTATTCTTCGTTATTTAAGACCGGCGACGGATGGCTGGCAGACGAAGGCACATACTTGTTCTGCCTTAACTGGTTTAGGCATTGCGGAGATTTGGCAAGTGATGCAGCGATTTAAAGATGTGGTTGGGAAAAGTGGGATATTTGAATCCAGAAGAAAAGCGCAAACGCTGGATTGGGTATATTCTATGGTTGAGGAACACTTGCATACGATGTTTTATCAAAACGAAAAGGTAAAGAAAAATAGAAACGCGATTGAAACTGCCGTGTCGGAGGGCAAAATGTCCGCTACAATTGCGATGCAAAAACTTATAGCTGCCTTTGATAACGCCCAAAAGTAAATACGTGAGATCGTACAAAGATTCATAGGCAGCGAGTCAGACGCCTGTTTTCGTACTAGTTTTAGGGTAGGACGATGTAGTTGTTTTCTAATTTATTAACGTAAATGTTTAATTTTGCTGACAGTCTGGAGTGATTGCCTTCGGGCAATCACTTTTAGCTTTTTGTATTAAAAATAATTTGGATGAGGAAAATATGGAGTTTAGATGCATAGGAATAGTTTAATTTTAGGTCTTGTTTTTATGATGATGATTTTTAGTAGCTGTAAAAGTTTCGAGACAATACATTCGAGGGTACAATTACACGAAATCACGGATACTTTAGGTAATGTTATACAGGCTCCGGAAAAACCGCAGCGCATTGTATCTCTTAATTTAGGTACAGATGAAATTTTAGTCGATTTAGTTCAGCCTGAACGAATTGCTGCATTATCTTATCTGGCAGAAGATGAGGGGATTTCTTCTATTGCGGATAAAGCGCGAAAAGTGGAGAAAAAATTAACGGATAAAGGAAATGTTGAGGCAATTATTGCTTTACAACCAGATCTTGTACTTATGTCAGATGCTATTTCAGCCGATGTTGCCGAAACATTACGTGGGATGGGAATACCCGTTTATATATCTAGAACACCGTCTACGTTAGAAGAGACCAAACAAAGAGTTTTGGATATTGCCGAAGTTGTTGGTGAATTCGAGAAGGGACAAGCAATTGTTTCTCATATGGAAAAAATATTAACTGAAGTCAATGTAAGATTATCGCAAATTACAGCGGAGAAGAAAAAGACGATCATTGCTTTTTCTTTTTCTGGGGCGTTTGGTCGCAGGGCATCATTGTTCAATGATATATGTGTAAAGGCAAAAGTGATCAATGGTGCAGGAGAAGCTGGTCTTGAAAAAGGTGAAATACTGGCAAAAGAGCAGGTCGTTAGAATTAATCCGGATATTTTTTTGTTGCCGACTTGGAATACAAAGAAACAAAGTGCAAACAGTTATCGAGAAGAAATTCGTCTTGATCCTGCGTATAAAGAGGTCAAAGCGGTTCAATACAATCGGTTGCTTTATATTTCAGATCGTTATCGATATTGTGTTTCACAATATGCAGCGGAAAGTGTAAGGGAGTTTGCCAAAACAGTATATCCGGAGTGTTTTTCGTAACTTTGATTTTACATTATATTGTACTCGGGTTGGAGGTGTCGATTATGTATAAAGGATGTAAACGAAGATATATATTGCGCACGATGATTTGTACTGCATTGTTATTGAGTACGTCTTATATTGGGCAGGCGAATGCAAATGTGCAAGAGGAAGAAGAATTTGACACGGTAGTGGTCACTGCCAATAGAATTCCGACCCAATTATCGGAAACTGCCGCAAATGTAACTGTGATTACGGCGAAAGAAATCGCTGATCGTCATTATGGTGATGTGGCCGAAGCCTTACGGCAAGTGGATGGGGTTGTAATAACGGAGGCCTCAATGACAAGACAGGATATCGTACGAATCGATGGAGATGATCGTGTCGTTGTTATGGTTGACGGTCGGCGAGTAAATTTGGACAAGGGTGCTGCAACCGGTAGGGCCGGTATTGATTTAAAAACAATTGCCGGCATGCAGAATATTGAAAGAATTGAAGTTGTAAAAGGGGCAGGGTCTGTACTATATGGTTCAGATGCTGTAGGTGGCGTGATCAATATTATTACCAAAAAAGGTCAGTCGGGGATTTCATCTACGCTTGATGTGAGTGCAGGTTCATGGAATACGCATAAAGTGGATTTGACTACACAAGGAAGTGATCATGATTGGAGTTGGTTTGTCTCTGCGGGAAAACAAAATCAAGACTATATGAAGTACAAGAATTATAAGAATAATGCAACTGAAAAAATGGATAATAGTGATTACTCAAAAGAAAATGCGACTTTTCGTTTAGATAAGATACTTGATCAAGGCACCTCTTTGACACTGCAGTTTGAACATATGACAGATGAGTCGGGGCAATGGAACCAAGCACCGGGATATAGAGGTTATGGCGGTTTGTCCAATCATTATTTACATGATCGCATGGATAAATTGGTGAACAATTGGGCGTTTACTTACAACTATAAAGAAGATACTGATCTGCCAAGCCATATTCGGTATTACAGCAATTATACGACACAAGGATTTGACGATGTAGATGGTAGCGGTGGATATTCCAAGTATGCGAATAAAATGAAGGGAATTGAATGGCAGGAAGGATGGCAGGCAGATGTAAACAATACGATTGTAACAGGCGCAGAATGGCGAGAAACAAAGATTGATAACGGTGCTGTACATGGTGGGAATTACGAGAATAAAAAACTTGAAAATAAAGCTTTTTATTTTCAAGATACAATGCGAATCAGTGATAAAGTGTCTTTGGTGTCTGGCGTACGATATGATGATCATAGTAAATTTGGCGGAAAGACTACATCGAAGGCCGCTTTGAATTATAAAGTAAATAATATTTCCAGTTTTTATATTTCCTGGGGACAGATTTTTAATGCACCAAATGCCGATGATTTATATTGGTATGATCCCTCCTATTTTATGTATGGCAATCCAAATTTGAAACCTGAAACTGGGGATAAAACTACAGTTGGATTCCATACGAAATTAAATGAACAGACATCATTTAATGCAAGTGTTTTTAAAAGTGAAATTAAAAATGCTATAGGGTGGGTGTATAACGATATGACTTATATCACAATGCCACAGAACGCCAATCGCCAAACAAAAAAAGGAATTGAATTATCTGTAAATCATCAAATCAATGAAAATTGGAAACTTGATGCTGGGTATTCGTATATTAAGACAGAAACCAAAATTGGAGATGATGCATATCAATGGGATGAAAAAAATAGCAGACCAAATGGTTACCGTTTTGGTATTTCTTATCATGATGAAAAATGGAGTAATATGTTAACCGGAAGTGCCGGAACAGGCCGCAGCAGCAAGTATTACACAGCAAACTATTGGATTTGGGATGCAAATGTTAATTATAAAATGAATCAGATGATGACAGCTTATTTAAAAATGAATAATATTACAAATCGAGCCTACGAATTAACCGGAAATGATCCGGTTGGTGCGTATCCAATGGCAGGGCGGAGTTTCCAAGTCGGGGTGAAATATGCGTTTTAGTTTTATATATCAAATGGGGTTACAATTCACAGATGCGGTTTGCATCAGAAAGTCTTAGTTAAAAAGGATGTTAGGGTATGCCAAAAGGGTTAAATCATGTGCGTATTTTTGTACTACTGGTTCTTTTATTTTTTTATGTAATATTCGTTTCATTGGCTTATGGTCAAATTGACATTCCGGTTCAAACCGTATTGGCTATTATAGCGCAACAATTGCATATACCGGGTTTCGAACATATCTCTATTACGCAGGAGCAAACAGCCGTAATTTGGCATATTCGCATGCCGCGTACTCTTGTTGGCATCTTAGTTGGTGCCGCATTTGCTGTAGCCGGTGCCGTTATGCAAGGGGTATTTGGTAATCCCCTTGCCGATCCGGGAATTCTTGGTGTATCGAGTGGAGCCGGACTCGGTGCTGTTCTTGCTATTGCAACTGGATTCTCTACTTTAAGTATGTTTTACATGCCGTTATTTGCATTGCTTGGCGCAGCTTTCGCGGTTACCGTTACCGTTTCCTTAGCTATGCGGCAAAATAAAATTTCAGTCATGACTTTACTATTAGCAGGGGTTGCAATCAGCATTTTTTTAGGTGCGTTGACGTCTGGTATTTTAACTTTTATTAGTGAATACAAATTACGTGAGTTTTTATTTTGGACAGTGGGCGGATTGGATTATCGTCGATGGGAGCATGTTGCCATGGGGTGCATTCCAATTTTAGCGGGTGTAAGTATTTTGTGTATTTTAGCTAGACAGCTGAATATTTTAGTTTTGGGTGAAGAGGAAGCGTATTCCGTAGGTATGTCGGTTGCAAAACTTCGATTGTTTTTGCTCGCCTTGGCCACGTTAACAACGGCGGCTGCAGTTTGTATCAGCGGGAATATTGGATTTGTCGGTCTTATTGTGCCGCACGTGATGCGTCTTCTTTTAGGACCAGAACATCGTACTTTATTGCCTGCCTCTGCGCTCGCAGGCGGGATTTTTTTAGTTGCTTGTGATACTGTAGGAAGATTTATTCTTCCACCAGCAGAAGTCCGCGTCGGCATTATGACTGCTTTGATTGGCGCACCTTATTTTTTATACTTATTGCGTCGTCTGCAAAAAGGAGGTTTGTTCTAGATGGAAGAGTGTTTTGTTTTGGCTGCGGAGCATGTATCCGTCACAATTGGTCAACAACAAATTTTAGACGATTTAAATTTGCAGGCAAGAGAAGGTGAGTTCATTGGTATCATAGGGCCAAATGGTGCGGGGAAAAGCACTTTTTTAAAAGCTTTGCGAGGATTGAATAAGAATATTTCTGGTTCAGTGAAAATTTTTGGTAAAGAAATGGCACAATTTGATGACAAAGAAATTGCGCGTAAGATTGCTTATATGCAACAAGATGTTAATTTGGATTTTGGGTTCTCCGTTTTAAAGGTTGTTTTAGCGGGTCGCTATCCCTATTTGTCATGGTGGCAAAATGAGGGGAAGTCAGATTATGAAATTGCACGTAATTATATGCGATTTACTGGTGTAGAAGACTTGGCAGCAAAAAAGGTCAATCAGTTATCGGGGGGAGAATGTCAACGCGTTTTGCTGGCAAAAGTGCTTGCACAGGAAACACCGTTGCTTTATTTAGATGAACCGACTGCTAGTTTGGATTTAGCATATCAAGAAGAAATTTTTCGCTATTGTCAAAAACTTTGTAAAGAAGGAAAGACCATTTTGATTGTGGTTCATGATATTAGGTTGGCAGCAAAATTTTGTTCAAGATTAGTATTGCTGGCAGATGGGAAAATCATAGAGGATGGCAGACCTGAGAAGGTTATTACAAAAGAAAATTTAAAACAAGCATTTCAATTAGATGCTGTTGTATATAAGAATCCGATAACAGGAATTTTGGATATTCATACATTGGGAAATCGTTTACCTTTGATACAGCAGAAAAAAGTTCACATCATTGGTGGAAATGGTTCAAGTGGTGAGATGATTCGTGCACTTTATAAATGGGGATTTGATATTAGTATTGGGATTTTAGAAAAAAACGATATCGATGCAGCGGTTGCAGAGGCTTTTGCGGTGCATCGCATGATCGTACCGAACTATCAACAAATCAATGCAGAGCAAAAGCTTGCCGTGCAACGGTTCGTTGAAAATGCCGATTGGGTTATATTGACCAATGATACGTATACGGAAGAAAATTATTTTAATTTAGAGCTGGCGTTCTTTTCAAGAAATTTGATTGTAATTGAAGATACGCCTATCGACACGCGTGATTTTACACAGCAAAAGGCAAGCAGGCTTTATGAAAGTTTATTGCAAAGAAAAAAAGTGCGTGTAGAAAAAAGCAATACTTTTCTTAAACAATTTGGAATTGCAATCGAATGAAGCGATGCTATCGTTTATCCAAAGAATAGGAAAGTAGAAGCTTTGAGAATTTTTTTTATTATTGTAATGAAAGCAAAATTTTTTTAGAATCGGGGGATATTCTGTGGAATGGTTAATGGAAGGATTCCATATGTTTAGAGCGGGTGGACCGGTCATGTATTTGATTTTATTGTGTTCATGTATTGTTCTATGTATTGGTGTTGAGCGGTATCTGTATTATAAAAATATTAAAAATAATCCAAAACAGTTTATAGAGAAACTTACATTGTTTATAGAAGCAAATCAATGGGAGAATGCTAAAACTCTGTGCGAAGAGGAGCGTGGAATTGTCGCCCGTGTTGCTTGGCGTGGCATTGATTGCTTTGTGGGAAAAACAGGGAATGTGGAAAGTGTGCTGGAGGGAGAAGCTTCTTTAGCTGCTGCGAAACTTAGAGAAAATCTCAATCATTTGGATATGATTGTTACCATTGCGCCATTATTGGGATTGTTAGGTACTGTGATTGGGATGATTGGCTCATTTAGTGTAATGCATGTTAAAAATGGACAACCCTTGGAAATTACCGGCGGTGTAGGAGAAGCGTTGGTCGCGACAGCATCGGGTTTATGTGTGGCTGTTATGGCAATGGTTTTTTACAGCTATTTCAATCATAGATTAGATCGTGTTATTACCAATTTAGAAGAGGTATGTTTGTTGTTTGTTTCGCATATGAAGCAGGAGAAAAAATCATGAAACTACGTAATTTACGATCAGAACGCAGTCCTAAATTAATGATTATTCCGATGATTGATATTATATTTTTCTTGTTGGTATTCTTTATGATGAGTACGCTTTATCGGATTGAGCAAAATCTTGTTCCGATGCAGCTTCCTTATGCTTCAGCACAAAAGGCACAAACAGACCATAGTATTTCTGTCACTGTACTGCCGAATGGAAATATCTTATTTGAAAATGAAGAAATCGTTTTTGCAGTACTTGGTCAGATGGCAAAAAGTGAATTGCGTAAAAATAAAGAAAGTATATTTGTGCTAAAAGCTGATAAGAAAACAGAATATGGCGAAGTAGTGGCTGCATTGGATGAATTAAAATCAGCGGGAATCAGCAAAATTGCCATTGCAACAGAACGAAAGGAACGATAACGATGGAAGAGTGTATGCGCTGGAAAAAAGCAATTTTTATTTCGCTTTTTGTGCATGGAGTTTCCATATGCTTTGGCTTTCTTTATTTGCATTTTACACCAGTGATGCTTAAGACAGAAGAATACACAGAGATTATTATAGTTCGAGATAAGGAAGAATTAGAAACTTCAGATGCTCAGACTAACTTGGACAATACTGAATATAAGGCTGAACAAGTTAGTCGGCAGCATTTACAGAATAACCGAAAGCAATCTGCGCACCAAGGCACAGTAGGAGATGCAAAAGCAGCATTTGGAGCTGCTGCGGGGATACGTGGTGATATTGCAATAGCCGGTTTTGGTGATGGAAGAGAAGAAGCAGGCTTAATTAATGGCAGTGCTGATCACGAGTTCGGGGATCATGAGAGTGACGGCCCAAAGGGAGATCAAAGTCGTTCAGCAACATTAAATGCGTCAGTAGAGCCCGTTTACCCGGAACGAGATAGACGAGCAAATAGGGAGGGCGTTGTTTGGCTGGAGTTTACGGTTTTGCCGGATGGGGCAATTATCAATGTAGAAATTTTAAAATCTGATTGTTCTGCTGCGATGGAAAAAGCAGCAATTGATTGCGTTAAAAAATGGGAATACACACCGGCGCGTGATGCGAATGGAGTGAAGGTAGCAGCTCGCAAAAAAGCAAAAGTGACCTTTAACCTTAGAAATCAATAGCGTCGTCTAGAGTGAGATGATATATATGTTAGAACTTGTGAATTTATCAAATTATCGTATGGATACGGAACGGCTTATCTATAATAAAAAAGAAAATCTAGAAAAATTTTTGACAAAGCATCATTTGGATGGAATTGAAATGATGTTTTGTGAACCTTGGGATCAGTCATTGCATGAAAAAAGGTTCATACAGGGGGTGCATTTAAATTTTTGGCATTATTGGCTGGAGTTTTGGCGCGGTGATTTAAAAAGTGTTGAGAAACAGCTTGGCAGCAGGCGGGCGATTATTGAATGCTATGGCGGGGTTAACAGAAGTGATTGGTTAAAACTTTATGCCCAAAATCTTAAAATTGCCAGTCAAACGCAAGCAAAATATTTTGTGTTTCACGTGAGTCATGCAAGATTGGATGAAGTTTTTAGTTGGAAGTTTCACGCAAGCAGTGAAGAGGTGATTGATGCTACGATTGAATTGGTAAATGCATTGGTCAACCAGATTCCCCAAAATACAACGCTGTTGTTTGAAAATCTCTGGTGGCCGGGTTTGACTTTAGTGAATAAGCGTTTGGTGGAAAAATTGCTTACACAGGTACAGCACGAGCATGTTGGGATTATGCTAGACACGGGACATTTAATGAATACCAACCAGCGGTTAAAAAATCAAGATGAGGCCATCGACTATGTGCTGCAGTGCGTGGAGAATTTAGGGGAATATCGCACCTTTATTAAGGGGCTGCATTTGCACTATTCTTTATCCGGTACATATGTTGCAAGTTGTATGCAGAATAAGATAGATACAAATCGGACAAGTGGTGAGATTATGGAGCATATCCTTAAAATTGATGAACATTTGCCTTTTTCAACACCGCAAGTGAAGAAACTTATTTCGTATATTCAACCAGAATTTTTGGTGCATGAATTTATGCAAAAAGATGCTGAAGATTGGCAGCGTAAACTTGAAATACAGCAAAATGCAATAAAGTGAGGAGTACAAATGATAAAGCGCCGTATTGTATGGAGTATAATCATCCTTTGCAGTATTTTCTTTCATGGATGTAACTTTCAGGATGCGACAATTCATGAGAATGATGGTTATGAAGCTGTTGATAGTCAAGGCATAAAGATAAAATTGGAAGCAAAACCGCAGCGAATTGTATCACTTACGTTATGCAGTGATGAAATTTTATTATCATTAGTGGATGATAAGCGTCTGGCGGCCTGTTCCTCACGTGCAGCAGATTATGGAATCTCTAATATTGCGGTCCAGGCGCAGGATATACCTGTATTAAGCAGTAAGAGTGTGGAAGGTGTTTTCGCATGCAGGCCGGATCTCGTGATTGCTTCAGATTGGCTGCCAACCGAGCTCATCGAGAGTTTACGAGAGGTTGGGCTGCAGGTATACGTTTATAAGACGCCGGCGACGATTGCAGAGGTCAAAACTTTAGTTATGAAATTCGGCGAATTAGTTGGCGAAGAGGAACGCAGTAAATCTGTTGTAGAAGAAATGAATGCCGTGTTGTCAAAAGTACAAGAAAAGGCAAATAAAATTTCAGAGCATGAACGCAAGGTTGTTATGGCATTATCCTTTATGGGGTGTTATGGCGGGAAGGGGAGTATGCTGGATGATATTTATAAATATGCCGGTGTAGTCAATGGCGCTGCGATTGCCGGTTTAGAAAAAAATGATGTGTTAGCGAAAGAGCAGCTGGTTGCTGTGAATCCCGATTTTATTATGATTCCTACTTGGGATTATGAAGGAAAGGGTATTGAAAACTTTAAGCAGGAAGTAATCGATGATCCTGCATTTTCTACGGTTAAAGCGGTTAAAAACAAACAATTAATTCAAGTGGAGGATAAATACACATACTGTACTTCACAGTATGTTGTCTATGCCGTGCGGGATTTAATTGAAGTGGTTTATCCATGAGTTTATAATTTTATTGCATTTTAAAGAGAATGAATTTGTCAATTGACAAGTAAAAATAAAAGTGGTAACATAACCTTTGTAATAAATATACTTTATTTCATAATATGAAAAAATAATAGCATTGAGATGGGTGCCCGGTAAGGGCTTAATAGGGAAATCGGTTGAATGCCGATGCGGTCCCGCCACTGTAATAGGGAGCGAATCCAAGAATATACCACTGAAAGTTTTACTTTTGGGAAGGTTTGGAGTAGCGATGATCTAGAGCCAGGAGAACTGCCTGTCAAGAAATCACCGTTGGACCTGCGAGCGATGGGAAGGGGATTAATAGATATAAATTTATGATATCTAAATAAGCCTTTTTTGCTATGCAGAAAAGGCTTATTTTTTTATATGTATTACTTAATTAAAATATCTAGGAGGAATCTTTATGAAGCAGTTTTTATGTACTTTGTTAGTCGTTGCTTTTACAGTTTCAGCAGTATTGGCAACACATCACTCGGTGGCAAGTGCAAGTGCCGCTAAAAAAGCAATTGTAGTTGTAAGTTTTGGAACAACTTTTGATGACGCGAGAAAAGCGTGTATCGAAAGCGTTGAAAACGAAATTAAGGCGGCTTTTCCAGACTATGAAGTGCGTCGTGCATTCACATCAAGAATTGTAATGAAAAGATTAGCCGACCGCGGCATTT
This sequence comes from Massilibacillus massiliensis, assembly GCF_900086705.1. Lineage (NCBI taxonomy): Bacteria > Bacillati > Bacillota > Negativicutes > Selenomonadales > Sporomusaceae > Anaerosinus > Anaerosinus massiliensis. The sequence continues at coordinate 646,893 of NZ_LT575483.1, read as the reverse complement.
ATGCAGATACTTTGGAACAAGCATTGGACAAGCTGAAAGCGGAAGGATATACTGAGGTTGTAATACAGTCAACACATCTTACGCCAGGAGAAGAATACGATAAAAAAGTCATTGCTCCAGTGAAGACTTATGAGAATTCTTTCCAAAGTATTAAAATTGGCAGACCTGTTCTTATGAATGATGGAACAGATGGGAAAGTAGATGATTTCGCAATTGCTGTGAAAGCGTTGAAAACACAACTTCCAAAGGTTCAAAAAGGACAAGAGATCGTATTTATGGGGCATGGATCTCCACATCAACACAATCCAGCTTATCAAGCATTGCAAAATGAATTTGATGCAGCGAAAATGCCTGTAACGATTGGTGTTGTAGAGGAAACTGATCATCCAAATTTTGAAGATGTAGTTGCTCGTTTAGCAGCGAAAAAATCTGTAAAATCAGTATTGTTGATGCCATTGATGCTTGTTGCCGGTGATCATGCAAATAATGATATGGCTGGCGATGAAGATGATTCTTGGAAAAATTTATTGAAAGCAGAAGGATATCAAGTAGATACTTATGTTCATGGTTTAGGTGAAAATAAAGCAATACAAAAGATTTATGTGCAACATGTAAAAGATGCAATTGCAGGTAAGAACTAAATTAACGGTAAAATTTTTTTAGGGAATAAGAGTTAAAAGTCTAAGCTGGCTTTTTAACTCTTATTTTCCGTTTATTTTATAAAACAATGAATAAAAACAGGTATTTTTTATTTTATATAGTATTTAATATAATGGAGTTTTACAGAAACAGCATAGAAGTAAAATTTACATTGTGAACAAGAGAAATTGGTACCGCAGGTGTCAGACTTGTAGTGCTAAAATAATTTAATGGTATTAACACCTTAGGAGGAAGTTATGGCAGGTATATTTTATGGTATTGGTGTAGGTCCTGGAGATCCGGAATTATTGACAGTAAAAGCAATTCATGCAATACGTGAAGTAGATGTTATTATTGCACCGAAAACGGAGAAGAAAGAAGATAGTTTAGCACTTTCTATTGCTAGACCTTATTTAAAAGATGATGTAGAAATTGTCAAACAAGTCTTTCCTATGGTGGTTAATTTTGAACAATCTCCAGAAGTTTGGGAAGAGAATAAGAATGAAATTCTAGCTTTATTAAAGGCCGGTAAGAAGGTTGCATTTTTAACTTTGGGCGATCCGATGTTTTACAGTACTTATATTTATGTATTTAGATTGTTGGAAAATTGTGGTTATACGATTGAGACGATTCCAGGCATTCCTGCTTTCTGCGCAATTGGTAGCAAATTAGGCTATCCATTAGTAGAAGGCAATGATATTTTAAGTATTATTCCAGCAACCGCACCAGAAGAAAAAGTTAAACAAGTAATTGCGGTGACTGACAATGTTGTCATGATGAAAGTTTATAAAAATTTCCCGGAAATGGTTGATGTGCTTACAGAAAACGAACTTGCCGATAAAGCTGTTATGATCAGTAGATGCGGCTTAGAAGATGAGCTGATTATTCGTGATTTAGAAGCTGCAAAGCATGAAAAGGTAAATTATTTATCTACGATCTTGGCGCGCCGCAGATAGTCGAGTATAGAAATTTTAGAGGAAGATAAAATGTTAAAGTTAAAACAGATATGTATGTTTCTTTTGTTGGTTGTATGTGCTGTGAATGTGGCTGCTTGTTCAAATGCGGAGAAGGACAGTGCGAATCAGGAAGAGAGCGTTTATTTAACGATAAAAGATGATTTAGACAGGACTGTGAACTTAACACACAAACCCGAAAAAATTATTGCATTATCACCATCTTTTTTAGAACTATTGGGTGCTGTAGATGCAAAGCTTATTGCAAGACCTAGTTCAAAAAACAGCATACCCGTATCTGCACAAGATCTTGAGGAAGTTGGTGCAGTGTATAACATTAATATTGAAAAGGTAATATCGCTTCAACCAGATTTGGTGATTGCCTATGAAGGTATGCATGATAAATTTTTGCCGATTCTGGAAACGAACCATATTCCTGTGATTGTGCTTAAGATGAAAACCTATCAAGATGTTCTTGATAAAATTAATTTGTTTTCTCAAATATCCGGCGAAACTCAAAAAGGCAAAGCTTTGATGCAGTCGATGAATCAAAAAGTGCAAAATGTAACGGATAAAATCCCTAAGGAAGCTAAAAAAATAGCAATTCTGCATAGTACAGCAAAGAGTGTAACTGTTGAGCTGGAAGGCAGTATTGCGGGGACAGCGGCAAAAACACTTGGGTTTCATAACATTGCATCGGGCAGTAAAGCATTGGAGCAAGATCCTGATTCTACGCCGTATAGTTTAGAAAAACTGGTGGAAAATGACCCGGAGATCATTTTTATTGTTACAATGGGAAAACTGGAGGATATCAGAAAACGTATGCTTTCTGATATTGAAAGCAATCCTGCTTGGAGTTCCTTAAATGCAGTGAAAAAAAATAAAGTTTATTTTTTACCGCAGGATTTGTTTCTATTAAATCCTGGGCTTAGATATCCTGAAGCAATAGAATTAATGGCAAAGCTGGTATATCCAGAGGTATTAAATGATGGAAGATGATGTAGCTGTACGTAAAGATATAAAATTTGGAATGGAAATAAAAAAATGGCGGATACTGATCTTAATCGTATTTGCCATTTTGGCTGTTTGCGGTTGTTTGGTTAGTTTATTCAAAGGATCTGTGCATATTGGCTATTCGGATATATGGCATATTTTAATGGAGAATGGGACAAGTTCGAAAGATCAAATTATTTTAAATATTCGTTTGCCAAGAACGATTGTTGCTGCTCTGGTGGGGGTTCATTTATCAATTTCCGGAGCGATCTTACAGGCGATCATGAAAAATCCTTTAGCAGATCCGCATATTATTGGAATTTCATCTGGTGCGGGGCTGGCCGGTATTGTGATTATGATTTTATATCCAGCATTAGAGTATCTGATTACGCCGGTTGCTTTTTTTGGTGCAATGGCGGCGGCAAGTTGTATCTATGTTTTGGCTTGGAAGGGGGGCATTCGTCCCGTTAGAGTAATTTTAGCCGGGGTGGCAGTTTCGGCATTTTTGGGGTCTGGAATTTCTGCGCTTATGATTTTTTACAGTGATCGCGTACATGGAGCACTCATGTGGATGGTTGGAGGGCTGGCTGCCCGCAGCTGGCCTCATGTGGATATCATTTGGCCTTATACGATTGTCGGAGTGACATTGGCTTTTTTAGGTGCAAAACATTTAAATATTTTACAACTAGGGGATGAAATTGCAAAAGGTTTGGGAATTCAGGTGGAGTTGACTCGGATTATCATGACTGCACTTGCTGCATTGCTTGCTGCGAGTGCAGTCAGTGTTGTCGGTTTACTTGGCTTTGTCGGTCTGATTGTACCACATGCGGCGCGGCTTATCATTGGATCAGATTATAGGTTTTTATTACCTGCTGCTGCGTTATTGGGAATTGCCGTAGTTACATTTAGTGATACCTTTGCGCGTATTGTGTTTTCACCAGTTGAATTGCCTGTAGGTATTATTATGGCATTTTTAGGCGCACCGTTTTTCCTCTTTTTACTAAGGAGGGAGTTATAATGGCTATGATATCAGCAGATCATATTACGGTGAAGTTACATGATAAAGTCATCTTAAAAGATATTAGTCTTACGATTGAAAGAGCAAAAAGGACAGTCATTATCGGTCCGAACGGATCCGGGAAAAGCACCTTGTTAAAGGTGTTAGCAGGTTTGCTACGCTATACTTCTGGTACGGTTCAGCTGGATGATAAAGAGTTAAAAAACATCTCTAGAGCTACTTTAGCGAAACAGCTGGCTATCTTGCCGCAGGGGTCTGAAACACCAAAGGATTTAACTGTGGGTGAATTGGTCGAGTATGGTCGATTTCCTCATCGGACGTGGTGGAGAGGCAACCTTAAAGAAGATGCAGCGTGTATAAATTTAGCGTTGAAAAAGACTGGAATGGAACAATTTCGTAGTCGCTTTGTTCGGCATCTATCCGGAGGAGAACGGCAAAGAGCTTGGATTGCTATGGCTCTTGCACAGAATCCGAAGCTTTTATTGCTAGATGAACCTACTACGTATTTAGATATTGCGCATCAATTAGAAATTCTGGAGCTTGTATCGGAATTAAATGACAGAAATGATATGTCAGTGATCATGGTATTACATGATATTCAGCATGCAATGAAATTTTCGGATGAAATTATTGTATTGAAAGAAGGACGTGTTTTTGCACAAGGGAAACCACAAGCGGTAATTACGGCTGAAATGTTGGAAAAAGTGTTTGGTGTAAGTGCGGAAATCTACAAAAATCAACAGGGGCAAGAGGTTTTTGTACCAAGTGCGATCAGAAGATGAATTAAAGATAGGAAGATATTGTATGCGTGCAGTATTTACCTATCTTTATTTTTGTTTTAGATTGAATACCATTATCAATAATCTTGACAAACCTATATACATATCTTATGATAAAGTATGAGAATCCGATAATGAAAATCAAAATCAGGTATAATTGAGTTTTTGAATGGAGGCATTATGAGATGGCTTTAAGTGAAGCTAAAGTAGAATTGGCTGAATCCAATGTGAGCAATGATTTGAGCGATAAAATGTCATTAAGTGAAGTACAGCCGGGTGCGACTGTAAGAATTGAAGGACTGGAGAATTCTAAGATTAAATCCCGATTGATGAGCATGGGATTGATTAAGGGAACAACAGTCAAAGTATTACGTTCGGCACCGTTAGGTGATCCTATGGCGGTTTCAGTACGTTCATATAATCTGGCATTACGTGTAGCAGATGCTGAAAAGATTAAGGTAAGTGTGATCTGATTTTATATTTAGGAGTTGATGTATAATGGCAACGCTTTCGGTTGCTTTAACTGGAAATCCCAATACGGGGAAAACGACGATATTTAACGCTTTAACTGGCGCAAGACAAAAGATTGGGAATTGGCCGGGTGTAACAGTTGATAAAAAAGTAGGGTATTTAAATCATAATGATCGTGCAATTTCTGTGATTGATTTACCCGGCACGTATAGTATTAATGCGCGTTCTGCAGAGGAACAAATTGTAATTGATTATTTATTGAATGATAAACCGGATATTGTAGTCAATGTATTAGATGCATCAAATCTCGAACGTAATTTATTTTTAACATTACAATTACTTGAACTTGGTATTCCGGTTATTCTTAATTTAAATATGATGGATGATGCAAAAAAACGTGGACTTAAGATCCATGTAAAGGAATTAGAGCAGCAATTTGGTATGCCGGTGGTAGAAACCGTTGCCAAAGATAATAAGAGCATCAAAAATTTGATGGATGTTTTTACAGAAGAGGCATTAAAAAATTATAAGATCAGTCCTTTAATTCAAGCACATATTGCAAAGGTGAAAGAACTGAATCGTGAAACGAAGAATAAAGATAAAGTCGAAGAAGAAGTAATTGCACTTCGTTATGCATTAATTGACCAAATTATTGCAGAGACCGTTGAAAAAAGTGGTGCAAGTACCTCTACAACTGAGAAAATTGATCATATTTTAGCCAATGGTTTTTTGGCTTTACCAATTCTATTAGCAATCATTTATAGTGTATTTGAAATTACATTTTCATGGATTGGTCAACCGATGGCTGATTTTATTGATGAATTTATTGGTGAGACTCTTACACCTTGGACAGAAGAGACACTTGCAGGATTGGAAGTTGCTGATTGGTTGCAATCAATGATTCTTGATGGTGTAATTGCCGGTGTTGGTGGGGTGTTAACTTTCGTTCCATTAATCTTTACCTTGTTTTTCTGCTTAAGCTTCTTGGACGGGACAGGGTATATGGCACGGGTTGCGTTTATTATGGATCCGGTTATGCGCCGGGCAGGTCTTACAGGCAAAGGCGTTATGCCATTGATTATGGGATTTGGTTGTGCAGTTCCGGCGATTATGGGCGCAAGAGCTTTAGATTCAGAAAAGGACAGACGCATTGCTATGCTCGTTACGCCATTTTTAACTTGCGGTGCTAAACTTCCTGTTATGGCATTATTTGCAGCGATCTTTTTCCCGGAAAATGCAACAAATGTAGTTTTTTCAATTTATGTTGCAGGGGTTATTTTGGCAATTGTTATGGCAAAGGTTTTAAATTCAACTACGTTTAAGAGTGAAGATAGTACGTTCTTGTTGGAATTACCACCATATAGATTTCCGGATATGGAAACTGTTTTATTAGAAACATGGGATAAAGGAAAAGGGTTCTTAATTAAAGCTGGTACAATTATTTTTGCGATGTCCATTGTTATTTGGTTCTTAAGCAGTTATAATTTTGGCGGCTCGGCTGAAATGGAAGAAAGTTTCTTAGCTTCTATTGGGGCTGCAATTTCAAATCTCTTTATTTTCCATGGGTTTGCTACTTGGGAATCAGGTGCGGCTGTTCTTACAGGCATTTTGGCCAAAGAAGCGGTTGTTTCTACAATGGGCGTATTATATGGTGTAGCGGAAGTGGCAGAAGAAGCAACTGAAGCAGCACAGCAAATGCAAGATTCAATCGGCGTAGCTTTTTCAGCACTTTCTGCATATGCGTTTATGATTTTCATTGCACTTTATACACCATGTATGACTGCACTTGGAACGATTAAAAAAGAGTTTTCCTCTTGGAAGTGGATGCTATTCTCCGCTGGTTATACATTTGCGGTGGCATGGGTTGTTTCATTAATTGTATATCAAGTTGGAAAATTATTAGGTTTTGGCGCTTAAGATGAAAAAGCGAATCATCTACCGTATATTTGGAAGATGATTCGCTTTGAATCTCTATTCAATGTTTAAAGGAGGATGGGAAATATGGCTATAGGAACAATTTCGACAGCGGTTATTGCAGCTGTTATTGGTTTTGTATTTATTTTAGGAATGAAAAAAATTATTAGAAAGTTTACAAAAGGAGAAAGTGATTGCTGTACGACAAGTAGCTGTGGTAGCTGTAATTGTCATTGCTCAGAAACAACGAAGGATAAGAATTAATTACTTTACAGATAGCGAGGTTACGCATAAGGGGATTTATGAATCGAATTCTTTTAGCAACAGACTTACATGAAATTGTTGATGCTTTGGGAACTACGTTAGATGCAAAGAGTGCATATACCTGCGGCCATTCAGAACGAGTCGCTGAAGTTTCTTTAGCAATTGCCAAAATTTTATTTTTATCAGAAAGTGAGCAACTTAGAATTCATATTGGAGCCCATCTTCATGATATTGGGAAAATCGGTATTCCTGATTGCATTTTAAATAAACCAGGAAAATTGGACGACCAAGAATATGAGGTTATGAAGAAACATCCAGTCATCGGTTATCAAATTGTGAACAAAGTAAGAGTTTTAAAACCGATATCAGATATTGTTCGTCATCATCATGAACGGATGGATGGCAGAGGATATCCAGATGGATTAAAGGGTGAAGAAATTTCTTTGGCATCGCGTATTGTTGCGATTGCAGATGCCTTCGATGCGATGACGAGTCAGCGTGCTTATCGTTCTAAAATAAAAGCGATTGAGGCAATTGAACAATTAAAATATAATCGTGGAACGCAATTTGATGCAAATATTGTTGATGTTGTAGTCAAGCATAAATTATTAGAAAATTTGGCTCTGAATGTATAAGAATTATTACAAATCTATGTAATAATTCTTTTTTTATAGTTCTTTTATTGCAGGGCTGTATTTTTAGGTTTAGTGTGCAGTTTTATTAAAATTTGCAGAAAAAATTAGTATTTGTTAGAAAATTATGAAAAACATTAAGACCATGATATTGACAGGAAAGTGTTGTAGTGATAGAATGAACCAAAATCGAATAAAACGAGTTAGGTGTCTAAAGACTTAATAGGGAAGTTTGGTGTAATGCCAACGCGGTCCCGCCACTGTAATAGTGAGTTGCTTCTATATATACCACTGAAATGCTTATTTTGGGAAGGTTTGGAGCTGCGATGAACTAAAGCCAGGAGAACTGCCTAATTAACAATCACCGATTGACCTGCGAGCGATGGGGAGGCGATTCATAAAGCAATCTATTATGTGGACTGTATAAATTTTGAGATTTTTTGGATTGATTTTATAAACCATAGAACCTCTTTTGCAGAAAGAGGTTTTTGTTGTTTTAATAAAAGTTTCTTTGCTTTTTAGCTTTGGCAAGGATACATTGCTCATATATTTGCCTTGTTACGTATTTACGTAGCCATGTTTCTAAATTTAGAAACATGTTTTTTTTGTCTGTTTAAGTTGAATAGGTGGATCATGTTTTTGAAAATTCACGTTATTGTTATGAAAATATGGATATTACAACTTGGAAATTAATAAAAACAAGTGAATTTTATTTTTGGAGTGACTAAAGTGATAAAGATGAAAGAGTTAGTAAAAGTTTTTGGTCAACGAATTGCAGTAAATCAATTAAATTTAGAAATAAAAGAAGGTGAGATATTTGGTTTGCTAGGACCTAATGGAGCAGGTAAAACGACGACAATTCGTATGTTGTCGATGTTAACGAAACCATCTTCTGGCGATATTATAATTCATGGGTTACATGTTCAACAGGAAGAAGAAAAAATAAAAGCCATGATTGGTATTGTTCCGCAGCATGTCAATTTAGATCAGGATTTAACGGTGGGAGAGAACCTTGAACTACATGGACGTTTACATCACATGCCAGAGCGTGAACGTAAGGAAAGGATACTTTCTTTATTAGCGTATGTGGAATTAAGTGAGAGAATTCATGATCGTGTACAGGAGCTGTCGGGGGGAATGAAACGGCGTTTATTAATCGCGCGGGCATTAATGCATAAACCAAAAATTTTATTGTTGGACGAACCAACAGTTGCACTTGATCCGCAAGTTAGACGCCGATTATGGGATTTAATTCGTCGTATGCATAATGACGATATTACAGTACTTTTGACTACGCATTATATTGAGGAAGCAGAGCAGCTTTGTCAGCGTGTAGCAATTATGGAAAAAGGAAGTCTCATCGCATTGGATAAACCAGAGAATTTATGCAAAAAGGCAGGCAGTTATGTGGTGGAGTGGGAAGGAAAATTAGGTAGGGAATATAATTTTTTCCCTACACGAGAAAAAGCGGCTGCTTTCGCCGGTTCAATCCATACTACAGCGACGATACGACACTCAAATTTAGAAGATGTTTTTGTTGAGTTGACTGGAAGAAAGGTGAACAGCTGATGTTTTATGATATTATGACGGTGTTTTGGCGTGATTGGATTGTATTGAAACGGCGTTTAATAAAATTTTTATTAAGTCGTATGATTGCTCCAATGCTTTATTTAGTTGCTTTTGGCTGGGGGTTAGGCAGGAGTATTCCAGAAACCTATATCGGAGGAAGTTATTTAGATTTTTTAGTGCCTGGTATTCTTGCTTTGAATTCGATGAATATCAGTTTCAACAGTGTTGGACCGTCTTTACATACTGCGCGGATGTATCATAAAAGTCTTGAAGAATATCTTGTGGCTCCGGTTAAACCATTGGCTTTTATTATTGGGAAAATCGCTGCTGGAACATTGCGTGGTATTTTGTCTTCTATCATTATTATGATTATGGCATATGCATTTGGCGCACATTTTCATATGGATTTCTTTTTTTTCAGTATATTAATTATAAATTGTGTGATTTTTTCGGCATTTGGATTTATTGCAGCAATGCTCATTGATTCACATGAAGATATGGGAAGCGTAAATACTTATATCTTATTGCCAATGTCTTTTTTGTGCGGTACTTTTTTTTCACCGGATAAGTTGCCAATCATCTTTAAAGTTGTTATTGAAAGCTTGCCGCTGACGCATACGAGTGCTTTGCTGCGTACCATTGGCAGTGGGCAGACTGGATCGATGGCTTCGTTATGTATTTTATTTATTTACATAGTACTTGCGTTTGGAGGGTGTATTTTCACAATGCGAAAAATATGTAAATAGTAAGCGAGTGATCTATGACATGAACAATTGGAAATTAATAACATACGAAAATATTTGATGTTTCGTTATTATTTTGCTATAATTATTAAGCAAGCTTATGAAATACTTCTGCACATGCGGGTGTGGCGGAATTGGCAGACGCACCAGACTTAGGATCTGGCGGGTAACCGTGGGGGTTCAAGTCCCTTCACCCGCACCATATATGAGTAATATCCTCTGTGATTTTCACAGAGGTTTTTTGTTGTGCGCAAAAATGACGGAGCAGTCACATATGAATTGCAATTTGTGCAATTCTGATTTTTCATACGGAAGAAAAAATCTTATTACGTCTATATCTAATGCATCTGCGATGGCAAATAAAACGTCGAGTGAATATGCTTTCGTAGAATTTGGCGCCTCAATTTTGCTTAGATAACTTTTGCTAATGCCGACTTTTGCAGAAAGTGTTTCCTGCGTAAGTCCTTTAATTTTTCGATAATAAATGATCCATTTGGCGATTTGTCGATAACGCTCATCGTAACTAATTTTCATATGATAAATTCCCCCTTAATAGAATTATAGATGTGTTTAAAATTAGATGTATTTCACCTATAGTGAAATACATCTAATTTGGAATAGTTGCACTTATAATGAAAGAAGAGTATACTAAAACAATAAAGATGAAAAAAAGTCAATAGAAAAATGAAGTTTTAATGAAATAATTAAGAAAAAAAGGAGATGAATAAATAGTTTTTGCATTTAAAGGATAAATATCACAAATTCTCAAAAAAGACGAATTGATTTGGAGAAGGAGAATAGTATGAATTTTTTTGATGATCTTAAAGTAAATTTAAAAATTGGATGTTTAATTTTGGCTGCATTTTTAGTTGTAATTTTTGTCGGTGGCATGGGATACTATAATCTTCAAAAAGCCAATGAGAGTATTCATGTGATGTATGAAAAGAGATTAATTCCAGTAAGAGAAGTGAATGAGGTCAGAGCTGATGTGGCACTTGTAGGTGAAGCGATGCTGGAACTGACAATCAATACAGATCATAGTAGAAATCAGTATTTAAAAAAGTATATTGATGAAAAGGTAAATAATACGAACGTCGTATTTGAGAAATTGGAAAAAGAGCAATTGGATGCAAAAGGACAAGCAATTGTAAATAAAATTAAAGATGCGAAAGAGAAATATCGTAAAGAACGGGGGCCTGTTCTTGCGTTAGTTGATCAAAATAAAAATGCGGAAGCGTATCAACTGTATTCGAGTAAAGTACTTCCATTGTCGATTGAGTTTAGTGCAAATCTGAAAGAGTTTTCGGATTATTATGCTGAAATATCAGAACAAATGAAAAATGAAGATAAGGAAACCGCTGAACAAGCAACAAGAGTTACAGGGATTGTTATTTTTCTTGCTTTTGTTATATTAGGGGCAAGTGGGCTTTATATAACGAAGAAGGTTGTAACGCCGTTAAACATTATGGTAACAGTTTGCAAGGAATTGGCTGGAGGAGATTTTAGAGATAAACCTCGTAGTATAAGAAGAAGAGATGAAATTGGTCAATTAGCGGATGCTATGGCAACGATGCGAGATAGTTTGCGTGCACTGATGAAACATGTAAACAGCTCCTCAGAGCAACTAGCGGCAGCTTCAGAAGAATTGACTGCAAGTGCGGATCAGTCGGCACAAGCGTCTAATCAAATTGCGATTTCAATCACTGAAGTGGCAAAAGGCGCTGAAGAACAATTAAAATCAGCAGATCATACATCAGAGGCAGTAGAGCAAATCTCTGCAAGTATACAACAAATTTCTGCAAATGCTACTGAAGTCGCAGATCGAGCTGTAAAAGCAGAAGAAGAGGCGACAAAAGGAAATACGGCAGTTGAAAAATCTGTAAGTCAAATGAAATCTATTGAACAAACTGTAATTTCTTCTGCGCAGGTTGTTATGAATTTAGGCGAAAGATCGAGAGAAATTGGACAGATTGTTGATACAATTTCTGGGATTGCTGGTCAGACAAATTTATTAGCATTGAATGCTGCCATTGAAGCTGCGCGTGCTGGTGAACAAGGGCGTGGTTTTGCTGTTGTTGCGGAAGAAGTGCGCAAATTAGCAGAACAATCACAAGAGGCAGCGAAACAAATTGCCGAATTAATTGGTGAGATACAAGGCGAAACGGAAAAAGCCGTTGTTGCTATGGATGAAGGTACAAGAGAAGTAAAAATTGGTGCAGAAGTTGTCAATGAATCAGGAAAAGCATTCCAAGATATCGCAGGTAGTGTAAATCAAGTATCTAGTCAGGTAAAGGAAATGTCTCAAGCGATTGAACATATGGCTGAGGGCAGTCAAAGGATCGTTGAAGCAGTAAGAAAGATTGATCAATTAAGTAAAGGAGCTTCAAGTGAGGCACAATCTGTATCTGCTGCGACTGAAGAACAGTCAGCATCTATGGAAGAGATCGCATCAGCAAGTCAATCTTTATCTAAACTTGCCATGGAATTACAAGATGAAGTTGGGAAGTTTAAAATTTAATTATACATAACATTTATGGCTCTTATCAGCAGTTTTTGCTGGTGAGAGCTTTTTTTTGATGCGTGAACGATATATAATAATAGAAGATTTATTCAGGGATAAGGGAGATGCAAAGTAGAATGCTAGGTGTTGTCTTAGTGGCTGTTGGAGGTGCAATTGGTTCTGTCGGCCGTTATTTGGTGTCCAATTGGTTTGTTGCGCGATTTGGAACGGGATTTCCAGGCGGAACCCTCATTGTAAATATTGCTGGTTGCTTTTTGATTGGTATGTTCATGGCATTTGCGAATGAACGATGTAATATAAGCCCTTATTGGCGGTTATTTGTTGCTGTAGGATGTTTAGGTGGGCTTACGACATTTTCTTCTTTTAGCTATGAATCGCTTCGTTTATTGGAAGAAGCTGATATGTTGCACGCATTTTATAATGTTGGGTTGAATTTATTCGGAGGTTTCTTTTCTACATGGATAGGATTTATCATAAGTAAAAGTATTTGGGGTTTGTAGAATCTATCGATCATTTAATTTTTTAGGGAAGCTGTGCTTGGGATTGAAAAATGAAAAATAATAGTTGATTGGCATATGAAAGAAAAAAATTCAGAGAAAAAGCCTATGAATTCAAAGATGTGAGATTCATAGGCTTTTTTTAGGTTAAAAATATAGGGTTTATTGAGCTATGGAATATAAATCAGTTCAGATAAAGAGGTAACTCCCTTCTGGTGCAAAAAGATCTTTAAATTTTGCATAGAGTTAAAAACTTGCGTAAATTTTAATCTTAGCCAAAATCGTGCAAAGGTATGAGAACTTCCGCCGAAGATAGGAATACGATTCAAATAATATGCTGCAGAATTTGATGTATCACGTCCAAGGTTAATTGTGAAAGCGCCGCGGTAACCGGCTTGCTTTACCGCATCAATGACTCTTTGATCGTAACTGCCGCAAGGATAAGCGATATATTCAATTTTTTTGCTGAGATGCCATTCGAGTGCTTCTTTTGATTTTGCCAGTTGATTCTGCAGTTCGGTATCGGAGCATTGTGTTAAGGGAATATGACTTAAAGTATGACTTTGAAAAGAAAAACCATTGGCAGACATCTCTTTTACTTGATTCCAAGTTAAATATCGATCATATGTGCCAACGAAGTCAGAGATCAGAAATATAGTAGCAGTGAAATCATATTTTTGTAAAATAGGATACGCCACTTGGAAATTGTCCTTGTATCCATCGTCAAAGGTGATTAGAATGGGATTCGGGGGAAGCTCTTTCCCCGTTGCTAAATAATCAGACAGTTGTTCAGGGGTGATCGTCGTATAACCTTCCTCAGCTAGGTATTTGATTTGTGCCTCAAATTCACTGTCGCTTAATGTCAGTGGATTATGATCTAAATTGTTGATTTGGTGATAGTTTAAGACGGGGATCCCTTGAAAATAGGTCAAAGTGATATAAAAGCCGATAAAAAGAAAAAGAATAATGGCTGATACTATACCGAATATGGTGCGTTTTGTAAATAAATGCAAAGAAAATGCAGCTCCCTTCTAGATATAAAGCATGTGCTAAAATAAGATAAGAATATGCAATGCACTTATTTATTTTGATTGCCTGTTCAAATGATAAACTATATTATTTATATAAAATAGTATGTTTGTTATTTTAGCTTAAATAATTTCTCTTTTATCTTATACCAAACAGGTGATGTATTCAAGATTAACCTAGAAAAGGAATCAATTTTTGTTTATATAAGGAATGTTTATTCTTTATATATTGCAGGATCTTCATATTTGAGGGATAATTAAAATACAAACAGTGAATTCTAAATATAAAAAGTTTTTGTTACATTTTAAGAGGATGGGATTGGTTAATACATGAGTAGTTTTCAAAATAGAACTCGTATGATCATATTACTTGTATTTGCAGCAGTTATTTTGTCTGTTTATTGGTTAAATCCGGAACCATTACGTAAAATGATTCAATTGCTTATGTCTGGAGATTTAGGAGCGAGTATCGATTATATTCGTTCTTTTGGTCCTTATGCGGCAGTTGTTAGCTTTTTTATCGTTGTATTTATTAATAGTGTAGCAGTGTTGCCGAATATTTTTATTTTAGCGGCCAACGGTATTATTTTTGGAATTGTAGAGGGGACCATTATATCATGGCTGGCAGAAGTAGTAGGAGTCGTTATTAGTTTTATTTTTTTGCGATATTTTTTCCGTGATTATGCGAAACGTGTTATTGAGCGTAGTAATGCACTGCAAAGAGTAAATGAATTCAGCGGGAAAAAAGGTTTTCAGATTATGGTGATTGCACGCAGCATTCCTTTTATTCCATCTGGTCTTATTACAGCATTAGGGGCGCTGAGTGATATTAGTTTAAAAGATTATATTTTAGCAACTTTAATAGGAAAATTCCCATCCGCTTTGATTGAAGTGACGCTTGGACACGATTTGGCTTCTTATCATGAAAATTCAAATCGACTTATGGTGGTGATATTGATTTCAATAGCCGCTTATGGTGGATATCTGTGGTATAAGAAAAAGCATACCGATCGTTAAGTGGGGCTTAAATGTAGAAGTGGTGATTGTGATTAAGAGACTGTAATGATGCCGCCATTGATATGGAGGACTTGTCCTGATACGTATACGGAGTCATCACTGGCTAGATATACATAAGCTGGAGCCAATTCAAAAGGCTGTCCTGCACGCTTCATTGGGGTATTATTACCAAATTCGCTTATCTTTTTAGTTGAAAAAGAAGCTGGTATGAGTGGTGTCCAGATTGGTCCGGGGGCGACAGCATTGACGCGAATTTGTTTTTCTGCCAGTGATAGAGATAGCGAGCGAGTAAAGCTTACAATAGCACCCTTTGTAGCAGAATAATCAATTAAATCTTTGTTTCCAACATAGGCCGTGATCGAGGCTGTATTTATGATAGAACTGTATGGTTTCATGTAAGGAAGAACGGCTTTGGTTAAATAAAAAAAAGGATAGATATTCGTTCTAAAGGTAGTATCAAGTTGTTCCGCGGTTATATCCAGAATCGAGGTTTTGGGAAATTGAACCGCGTGATTGTTAACTAAAATATCTATATTGCCGAAATTTTTTCTCACTTTTTTTACAATTTCACAGGAGTGTGATTCATTGCGCAAATCACCCGGCAGTAGGATAAATTTTCCACCGAATTTTTTTATTCTGGATGCAGTTTCTTCGGCGTCATGATGCTCATTGAGGTAGGAAATCGCAATCGATGCTTTTTCTTTAGCAAATGCATAGGCAACGGCTCTTCCGATACCACTATCGCCGCCTGTTATCAATGCTACTTTCCCTTTTAATTTTTCGCTTCCAATATAATTTTTATTTTCCGAAATTGGGCGAGGCGACATTGTATATTCTGATCCAGGTTGACGAATCTGTTGCTGCGGCTGAAAGGCAATGGGAATTTTAGTGGATTGTGTCTTGGTGCCAAATGATGAATATTTCGGATACATACGATCACTCCATTTCACTATTTTTCTGTGTATAGTATGTCCGTTTTGCAGAATTGTTTTCATGTGGAGCTATACGAACGGAGTGAAATTTTGCGCATATATTACCAAGTCCATATTTTTTACAAAAAAAATCAAATGATGTACGTTAGAATAACGTAGAGGTGATTTTAGTCTGGGGTAGAAAATAAGAATTTTTGATGAATAGATTTTAAAGATTGTATTTTAAAGTTATAAATCATAAAATTTAAAATAAATTCGCAGAATTCCCCTTGCATAATTAATTAAAAATGATATTATAGTAATAAACATTATCCATTATTTTATTAAATTTTTGGATATAATAAAATAGTTGAAATGTTAGACTTCTAAATGATAAAGGGAGATGTTTAGCTATGATTAGTAAGAAAATGCAAGACGCAATTAATGAACAAATTAAATTAGAATTTTATTCTGCGAATTTGTACTTATCAATGTCTGCCTATATGGAAGGAAAAAATCTTAAAGGCATTGCACATTGGCTAAAAGTTCAATATGAGGAAGAGACCTTCCATGCATTAAAATTATATGATTATATGAATAGTCGTGAAGGGCAGGTTGTTATGCCGAGTGTTGATGCACCGCCTGTTGACTTTGGTTCACCACTAGAGACTTTTGAACAAGTTTTAAAACATGAGCAGGAAATTACCGGAGCCATTCACAAATTATATAAAGTTGCAGTTGAGGAAAATGATTTTGCTGCACAAATTTTCTTACAATGGTATATTACAGAACAAATGGAAGAAGAAGCAAGTGCGTCTGAAGTTATCGGTAAGATGAAATTAATTGGTGACAGTGGCATTGATTTGCTGTATTTAGATAATGAACTTAGCAGCAGAGTTTTTGTTCCACCAGCAGCTAATGCATAAGTAAAGTTAATGTATAACGTATAAAAGAAAACTCCCGCAATTTGATTTTGATCAAATTGCGGGAGTTTATTTGATTTATTTTACCATTTTCCTTTTCCGATGTGATTTTCGATTTCGGCTTTGAAATTTTGTTTCATCGTATAACTTGCAGTAACCGCCTTTTGAAATGCGCTAACACAAGCTGGATCAAGATTTAAATCAATACCTTCTTTGGATAAATTGATGACCTTGTTAAGTAAGGAGATGATTTCCATTTGAATATCGTTGGTTGCTTCGGAATTATAAACTTTTTGAGCATTTTCAGATGATAATTCAGCAAATTTCTCATGCGGTTGTCCGCATTTAGGACAGACATCCGGAGCATTTTCTCCTTCATAGATAAAATTACACACACTACATTTGAATAGCTTTTTCATAAAACACAGCTCCTTTTAGTTATTAAAATATAAAATATAATATTATATTACGTCATTTATCAATACTTTCCTGCAAGAAAATATAAAATTTATTTTTTCTTAAAATAAATTATGAATTAATAGTGATTTTAAATTAATAATTTGGAATGGTGTTTTGTTTTTATAAGTTTAACGCGTTGCTTATAAAGTTGTTTACAAAATGAATGAGGATGCAAGGCCAAAGTGAGTTTGATTTTTTTAAAATATATCCCATCAAAATACCAAAGCAAAAGATAAAATTGATATTACCGATAATTGTATAGTCAGAAAAATGTCCAAGGTTATACCAACGGGGAAAATGAATGAAAACAAAGAAGCAAGTGCTGAAAAAAGTTGCTTTTGTAAAGGACATATGTGATGCCAAGGTTTGTAAAATGATTCCCCTAAATATAATTTCATCCATAATTGCAGCGAGGAGGATCGCATCGATCCAAAGATAAAGCGATAATTTAGGTGTGAATTTTATGTAATTTAAAAGCTGATACTGATTGTGAAAGGCGAGCAGTGTCAAGAATAAAATACTTAGGATGGTGTATCTCAAGCCTGTTGTTATTTTATGATTGAGTTTAAGAAAGAGCAGGCAATTTGTCTTTTCAAAGTAGGTTAAATAAAGATAACTTGGTAACGCCATAAGTAATAATTTATCAAGCCCAATGTGCAGAATTTGATAAATAAATGGAAATGTATTTTTTATGTGCCCATCCAAAGATAAAATATAGATAGACCAACTTGTAAAAATAAAAAGAATAAATACGATCAATGGGAATAATTGTTTGGAAGCGTGATGAATTGTAGTGCATTGTAATTTTTTCATAAATTGTATCCTGTTCTTTGAGCGAATTTTTATGGACAAGTTGTAAAGAAACTATGTTCAGAATTGCAACGGGACGGCAATTTTAGCTATTTTCTAAATTTATTGACATAAATAGTTCATTTTGTTCATAAGTGGATCATAAAAAAGATCACTCTTATAGAGTGATCTTTTTTTATCGTATTATGCAGAATTATGATTTGGGGTTTATGGTTATAACTTAGGATTAAAACATAAGTGAAAAAATATAGTTTAGGAGGTCTGTGTATGCTTAAATTGCGATAATAAACGCTTGGTTGGTAAGATATATAAGATTATCAGACACAAAATAAGCTCAGGTAAGAGATAGGTTATATTGAAGACAAAAGCATACCAATAAGGTGAAGTTCCTGGAGGTGCATAGTTTGCAAAGAAAACCGCACCAGAGATAAAATGACAAATAAATCTTCCTAAAATACCAATACTAGCGCCAAGGAAGATTTGATTTTTAAAATATCCAGCCAATCCGATTGCCATGAAAGGTAATGGGTAATCAAAGAGTACTTGAACAGGATGGAAAAGATAAGGATTTTGCAGCAAATTGAAAAGCCCATAAAGAAATCCGGCTAAATAGCCAATCGCAGGGCCATAAAGAAATGCAATGAATAAAAGAGGAATCATACTTCCCAATGTTATGCTGCCACCTTGTGGCATATGATATAGCCGTAAATTATGTAGTATGACGGTTAAGGCTATCATCAAAGCAATATGAACGATTATGCGTGTGTGAAGTGTAACTTTCTTTATATGAAAAAATGCCGCCAGTAAGATGACCATTCCAATCATGGCAAAGATGCTTGTAGGATGTTTAGAAATTATTGTTATACTATGAATTAAGGATTCTCCCATAAGAATTAACTCCATCTCTTTCGTTTAAAATCATTGTGCTAATAAAATGTAAGTAGCTATATTGTTTGTTTATAATCGTAACATAAAATTCCAATTGGTACAATCAAGGTTATTACGCGGAGTTTTCATATTTGGACCTACGTATTTTTATCATGCAATTTGGCAGGATATTTACTCTTTGTGAGGAAATGATATCAATAAATAAAACAAGGCTAAGAAAGAATGTAATTTTAAATCCAATCTTTCTTAGCCAAAAATATTGAGTAATTAGGCAATAACAACGCAATCTCGCAAACCGATGAAAAAATAATTTGTTATGAATGCTAGTGTCATGTTTTGAGGGCTCAGAATATAGTGAATGCTATAAATCATCTAGATTTAGCAACTCAAATGCTTGCGCCAATTTAATTTCTAATTTTTTAAAACGTTCTGCTGTATGTAGCTCACCTTTTTGGCGATAAGTTATTTCAGTTGCTTGTGCAACGATTCGCAACTTTTCTAATTCCTTACGTTTTTCTTTAACTTCTGTGAATAGATACAAAATAATGTCCCCTTTGTTTTGCGTGTTATTTTCTATATGGGTCTATCAGTCTATGGATAGATTATATAGTTTGCTTGATATTAATATAATTCAATACGGATTGAATATCTACAATTATAAGCGTATTAGGTAATTAGTCCTAGTAAGAAATTTTGTAAATTTATATAGTTAAAGGAGTGAGTTTTATGAAAAATACAGTAAATCAATACTTTAGAATAACGCATAAGACGAGTGAAAAAGCTCGTAATTTTCTTAAATATATTGGCCCAGGTCTGCTTATTACAGTTGGCTTTATTGATCCTGGGAATTGGGCATCCAATATGGCGGCTGGTGCTGAATATGGGTATCAGCTTTTATGGATGGTTACTTTGTCTACGATCATGCTCATTATATTACAGCACAATGTCGCTCATTTGGGAATTGTTACCGGATTGTGTTTATCTGAGGCGGCTACAATCTATTTGAAACCTTGGATTTCACGGAGTTTTCTATTTTCAGCAATTGCTGCAGCTGTGGCGACTGCTTTGGCTGAAATCTTGGGTGGAGCGATTGCGATTTCTATATTATTTCACATTCCAATTAAAATAGCCTATATCATAACGGCGATTATTTGTGGTTGGCTGTTGTGGTCAAACTCTTATAAAAAATTAGAAAAAGTAATTATTGGCTTTGTATCATTGGTCGGTATATCCTTTTTAGTTGAACTAAGTCTGGTTCAGGTTGATTGGCAGCAAGCTGCAATTGGATGGGTTGTTCCGGCATTGCCGGAAGGTTCTTTACCTGTCGTTATGAGTGTATTAGGAGCTGTAGTTATGCCACATAACTTATTTCTGCATTCGGAAATTATTCAGAGTCGGCAATGGAATTTAGAAGACGAATCGATCATTAACAAGCAGCTAAAATATGAGTTTTTAGATACTTTATTATCGATGGGAATTGGCTGGGCAATCAATAGTGCCATGATCTTGATTGCTGCGACGGTTTTTTTCAGTAATCATATTGTTGTTGAAGAATTGCAGCAAGCACAAGAGATGCTGAAACCGCTACTAGGTGATGGCGCTTCTCTAATTTTTGCAGCAGGATTGCTTTTTGCTGGCATTGCATCGACAACTACAGCTGGTATGGCAGGTGGAAGTATTTTTGCTGGCTTGTTTAAAGAAGCTTATAATATAAAAGACCATCATTCATGGAATGGAGTTTTTCTTACGTATGGATTGGCTTTAATTATTCTATTTTTTATTGAGGATCAATTTAAAGGGCTGGTTTATTCACAAATTGCATTGAGTATGCAATTGCCATGGACAATTGCTTTGCAAATTTATCTTACCTCATCGAAGAATGTGATGGGCAAGTATGCAAATACTAAGTTTCAAAAATGTATTTTATGTAGTATTGGAGGTATTGTAACTATATTAAATGTAATGTTATTAATCAATATGTTGTAAAAATAATAGGAGTTGGAAAAAATACTGAAAATTGAACTCCTTTGTGGTAAAATAATAACTAAGCTTTTAAATAATATAAATCGTTATTAAATTGACAAGAGGAGAGCGTGTACATATGATTGAAAGATTTTATGAAAAATTAGATACTGATAGGAATTTACAGGCCTATGTGATGAAAACGATAGAATCGGCAAGAAATGAAGAACACAAGATTGAAATTATTATTGACTGTGCTAAGAACGCAGGTGTAGAGGTACAAGTTGAAGAATTTTATGGTTATGTGAGAGCTGGAAAAGAAAAGATAACACAAGGTCAATATGCATAAAAAAGAACTGATTAGTGATACACTAATCAGTTCTTTTTTATGATTTTATATGATAGCAAAATAAAATACGTATTTTCAAAGCAAATTCTAAGATTATTTAACTATACTTTGATTAAAGAAAAGCAAGGGAAATATTACAAATTAAAATTTGATGATTCGGTATGAATGAAAGACGAAAACTTTGCTTTAATAATACATAAGAGGTGGAATTTGCGATGAAGAATTTAGGTAAGAAAATCACGGTCTTGGCGATGGTGGGCATTATGCAAGTAGGGTTTGGCGCGGCAGTGATAGAGGCATCTCCATTACATAATAATCATTCTCATAAACTTTACAAGGGTGATCATCGTCCAGATCATCGTGACCGTCATGCTGAGCATGATGAGCGGATGAAAAAAGAAAATGATCGCCATGAACGTGAAATGAAACGACGTCATAATGAAGATGAGAGAGAATGGCGTGAAAGGCAAGAACGAGAAAAGCAAAAACACGAGGACAATTTACGAGAAATTGGTGCTTTATTAATTGGTATTGCAATCGGGGCAAATAGTTAAAAATATATTTTGAACATGGAATGCTGCTTAGTACATTGTATTAAGCAGCATTTTTACATTGTCTAATTTTTTTGTTTAGGGATGTTATAGAGAAATGTACAATATCGGAAGGCTCTCCCAATAGAATTCAGTAATAAATAGGTAGACGAAAAACATTGTATTTGAGTGTGAAATATTCACTTTTGTTGATAAATACAGATAAACATTATATAATCAAATAGTTTGAAAAGTTATATTTTAAACAAAGGTTTTATATAATCAAATTTTTAGCTAGAGGTATTTTATGGACAAAAAATTGACGTTATCATCGTATGTACTTATTGGTTCTATGTTATTTGGGTTATTTTTTGGTGCTGGAAATTTAATTTTTCCTGTACATATGGGGCAAGCGGCTGGCAGTAATGTTGTGCCTGCTACGATTGGATTTCTTGTGACTGGTATTGGACTGCCTTTTTTAGGTGTTGTAGCAATCGGTATATCTAAAAGTGATGGATTATTTGGCTTAGCCAGCCGTGTTCATCCAGTATTCGCATATAGTATGACCGTCTTGTTATATTTGACAATCGGCCCATTTTTTGCCTTGCCGCGCACAGGGACAGTTTCTTATGAAATTGGTTTAGCTCCATATATTGCAGCAGAGTATCAAATGTTTGGGTTAGCTGTTTTTACGATTTTATTTTTCCTTATCGCACTCATTTTTTCATTAAAACCGAGTAAAATTTTAACTTGGGTTGGTAAGATTCTAAATCCGTTGTTTTTGTTATTTTTGGCTTTTTTAATTGGGATGAGTTTTTTGAATCCGATGGGGACTGTTTCGGGAGCTGAAATTCAGGGAATGTACGTTGCTGAACCATTTTTCAAAGGATTTACAGAAGGGTATAATACAATGGATGCGCTGGCATCGCTTGCTTTTGGTATAATTGTTGTTCAGACAATTAAAGATTTGGGCGTGCAAAGTCCACGAAATATCGCAATGGGAACGATAAAAGCTGGGATTGTTAGCGTTGTTCTAATGGGGATTATTTATAGTTGTTTGGCGTATATTGGTGCTACGAGCATTAGCCAATATCAAGCATCAGCAAATGGTGGGATTGCATTGGCACAGATTGCGAAATACTATTTTGGTTCAGCTGGAAGTATTTTATTGGCTATTATTGTGACACTCGCCTGTTTAAAAACGGCGATTGGCCTAATTACTGCATGTTCAGAAACATTCCAAAAAATATTTCCTGGTTTGATGGAGTATCGGGCTTATGTGATTTTATTTACGATCGTATCTTGTATAATTGCAAATGCTGGCCTGACGCAAATTATCGTCTTGTCAATTCCTGCCCTCATGTTCTTGTATCCATTAGCAATTATGTTGATTGTACTTACCTTTTTATCACCGTTGTTTCAACATCGTCAAATTGTATATAGAACAACTACAGTTTGTACGTTATTTGTCAGTATTGCGGATGCTTTTAATGCAATGCCCAATTTTATTAAGGAGGAATCTGGGGTTCAAATCTTTCTGAATTTCTATCAAACTTTTTTACCTTTTTTTGATATCGGAATGGGCTGGGTAATTCCAATGTTCGTAGGTTTGTCTATAGGATGGATAATTGGAATATTTCAAAAAAATTCAGCAAGAAGTTACTAACCTTATATAAATACAATCATAAAAGCTCCTGCTGTTAAGCAGGAGCTTTTATATAGTTTCATTATTTTTCGATAAAACCTATTTTATTTAATACATCCCAAATTTTTAATGCAGCAAATACATTACCGCGAGTTTTCCCCGTTGATAAATCTAACAGAAGTAGTTTTTCGATTTTATCATAACGATAATGAATTGTATTCACATGAACGAACATGAGTTTAGACGTCTGTGTCCAATTCAAGTCATTATTTAATAAAATACGAAGTGTATCAACTAGTTGCATTTTTGTTGTTCGATCATACTCAATAATTGGATTTAAGGTTTTTAAGGCGTAGTCTTTCAAGGTGAGAATGTCTTGTGAAAAGATCATGCTAAAAACTCCAAGATTATGAAAGGCTTGCAGTGTACTTGTTTTCTTCATGAGTTGGGGGAATGCCAATGCTATTTTTGCTTCAATATAAGATTTATGAAGATCTGTTAGTAAATAGAATTGTCCTAATCCACAAGAGATTTGTAGTTTTAATTTTTCCTCCGACTTTGTTCTCCAGTCATCAAGTGCCTTTTCTATGCACATACATGCGGATTGTTGACTTTTTACAGAAATCATCTGTTCAGCTGGGATAATTACGACAATTGCATCATTCCAAAGTATCGGTGGAAAAATTTTTATCGAATCAATTCTAGTACAAGTTTCAAAAAGAGATTTTGTAAATTCCCCTAAATTAATTGTAAGACTATCTGCTACAATTAAAAATATGCTATACTGTTGATCTGTTTTTAAATCTATATTATTAAGTCCGATGATATCATGAATTGTTGCGCTGCTTTTTATCAATGTTTCTACAAAATTTTTTTCAAATTGTTTCGTATGTTGCTGGGCACGATATTGTATATCCATAAATGTTTTCAATGCCAATTTCAATAGCTGAATTTTTTCAACAAATAATAAAATATCTTCTTGGTTAACATTGTTTAAGGCAATAATAAATTTTTGTTTTTGTTTGCTCAATTGATAAAAAAGCAAATGATCTCTTTTACGATAATAGTATTCTGTTTCGCTTATTGGAGGCAATTTTGAAAGTAAAATTTTAAAGCGATTGCAATCGATGTTTGGTGAAGCATAAAAAATTTCCCCATAATGATTGCCCATAACAATCTCTTTTTTAGTTATTTTCTCGAAATCATATCCAACACTAGAGATCCCTTCATTTAGTAATTTATCTAATATTCCAATTTCATCAATCGAGTTATTTTTCATTGTATTCACCTCAACGTCGCATGTTGTTTAATTTAAAAGAGTATCTTCCAGATTACCAATGGAACCAACATAGTCATCATCTATTATTTCTAATAAGTTTAATACATCCCATAATTTTAAAGTCACAAATAGATCAAATTTTGATTCTGCAGTATTGAGTTTTGTCTGCAATATTTTTTCAATGCGTTCCACTCGATAATAGATTGTATTGACATGAACTTTGCAATTTGCGGCAGTTTCTTTCCAATTAAAACCATTCGAAGTTAAGATTTGTAATGTACTTAAAAGATTAGATTGCTTTTGATTATCATAGTCAAGAATAGGCCCTAATTTGTGTAATACATAGTTTTTGGTTATATTTATGTCCTGAGAGAAGATATGGCGAAAAATACCTAAATCACAAAAGCGTTGCACATAGCCCGACTGATTCGAGTGATAATTAAAAAGAAGTGCAATTTGTGCTTCTTTATAGCTTTTATAAAGCTCACACAAGGGATATACTTGCCCAATACCAATAGATATTTTTATATTAAATTTTTGCTCGGCTGATTTACGGAAAGTTTCTGAAACTCTCACTTCAGGCCATTCTTCTAAGATTTCAAACGTATCACTGGTGTATAAAGCGGGGATGATATGCACTAAATTATTTTGCCAATAAATTGCGCGCATGGATGGCAATTTATTTTTTTCTGTATATTCTGCAAGATGGTCAATTACATCATGTATTCTTAAGAAACTATTCATTTTATCTAAATGGATTAATTGAATAACGTAAGGCTTATCGCTATTTAAATTGAAATGACCAAAGGGGAGAAAGTCATTAAAGTTTTGAATCTTTTTGACAAAGAGAATTTCCATTAGATCGTTCTCAATTTTTGAGAAATTTGCCTGACTCTCGGACATTGTATTTAAACAAAATAATAAGGACAGTTTTGTATTTTTCAATAAATCTTGTATAGCATTAATTTCTTCTTTTGTAACTGAATTGATCACAATAAATAAATAAAAATCGTGTTTACCAACTTTGTATATTAACCTTTTATTATCTGATTGGTAAAATGTATTTTTAGTCAAATTTTCATTTGTTGGGCAGGAAAGAGATATCGTATCTTCAGCAAATGCATTTGGCCTATAGTGGTATTTACCCCAGTGATCAATTATAAAAAATTGTTTCTTTAGATGTTTTTTTAGATAAATCGTGATGGCGGTCAATCCTTGTTCAGTCGTTTTTTCAAGAAGAAATAGACTTTGAGACATGTTTTTCATAGAAATTCATCCTTTACACAAAAATACCTCTATGAATTTTAATAGAGGTATTTTATATGTTATATTGAAATGTTCAGATCTAGAATTAATTCTCTTTTAAAACGTTTTTCCCTGCTAAATAACCAAAAGTGTATGCACGACCATGGCTATTTCCCATTACAGTTACGCAATAGTCGTTCGCATAAAAACTGCCAGAAGTATTGCCAGCGGCATAAAGACCGGGGATAATTTTTTTATTTTTATCGAGTACTTGCATGGATTCATTAATTTTGAGACCGCCTAATGTAACAAGTAGTGCAATAGAAATGTGTGCTGCATAAAATGGAGGTTGTTCAATCGTTGTCATACAGTCTTGTCGTTTATAAAAATCTTCATCAAATCCTTTTTTTGCAAGCGCATTATATCGGGTTATGGATGCTTTTAATTTGTCAGCCGGGATGTTCATTTTTTGTGCCAATTCCTCAAGTGTATTGGCTGACTTTACAACTTCATCTTTAATAAGTTGTTCAAGGCGTTTTGGATCATGATATACACTTTTTAATGATTTGCAAGCGGTTTGATGGAAGGTAGGAGCTTCTTTTGGCCATTTTGAATCCCAAACATTCCACTTGGTGTATTCAGGTTCCTGCCGAACTGAATTGCTAATATAAGCATAGGGCAAATCCTCGTTGCCGTAACGATCACCTTCGATATTTAAACCTAACCAGGGTTGACGCATAACAGAATCTGCTAAGCCTGGTGCATCTACCATCCCAAAGTCAAAATACATAGGTGCGTGTGGAGCTTCATCCATAGCAGCACCTATCCACATCCCCATTTTTTGTCCATCACCAGTATTGGCTTTGCTAGGATATAAATTAATTTTGACACTTTCACTGCTTGGAATATAATATTGTAGCATTTCAGTATCATTTCCGTAATCACCGGCACATAATATAATTCCCTTTTTTCCTCGATATTGTATGTATTTGCCATCTTTGTTTTTAGCAATTACGGCGGTTACTTTTCCTGTATTGTTATTTTCTCTAACGAGTTGTACTGCTGGTGTATTAAAGTGAATTTCAACGCCTTTTTTTTCCGCGGAAGATTGCAGTGTCCAAGCCATTGCAATTACCGGCTTACCACCAATCATACCTTTTGGCGCTTTTTGTATGGCTTCTTCTGTTGGCTCAAGAACAAATGTCATAGATGGCATGGTAGGCAAAGTTGCACCTTCGGCTACCATTTCATCACGTTGCCAAATATGTTGTATTTTACACCCTGATTGCAGTGCCATGTTCAATAACCAATCATTGACTTTTCCGCTTTCATTGACCCACTTCATGACAACACGCTGATTATTTTTATAACCAGCGTAACGCATCATTTCACGTGTTATCATTACGGGGTCTATGGTACAACCAGATTCTTTTTGCACTTTTGAATTGACGGCACCATAGTCGTAACCGCGGAAATTGACATTTGCCGTTTTTTCTAAGACGATTACTTTTGCGCCATCTTCTGCTGCTGAATTAGCTGCGCAGAGGCCTGCCATTCCAGCGCCAACAATAATAACATCTGCTTCAAGTACGGAGGCTATTTCATTATCCTTAATCAATGCAGGTGCTTTCATAAAGCTTGGGGCATTTAGATCTACAGAATTCTTCCCCACGTTTGCCGCTTGGCTATCTTTTTTTCGACCCTTGCCGCAGCCCGTTATAATAAAGCCTGATCCGACCACACCCGCAACGGCTAGTGCACTGCTTTTTAAGAAATTGCGGCGAGACAATCCTGTTCCTTTTTTCTCTGTTTCATCATTTGTTGTAGACATTTTGAAGACCTCCTGAAATATGTTGTTAAGTTTAACCTGCTGTTTATAAATTTGTCGTTTGATATGAAATATCATAGCATTCTGATGTTTTTCAGTCATCTTATGTTCCTACGGAATAATCAAACAATTTGTTGTATAGAATACCAATACAATACTGCTTTTTGTAAAAGCACTGTGGGGTATAACTCCTAATAACTTGTAATATGAGAAATAAAAGCTTACCTATTGTAATTTAAACAGCACAAAAACAGATATAATTCATTGGAGGTTTTTCTAGTGATGAATAAATTTTAATTATTGTAAAATAATTATTTAAAAATACATTAGCTGTGGAGAAGTTAGCGTGATAAAGAGATCAGTAAGATTGGAATAAGAACGCTGTCGTTTGGGTCTTAACTTTAGAAAGTAAAACAAGGGAAGTTGATTTAAATACATAATTTAAATCAACTTCCCTTGTTTTATTTTCTTTCTATAAATCCATATTTGCTATGGAAAGATTTAATTTCACTATGATTTATACTTTTTTGAAAAAAGCTTTTTGGTGGGTGTGTCAATGCGTAAAGTCTGCGAATCGTCCAGTAAAGAGCGATTACTCCGAAAATAGAAACGATTAGAAATTCCATGAATTCTTCTGACATGTAATGTACTCCTTTTCATTACTTTTTAGCAAACTAAATAACGCCAATCTAATGGGGGACTGGCGTTATTTACGATTTACAAATAAAATCGGCAACTTGGCAGTCCTAGATATTTATCCTTAGACCCATAGCTTTGCGTCCTTATCTTTCAATAAGTTTGCGAAATTATCATTTTGTCAATTATTGTCCGTTTTTATAGAAAATTATACCAACTTGTTTAAGTTTATATTTAAAAGATTAAAATGTCAAGAGAATCAGGACTATTGTCCTAATGTAAAAATGCACATGAAATACTATTATAAAATATGAAAAATAGTATAGTATTTATATATTTTATAAAGTTTAAATAAATTTAAACTTTGTGATATATTTCCATAAAATCAATTTTAAAAAGTATATAGGTAATTTGTTTTGTGAATTTTATAGATACAAATGTTAAAGCATGTATGATACAGATGTGTCGTTAAATTATTGCAGGAATTAAAGCGATTGATAAATGTAACATTGTTGTGGTCGAATAAATATAGTATTGATTACAAATGAAGAGTAAATTACAAGCATAATAGTGTAGTATAATATAAATATTTAATTTTCTGATAGTTTTTGTCTATTCCTTATATAAACTTGGCAGGAACTTTACTCTTTATGGGGAAATGTAAGATAATTATATAGATAATTTTAAATTTCAGTAAAGCAAAGATAAATGGTATTACATTGTGATTAAAGGATGGTAGAGAAGGCATGGAAATCGGCAGTTGTCCTGAGTGTGGTAAGGTGTTTATAAAAGATTCTGGTAGAATTTGTCCAGAGTGTATGAAAAAAGAAGAAGAATATGAACGACTTATTGCTGAATATGTAAGAACACATCGGCGGTGCACTGTAGAAGAAATACATGAGGTTACAGGAATAAAAATAGCTGTTATTTACCGAATGATTGAAAATGGACGTATTCAGGAATGCGGAAATATATATTATCCTTGTGAACAGTGTAAAAAAATTATCAACAAAGGGCGTTTATGTAAAACGTGTATGAAATCTTTTCTGGATCAAGTAAAAGAATTGAAATGCAAAAATGGAAATCAAGCGGTGCGGATGTATAGTAAAATTGATGAAATAGAATGATCGTTTATTTATAAAGATATGAGTTTGCATCAAATTTGATCAGCCATAAAAGTTTACAAGAATGAAATTACAAGAATGCGCTTCACGTTTTCAAAACTAATGAAGTTGGGAATTTTTCTAGCTAAGTAGGGTATATACGAAAAAAAATGGTAGACTTACAGAATGTCAGTGTAAGTCTACCATTTTAATTCATCGTTATTTTTTATCTAAAGCGAGTTTTAGACCAAAAGAAATGAGCAATATACCTGTGGTTTTTTGCATTCTGCTTTTGAAAATCGGATTGTCAAAGTATTTTCGAATATATCCAAGTGCATAAGCTAGGAAGATGAACCAGGCAAGTGCTAGTATCATTAAAATTACTCCAAGTGTAAAGAGTTGTGGCATAACTGGTTCTGATTGAATTACAAATTGTGGCAGAAATGTAAGATAGAAAAGAATTGTTTTGGGATTAAGGACATTACATAAAATACCTTGCAATAGAAATCCACGTAAATTTTTATTTTCAGCTGGTTGCGTATTTATAATAACATCCTTATCAGACGTAGCTTGAATAGCCGATGTTCTAAATGACATAATTCCAAGGTAGAATAAGTAGGCTGCTCCAATATATTTAACCATGTCAAATAAAAAAGCAGATTTTGCAATGATGGCTGATAAGCCTAATATTGCTGCCGTTGTATGAAAAATGCATCCAATGGCTATCCCACATGCAGTTATTTGTCCTGCTTTACGTCCATTTGCTAATGTTGTTTTCATAATCAGCGCACAGTCAACGCCGTGCATTATAATAAACGCCATAGTTACCAAACAATAAAAAATTAGATTATCCATCGTGTACCCCCTAGTGTGATTAATGGCAATATTTTTATAATACTAACATATAGACGATAAGAAAATCAACGGAATTTTAACTTATACTAGGTGAAAAAGTTAAGCAAGAAAATGCCTATTGTTGTTTGCAGTAAATATCTAAGTGTGTCTAGATAATATTGAAAGATAACTTAAAAATCTTACTATAATAATTTAATGATAGACTGAGATCTGCTACAGTTTGTTATGTATTCTTATGAATTAGGAGAGTGCCCACCATGCGTTTGTTTTCAAAAATTGTTTTAGGTCAATTTAGTGAATTAGATTATGAGGTTTATCATTTTATCTTAAAAAATAGCGATAAAATACCTTATATGACAATTAGAGAAGTTGCAAATGAAGCACATGTTTCAACTACTACGATTACTAGGTTCTGTAAGAAAGTAAATTGTGATGGATTCTCTGAGTTTAAAGTGCGGTATAAGTTAGAAACAGAGAGGATAGGAGAGCAGCAAGATCACTATGATTCTTCAATTGTTTTAGATTTTTTGCAACGTGCCAGTGCGGAATTATTTCAAAAACAGCTTGACCAAATAGCAGATATTATAGCGTCGAAAAAACATGTGATTTTTCTTGGTTTGGGGAATTCCGGTATTATTGCTGAATATGCTGCACGTTATTTTTGTAATATTGGAATTTTTTCTACAGGTGTTAATAATCCATTTTTCCCGATCAATCTAGAAGTTCCGAATGAAACAGTTATTATCACATTATCTGTTGAGGGCGAAGTTGATACGTTAATTAAAAATTATGAGATATTAAAAAAAAGTAAAGCTGTTGTAGTGGCGGTTACAAATAGTAAAGATAGTACTTTGGCAAAAATGTCAGATTATAATATCTCATATTATATACAAAGAGAGCTAGCACATAAGAGTTCATGGGCAAAGGTAGATATAACTTCACAGATTCCTGCAATTTATATCATTGAATCTTTAGCGAAATTGTCTATATTGAAAAAGAAAAATATAAAAGTTCCATCAGTAGATTAAAAAACACGTTGTTTTCCAAGTGAAACATGTACCTAAACAATCCTTTTTGTGACTATACATGTGATAAATATTTCAATCACTTATCGTTTGAAATATAATATGGTCATAGAAAGAGAGGGATGGATATGAAGAAAAGTTTGAAGATTGTGACGATTGGCGGTGGATCAAGCTATACTCCTGAATTGATAGAAGGTTTTATAAAAAGAAAAGATGAGCTGCCGATTGCAGAGTTATGGTTAGTTGATATTGAAGAGGGAAAAGAAAAATTAGCTATTGTAGGTGCTCTGGCGAGACGGATGGTTAGGGCAGCCGGTTTAGATTGGAAAATTTATTTAACCTTAGATCGCTGTGAGGCGTTAAAAGATGCAGATTTTGTTTCTACGCAATTTCGGGTAGGTTTATTGGATGCACGTATTAAAGATGAGCGAATTCCCCTGTCACATGGTATGATTGGACAAGAAACGAATGGTGCAGGAGGCATATTTAAGGCTTTTCGGACAATTCCTGTCATATTAGATATTGTAGAAGATATGAAGAAGTTATGTCCAAATGCATGGTTGGTTAATTTCACAAATCCATCTGGGATGATTACAGAAGCAGTGATGCGTTACGGACATTGGCAGAAAGTAGTAGGGCTATGCAATGTACCTATTCTGTGCAGTAAAATTGCGGCTGGAGCATTAGGAGAAAAAGAAGAAAATTTATTTTTCCGGTTTGGTGGGTTAAACCATTTTCATTGGCATCGTGTATGGGATAAAGCAGGGAAAGAAAAGACCAAAGAAGTGCTTGAGACTGCATATACCTCTCCAGACGGGTTGGCAAAGGCAATAGAAAAAATAAAGAATTCTGTTGGAGATTCGGGTCAAAATTCTGGTGTTCAAAATATTCCCAATATAGGATTCTTACCGGAGCAAATTCGCAATTTAGGTATCATTCCTTGCATGTATCATCGATATTACTATATTACAGATGATATGCTAAAAGAAGAATTAGAAGCGTTTAACAAAGGTGAAACTAGAGCAGAAGTGGTAAAACGTACAGAAGCGGAGTTATTTGAACTTTACAAAGATCCTAGTTTAAGTATAAAACCACCACAATTGGCGCAACGAGGTGGCGCATATTATTCCGACGCAGCCTGTGAATTAATCGTATCTATATATAATGATAAACGCAGCCAAATGGTAGTAAGTACAAAAAATAATGGTGCTATTTCAGATTTGCCGGATGATGTAGTTGTCGAAGTGAGTTCTATCATTACCTCGAATGGCCCAGTCCCGCTTTCGTGGGGCACATTTGATGCGGCAAGCAGAGGGCTGTTACAACAAATGAAAGCAATGGAGCTTACGACTATTCAAGCGGCGGTATCTGGAGATTATGGTACTGCATTACAGGCTTTCACAATCAATCCGCTTGTTCCAAGCGGAAGAGCAGCACAAGCGCTGTTGGATGAAATGTTGGCAGCGCATAAGAGATATTTACCTCAATTTAAGGAAAAAATTTCAGTATAAGCTATTTTAATTTTTAAATTATTTTGGCTAAAAGAATAAAGGACAATGGGGCTGCTGGATTAGAAAAATGACAGCGATCCCATTGTCCTTTATTTGTATTGTTTGTATTTACGAATTTTATAGGTTAATTTTATTTAATAACACAATATATTTATTGATAATTATTTTTAATAAATATATTATGTTATTAAATAAAAGGTATTATAATATGAACAAATGAAAAAAAAGTTCAATTGCTCAAATTAGCAAAAAGATAGGGATGACAACGTTGGACGGGAGGAGTTAAAATGGGATATGAGAGGTAGAAAATTAAGAATTCTAGAGGCTTTTGCAACTATTGTTGCAAAACATGGTATCAACAAGACTACAATGCGTGATGTAGCCGAGCAAACAGGCTATAGCATCGGAACTATTTATAATGAATTTGTTAATAAAGAAGCATTAATTGATGGATTATTTGATCAGAAAAAATTAGAGATAGAAACATGTTTGCGTGATTTGTCTGATACATGCCAGGCATCAGGAGAGATGCGTCTGCGCCGCTTTATACTTGGCTATATCAAGGCATTTAATCAGAGAATACGAGAGGATGTTGCTTTTGCTGAACTTGTAAAAGAAGCGTGCTATTTTCGATATATTGGTTTGAAAACTATGGATTTCAATCAATTTGTACAAAGTAAACTATTAATCATTATTGAAGATATTTTAAATTCAGGCGTGGAGGAACGCGTTTTCCGGGTCGCTCATATTTCACGTACTGCTAAATTAGTACTAAATGCATTTACGGTGTATTTATTACCTTCCTTAATTTTAGAAAAAGAATTTATACATATTTACGAGGAGTCTGAATGTATGTTGGAATTTATTCTTAAGGCTCTTTCTGCAAAATAAAAATTTTAGTATGGAGAGATTACATATGATACAATTACGCAATATAAAAACATCTTGGAAAATTACAATTCTTATTCTTTTTATGGCCTTTTTTCTAGCATTAGTTGGCTATGTAGGGCATTATGCTGCTGAAACTTTAGCCGATAAAATGGATGACATGTATAAAAATCGTCTGCAGCCAATTCAATGGTTAAATGCCAGCCGTGCTGAAAGTAGAGGGAATGAAGCGTTGACTTTGGCGCTTTTCCTTAGCAAAGATCCGTCGCAGCGACAAACTATATTTCAGACGATTGAGGAGCATAAAAAAATATATATTGGTCATCTTGAAAAATATCAGAAGACGAATCTGGATGCATTTGAGCAGAAAACCATGAACAATATTATGGAAGAAACGAAATTATATCGTATTGAATGGAATAAGGCATTAGATTTGGCGATGAGTGGAAAACAAGAGGAAGGATATACATATTTTAGTCAGAATGCAGCGAGCCATTTAACTACCATTAATAAATTATTGGATGATTTAGCCGAATATCATAATAAGATTGCTGAAGAAGAAAAACGTAAGAGCGAAGAGATTGCGGTATATAATGATCAAATTAGTATGGGGATAACAGTGATTGCGATTATTTTATCAAGTATTTTAGGGTGGAGCATTGCAAGACTTATCATAA
Source organism: Massilibacillus massiliensis (assembly GCF_900086705.1). Lineage (NCBI taxonomy): Bacteria > Bacillati > Bacillota > Negativicutes > Selenomonadales > Sporomusaceae > Anaerosinus > Anaerosinus massiliensis. The sequence goes on along the minus strand of NZ_LT575483.1, from coordinate 612,331 downwards.
GACCATTAAAAGATTTACTAACAGAAGTTCATCTTTTGGCGGCTGGCGAATTGAGAAATAGAAAAGTTCACGAGGTTTATTATCAGGATGAAATAGGGCAATTAACGAAAGATTTTGATCATATGGCAAATCAACTACATGGATTGGTGAAAAATATTTCAGAGGCTTCGAATCAACTGGCTTTATCTTCGAAAGATTTACATGATGGAGCCGAGGAGGCTGCAAAGGTTACTGAACAGGTGACTGTGGCAATTGAGGATGTAGCAAAAGGTGCGCAAAGTCAATCGGGCATGATCGATGAGACTGCAACAAGTGTAGAACATATGGCAGCAGCGATTGCGCATATTTCCGAAAACTCTAATACGGTGGCAGAAGCTGTTTCAAAAACGGTCAATGCTGCAGTGGCGGGTGCAAAATCTGCGGAATCTGTAGCAATGCAAATGAACAGTATTGAAGAAACAGTAGAATCATCAGCCCAAGCGGTTAAAAAACTAGGGGATCGTTCTCAAGAAATAGGAAAAATTATTGACACAATTTCTGGAATTGCTAGTCAAACGAATCTGTTAGCGCTAAATGCGGCAATTGAAGCAGCACGCGCTGGTGAAAATGGCAAAGGCTTTGCTGTTGTGGCGGAAGAAGTTAGAAAATTAGCAGAGCAGTCGAAGGAAGCCGCTGCGCAAATCGGGATGATGATTAGCGATGTACAATCCGAAACTGATAAAGCTGTAACTGCGATGAATCGAGGCAGCCAAGAAGTGAAATTAGGTGCGCAAGTGGTAGAAAGTGCTGGCGAGAATTTTAGGGAGATTACATCATTAGTAAATGATGTTGCTTCACAGAGTATGGAAATTTCATCTTCAATTGAAGAAATGTCAGCAAGTAGTGAGCAGATTGCAATTGCAGTTAAAAATATTGATCAAGTAGGAAAAATGGCGGTTGGAAAAACGCAAACAGTTTCTGCTGCCACAGAAGAGCATTCAGCTTCTGTTGAAGAAATTTTGGCTGCGAGTCAGTCATTGGCAAATACAGCAAAAGCGTTGCATGATGCAGTTGCATTTTTTAAAGTGTAGTTTTTAAATGTGTTGAAATATTACATGGATACGAGGATGTCGCATGAAAATGCGACATCCATTTTAAATTTTGGCAGATCTTTTTATTTGATTTATAAGCGGAATGACTTTCTATATGATTTTGAATATGTTACAATACTAAATACAAATATTACTATCTAGGAGGTTGTTGGTAGTGGAGGCTTTAGTTGCACTTCTTAGGGAAAAAGGATATAAGATAACACCACAGAGGAGAGCTGTGATTGCTGCATTAATGGAAAGTGAAAAATTTCCTACAGCGCAGCAGATATTGGAGATTGTAAAAAAGACGAATCCAGATATGAGTTTGGATACTGTTTATAGAAATTTGGCGCTTTTGGTAGAGTTGAAAGTTGTGTATGAAATTAATACGCAAAACAGTGCAGGGAATGTTTATGAAATTGCAAAATTGCAGCATCAGCACCATCATCATGTCGTGTGTTTGGTTTGTGGAAAGACAGAATGCATAGATCTTTGTCCGGTAAATGAAGCGTATATCGCGGAGGCTGAAAAACGTGGTTTTGAGATTACAGGACATACATTTGAATTTTATGGAAAATGTCATGCATGTAGAAATTTAAGTGATGCGTAAGGAGAGGACGTTTAGGTGTTAAGAAAATTTTTACATCATAACAATGCAAAACAAACGGATGCATGTTGTAAATTATGTTGTACGAAAATTGAGGATTTTAGTGTTAGTTTTGGCAAAACGGAAATTTTTAAAGATGTAAATATTCATATTCATTGTGGAGATCTAACAGCTTTAATTGGGCCGAATGGTGCCGGAAAAAGTACCCTTTTGAAAGCGATTTTAGGTGAAATTCCTCATAAAGGCAGTTTGAAGTATCTTGATGCAAAAGGGATGCATTCAGGTAATCCGGTGATTGGTTATGTGCCGCAGTATTTAAATTTTGATCTGGACACGCCGACAAGTGTAATGGATTTGTTTATGACGTGTTTGACGAATCGTCCGGCATGGCTTTGCAGTGCGAAAAAATTAAAAGCACGGGTAGTGGAAAATTTACAGCGTGTGAAAGCACAGCATTTAATTGATCGCAGGTTAGGGGCTTTATCAGGCGGTGAACTTCAACGAGTTTTACTTGCGTTGGCATTGGATCCATTGCCGGATCTATTATTATTGGATGAACCTGTTTCTGGCGTGGATCAAAATGGATTAGAACTTTTTTATGAAATTGTGTCGGAGCTTCGTCAAAGCCATGATTTAGCAATTATTTTAATTTCGCATGATTTGAATTTAGTAGCAAAGCATGCTGATCGCGTCGTGCTTTTGAATAAAACGGTAGTATGTAATGGAACACCAGAATATGTATTTACTGATCAGCGAACGCGGGAAATTTTTGGAATGCTGATTGATCCAACAGGTAAGGGGGGCAAATAATGCTGGAAAATATTTATGGACTATTGAATTTTTTATTCCCTTATCAATGGATGGATCATACGTTTATGAAGAATGCTTTTTTAGCGATTTTATTGGTAACGCCACTTTTTGGTCTACTTGGGACGATGGTTGTAAGTAATAAGATGGCATTTTTCTCAGATTCTTTGGGACATGGAGCGTTTACGGGAATAGCGATTGGGGTTTTGCTTGGCGGCGTCCAGCCCCTAATTTCGATTGTAGCTTTTTCAATTGTATTTGCGATTTTTATTACGTATATTAAGAATAAGAGCAGCGCTTCTACGGATACAATTATTGGCGTTTTTTCATCTACCGCAATTGCCATAGGCTTGATGATGATGTCTCATGGGGGTGGCTTCGGTAAATTTTCTTCTTACTTAATTGGTGATTTATTGAGTATATCGTCGGATGAATTGGCCGGTTTGCTCATCGTATTTTTGGTGATTATTGTCGTTTGGATGATGTTGTTTAATAAATTATTAATCATTAGTATTAATACATCGCTTGCTGCGAGTCGTGGTATTCATACATCCTTAGTTGAAATGGTATTTGCCTCATTATTGGCTGTAGTGGTTGCAATCAGCATTCAGTGGGTAGGTCTTTTGATTATTAATTCGATGTTGGTTTTGCCAGCGGCTGCAGCGCGCAATATCGCCAATAATGTAAAACAATATCATATTCTTTCGGTTATGTTTTCATTAGGGTCAGGAATTGTTGGTTTGATTGCATCATATTACTGCAATACGGCAACAGGTGCAACTGTGGTTCTAGTTGCAGCAAGTTTATTTTTTATTACTTTATGTTTAAAGCATCATACAATTCATTCATAAAAGCATATAATAAAACATTGATAGTTTTTTAGGCTTGTGATGTATGATGAGGTGAGTATATTGCTAGAGCGAGAGGATTTAGAAACTTTAGCGGAAGTATTGATATATATGGACTTATTGAGTTCTGTATTGACGTTTATCATTTTCTATGAAAGGAAAGGTTTTAATTTTCTGGATAATGAAGCGGTCATTCAAGAAAAACAAGCCCTTCAAGCTGAAAATAAGATAATGCATGAGCGGATGGATGCGTTGGAAGACAAGTTAAATACAATAGAAGAATTGTTAAAACAAATTTTATATCAAAATTAAAAAAAATTGACAATATCCTTTTCGTATGATAGACTATATTAGTGAGTTAACGGTAACGTTGATTTATGCGGGTGTGGCGGAATTGGCAGACGCACCAGACTTAGGATCTGGCGGGTAACCGTGGGGGTTCAAGTCCCTTCACCCGCACCACTTAGAATATTTGCTCCTATGATGAAATCATAGGAGTTTTTTTATAATTAAAATATTTTGCAGGATAATTTATCTAGTTGGCGAATTTGTTGTAGAAAATAAAATATCATTGAAGTTGAATGTGTTGGCAATGTGGCCTGTTATGATGATGAAAAATCATTATGACAGGTCTTTTCTTTTTCCTATTTGAGGCGGGGAGGTTGTTATATGGAAATACAGCGGCAATTGATTCGATCTTTATGCTTGAAGCATACGACATTGTCAATAGAAGATATTATTATTTTAGAAAATATGGCAGAGCAGCTTCAAGTGATCGCATCCTTGACCAATACAGATGTCTTTATTGATGCGCTGAGTCGTAACAAAGTGGATAGTATTGTTTTAGCATGGGCGCATTCTGTTTGTGTACCATCGTTATATCGTAAAAGTGTTGTGGGAGAGATGGCATATGCAACACAGGAACCGGCTGTAGCACAGGCTATGTCAACAGGAAAAAATTTCTACAATATTCGAGGCGTTAGTCAAGAAGGAATTCCGATCGCGCAGACAGTCGTGCCGTTACCGAGCCGCAATGGTAACGTGATTGGTGTATTAATTATGGAAAAAGACATTTCAGAAGAAATTCGTCAAGAAGAACAAGTCAAATTTTTGACGCAGACGGCAGACCGTTTGAGCCAAACTCTAATGTCTTTAACAACAACTGGATGTGGTTGGGAAGAATGGGTAGGCAATGGAATTTTTGTATTGAATGCGCAAGGAAAAATTACCTATGCCAATAAACATGCGACTGCGATTATAGCAAAATTATACGAAGGAAACATGATAGAATCAAATTTGATGATGATCTTACGTTTTAATTCTCTTGAAACCTTGATTGAGGATTTGACACAGCCTAAGAATTTTCAGTTTGGCGATGCTAGTTATTTGCTGCAAGCGCATTCTCTGGTAACCGGAGGAGAGCTAAGCGGCTGTGTGGTATCAGTACAGGATGTAACGGAGCTACGGCAAAAGGAAAAACAATTGGATATGCAAAGTATTATAATCGAAGAAATCAATCACCGCGTAAAAAATACGTTGCAAAATGTGATTTCTTTGTTGCGCTTGCAAATGCGGCGATCAAGATGGAAAAGTGTAAAAAATGAATTTACCGCTTGTATTCATCGTGTTTTAGCAATTGCTAAAGTTTATGAGGTCTTTACCTATCAATCTCGAGATTTGGTCAATCTATATGAATTGGCAGACTATATCTTAGAAAATATAGTTCGAAGTTCGGTATTGCCGGAACAAAATGTGAAAACTGTAGTGGAGGGACAGGATATTTTTATTCATGCAAGTCAAGCAGTCCCTGTAGCATTGGTATTAAATGAATTAATTTTTAATTGCTTGAAACATGGGATCAAGGATGCACCTTCAGGTGAAATTCATATCACAATACAACAATTGGGAGAACGGATCAATTTGAAAATATTAGATAGCGGAAAAGCAGGAGAGACATTGCTTGAGAAATTTGGAGAAAAAGAGAGTAAACTAGGTCTGTATATTGTAAGGTTATTAATTTGTGAGCAATTAGGTGGTACATTTAAATTAGAACCTTATGGGAAATTCGTTATTGCCGATCTTTCTTTTCCTTTATATGGGGTGGTTAGTAAACCGTAAATAAGCAGTTGTAGGAGGTAGGAACGATGAAACCATTATCTATTTTAATTGTAGAAGATGAGATATTAATACGCGTTGATATTAGAGAAATAGTAGAGCAGGCTGGGCATATTGTATGTGGAGAATGTGGAAGTGGGACACAAGCTGTAAATTTAGCGAAACAGATGCAGCCGGAAATGGTAATCATGGATATAACAATGCCGGGCTTAAATGGTTTGGATACAGCGCAAATCATGCATGGACTGAATATTCCGGTTGTCATGGTTACTGCTAGTAGCCAGCCAAAAATGATTCAACGGGCTGAGCATGTGCATGTGTATGGTTATGTGATCAAGCCTGTATCAGAACAAAATCTCATTGCAACGATTCAGATTGCCTATGCACGATGGAAAGATATGTGTACGATGCATAAAGAATTGGACAAAATTAAAAAAGATTTAGAAAATCAAAAACTCATTGCAAAAGCAAGATCTATCGTGCAAGATCGCCTAGGGATATCTGCACAACAGGCACATAAAAGGCTGTTGAAAGAGGCAATGCAGCATCAAACAACGCTTGCTGCGATTGCGAAGCAAGTGGTTCAAAAAATCAGATGAAAAAGTATGTCTGCACAGCAGGAATTTTTAAAGATAAGGCGAATGTACTTATCATGGCAATAGAAATAATTGTTATGATAATGATCTGTAGTACACGAAAAAGGAATAGAATGGCATTAACGCCTAATAAAGATGTTTACTTATGTTAAAACATTTTTATTAGGCGTTTATTTTTTAGGAGGTGAGGATAAAAAATTAAGCGGATACACGAAGTTAAAATCTCATATCTCATTGGGCACTGTCGCCTATTATACTTTTTAAAGAAAAGGAGTATGATAGGCGTTTATTTTTGTCTAAAGATAATTTTGTAAGGGGGAAATAAAAGCATGGAAATTGGTAAAGTTGAAACAAAAATTGATATGCAAAACAATTCTAAACAAACAGATAAAGAGGCAAATCTTTCTCGTGTTTTGAAACCCATTCATTTATGGGCATTGGCTGTTGGGCTTGTTATATCCGGTAATTATTTTGGTTGGAGTTATGGTTTTTCGGCCGGCGGAGTTATGGGATTAGCTATCGCATTAGTACCAGTGACTATTTTCTATGTTACGTTCATTTTGTCTTATTCGGAATTGGCAACGGCAATTCCACATGCCGGAGGTCCATCTGCTTATGCACGTCGTGCTTTGGGGAAATTTGGCGGTTATATGAATGGTATCAGTTGCCTTATTGAATTTATTTTTGCTCCGCCGGCGATTGCCTTAGCGGTTGGCGGGTATATTCATGCTATTTTTCCAGCGATAGATGTTATGCCGGCAACTGTGATTGCATTTTTATTATTTATTTTTATCAATTATTGGGGGATGAAGGTATCTGCTACGTTTGAATTGGTTGTAACAATCGTAGCGTTGGCTGGTTTAGTCCTTTATTGGGCTATGGCATTACCACACTTTGAAATGTCGCGCGTTTTAACGACACCGCTCCTTCCGAATGGGTTTGATGGTGTTATGGCAGCGATTCCGTTTGCAATTTGGTTCTATTTAGCAATTGAAGGTGGTGCTATGAGTGCTGAAGAAATGGTGAATCCGCAAAAGGATATTTCAGTTGGTTTTTTAAGTGGTATGGGCACTTTAATGGTCATGGCCTTTTTAACCTTATTTTTAACAGCAGGAATTACGGATGTCAAGACAATTGAAGCTGTTGATTTTCCGTTGCCGATGGCGCTGAGTTCTATTTTTGGGGAAGGATCTTTCCCGGTTACGTTAATGAGCTGTATCGGCTTGTTTGGTCTTGTTGCTTCTTTGCATGGAATTATCGTTGGGTATTCTCGTCAAGCATACGCAATGGCACGGACAGGGTATTTGCCTAAGTTTTTAGCTTATATTGATCCGAAACATCACACACCTGTATGGGCACTTATTTTACCGGGCATTATCGGCTTAGGTGCTGCTTTAACTGGCTTGACAGATGTCGTGATCACGATTTCAGTTTTTGGTTCGGTTACGATGTATATTATTAGCTTGATAAGCTTGTTTGTATTGCGTGTAAAGGAACCAGAGTTAAAACGTCCATTTAAAGTTTCTTATCCAATCGTACCGACCATTAGTTTGTTGATTGCAATCTTCTGTTTAGGTAGCTTGATCTACGCATCCAGCAGTATTCTGCCATATGTATTGGGGGTTTATGCTATATCAATTGTGTACTACTTCATTTGGGGCAATAAAAATATTCGTCCATTTAAAGAAGAATTCGGTGTTCTTGAAGAACTGGATAAAGAATAAAGCATATACGTACTTATCTTTGGGCAGTGGCTATGTTGTATGGCTTTGGCTGGCAACATAGCTGCAGCCAAAAAGGCTGCAAGTGGAAGGAATAAGAAATGAAAAATCAAATGTTGAGTGTTGGAATCGATATTGGAACTACGACGACTCAGGTGATTTTTAGTGAAATTGTGATAGAAAGTGCAGTTACTTCAACGATTCCAGAAGTAAAAATTGTGGATAAAAATATAGTTTATAAAAGTAAGATTTATTTCACGCCGTTATTATCAAGTTGTAAGATCAATTTAAAAGATTTACAAGATATTATTCGATGTGAATATGAACGGGCGCAGATAGAAAAACAGAAAATATCGATAGGCGCCATTATCATTACAGGTGAAACTGCACGTAAAGATAATGCACGAGAAGTGCTAAACGCTTTATCTGATTTTGCTGGTGACTTTGTTGTAGCGACCGCTGGCCCTGATTTAGAAGCTATTTTAGCAGGATATGGAGCAGGTGCTGGTGACGCATCAAAAAAAGTCACGGAATATGTTATTAATTTTGATATTGGAGGCGGAACGACGAACGCCGCGGTGTTTTGGGATGGCGAAGTGGTGGATGCATTTGCGTTGGATATTGGCGGCAGGTTGATCCGAATTGATGCGCAAGGTGTAATTCAATATATTTCAGATAAGATAAGTCATTTGGTGCGTCAATTAGATTTGAATTTAGCAGTTGGAAGAAAAGCGGAACTCGTAGAGCTAAAGAAATTAACCGATGTTTTTGCAGAAATGTTTCTGCAAACCAATGAAAATAAAAAATTGTCTAAAGCGTTGGAACAATTTTTTATTTTTCATCGGCATAAAGGAATTCCAGCAAAATTTATCATGTTTTCGGGCGGTGTAGCAGAATTTATATATCATGATATTGAAATTTGCAGTATGGAAGAAGTCATTCGCTTTGGTGATATTGGCCCTTTACTGGGATATTCGATTCGAAAAGTTTTTTCTAGGCAGCCAAATAAGTTATTAGAGCCTAAAGAAAAAATAAGAGCTACAGTGATCGGTGCTGGAAGTTATTCTGTCAAAATCAGCGGCAGTACGATCGTATTTGATCAAGCGCTTTTGCCGCTTAAAAATATTCCGATCATCAAACTTACAACTATGGAAAATATGCAGAGTAGGATTGAAAAGAAAGTAAGGTTGTATGAAGATATTCCCGTTGCAATCGCATTTTCCGGACCCAAGTCCCCAACGTATTTGGAAGTTAAGGCGATGGCGCAGGCAATTGTACAGGGATTGCGAGAAAATCATCACCCGATTATTGTGATTGTGGAATACGATTTTGCAAAGGCGCTGGGCATGATGATTGGTCAGGCAGTTTTTGAAAAAAAGCGGATTATTTGTATAGATCGAATTAAAGTTGATAATGGTGATTATGTTGATATCGGTCAATCTATTACAGGCATTGTTCCTGTTGTTATAAAAACATTGCTATTTAAAAGTTAAGGCTTAGAAAAGAGTAGGTGAATCGCGTGATTTTAAAAACTAGATTATTTGGTAAAACTTATACATTCAAAGATATAAAGGAAGTTTTGGCAAAGGCAAATGAAGAAAAATCGGGAGATGTCTTAGCGGGGGTTGCAGCAAAGGATACCGTAGAAAGAATAGCAGCGAAAGCTGTATTATCGGAATTGACGCTGGAAGATTTACGAAATCATCCGGTTGTCCCCTATGAGATGGATGAAGTTACCAGAGCGAATCAAGATGGGATAAATCAGGCTGCTTTTCAACAGGTTAAAGCAATGACGGTAGGTGAGTTTAGAGAATTTATATTAAAAGCAAGTGAAAATGAGATAACTGCAGTACAAGAGGGCTTGACCGCTGAAATGGTAGCTGGTGTTACGAAATTAATGAGCAATATGGATTTGGTGTATGCGGCAAAAAAGATGCATAATTTGGCTACTTGTAATACGACCATTGGTGAAAAAGATACTTTGTCCGCGCGGTTACAGCCTAATCATGCAACGGATGATTTAGCGGGTATTATGGCATCGACGATGGAGGGAATCAGCTATGGGATTGGTGATGCTGTTATAGGACTAAACCCTGCAATTGACAGTATAGAAAGTATTTCTGCTGTTTTAAATAGTTTTAAAGAGTTTATGGTGAAATGGGATATTCCAACACAGAACTGTGTATTAGCGCATGTTACGACGCAAATGGAAGTTTTACGAAAAGGTGTTCCTATGGATTTGATGTTTCAGAGTTTAGCTGGTTCACAAGTGGCAAATATCGCTTTTGGGATTACAGTAGAGCTTATGGATGAGGCTTACGCACTCATGCAGGAGAAGAAAAGTTCTAGAGGACCTAATTTTATGTATTTTGAAACAGGTCAGGGGTCTGCATTATCTTCTGATGGACATCATGGAGCGGATCAATTGACAATGGAGGCAAGGTGTTATGGATTGGCAAGGCGTTATCAACCTTTTTTAGTGAATACGGTAGTAGGTTTTATTGGCCCGGAATATTTATATGATGGTCGTCAAATGATTCGTGCGGGGTTAGAGGATCATTTCATGGGAAAATTAACTGGACTGCCTATGGGAGTGGATGTGTGTTATACCAATCATATGAAAGCTGATCAAAATGATTTGGAGAATCTAGCTTTGATGCTTAACGCTGCGGATTGCAGCTATATCATGGGAATTCCCGGTGGTGATGATGTTATGCTGATGTACCAGACGACCAGCTATCATGATGTTGCTGCGTTGCGAGAAATCAGCGGCAAAAAACCAATCAAGAAATTTAATCAGAGAATGGAAGAATTGGGGATCTTGCAGAATGGAAAACTTACAGAAAGAGCTGGAGATCCTTCCATTTTTACAGTTTAGGAGTGAAAATCGAATGAATGAAATGTTAAAAGATATTTCAGAAATTGACTATACGGGCAGGGTTACCATCGAGAATCCCAAGGATAAAGAAAGCTGTATTCGTTTAAAAAAGACAACCAATGCAAGAATCTGTGTAGGCAGGGCTGGAAGTCGTTTTAAAACAGAAACTTTATTAAGATTTAGAGCAGACCATGCAATTGCTATGGATGCGGTTTGGTCCAACGTGGATGAAAAATTGATAGATCACTTTCAATTTTTAAAGGTACAAACTTTGGTGAAGGATAAAGAAGAATATATCAGAAGACCCGATTTGGGAAGAGTGTTTTCTAAAGCAACAATAAATCGGATTAGAGAAAATTGTCTGCATGATCCGGATGTGCAAATTATTGCAGCGGATGGACTGAGTTCTTGTGCAATTAATGCTAATTTAATTGATATGTATCCTATGCTTGTAGATGGCTTGCGCGCTAAAGGATATCGTGTAGGAACACCGATTTTTGTAAAATACAGCAGGGTTGCCACTATGGATAAAATCAGTGAAGCTTTAAATGTCAAGGTAACGATTCTATTGGTTGGAGAAAGACCGGGACTAGCAACGGGCGAGAGTATGAGTGCCTATATGGCTTATGAATCTAGTACAACAAAGCCGGAATCTCAAAGAACGATTGTGTCTAATATCCATAAAAACGGAATACCGGCAGTGGAGGCTGGTGCGCAGATTGTAAATTTAGTCGAAATTTTGATGAGAGAGAAAAAAAGTGGTGTTGAATTGAAACTATAAACGTTTCATTTTAATGTAAGGGGGCACTGAGATGGATTTTTCACAGCAGGTCAATGCTGTAATTGATCATATGGCAAAACCACATAATAGTTTAGGGCTATTAGAAAAATATATGAAAAAAGTCTTTTTGGGGTGGGGCGTTTTTTATCAGGAAGTAAGGCCTTTTCATCTTATTTTTGCGGCAGATAATGGCGTAACGGAGGAAGCTGTGGTGAAACAATCGCCCGAAATTACGTATTTACAGGCAAAAAATATGATAGATGGCTGCGCAACGATTAGTTGCTTTTGCAAAAGCAATCAGATTCCATATAAGGTCATTGATGTAGGCGTGAATCAATTAGAAGCTGTAGGCGTCAATTATAAAGCGCGAATGGGCACTAAAAATTTTTTGAAGACAGAAGCAATGGATCGTCAAGAATTTCTAAAGGCTTTTCAGGCCGGAGAAGATATGGTAAAACAGGCCGCCGAGGAAGGATATAATCTAATTTCTTTTGGAGAAATGGGAATTGGTAATACAACGACTTCTTCTGCGGTTTTACACGCTTTGACGGATATTCAGCCGGAATTTATTGTCGGTTATGGAGCAAATCAACAAAATCCTGAGGTGATAAAACGTAAACGCGAGGTAGTTCGCGTTGGCGTAGAACTGCATCGTTTTAAAATGCAAACGGTAGAAGATATTTTACGCTGTGTAGGTGGATTTGATCTTGTAGCAATTTATGCTGGGATGTTAGCATGTGCAAAGCAAAAAGTTCCGTTTGTGATCGATGGATTTATCACGGCAGTGGCCTATGCTTGTGCTGTAAATATGGATAAGAGTGTGCAAGCCTATGCCATTCCTTCGCATATATCGAGAGAGCCAGGCATGGAATATGCCTTATCTCTAGGAAATATAGAATACAAGGATGTACCGATTCGTGCGGATATGGCGTTGGGAGAAGGGACAGGTGCAGTTTTCATGGTTGTGATGTTGAGGACGATGCTGCATGCAGTTTGGCATGTAAGTAAGCTGTCGGAGTTTGATCATAAAATCATTGGAAATAAATTAGAAGCATTATAAAATTACAGGTGAAGGTCGATGAAATTATTATTGATGTTACAGTTTTTTACTCGAATACCAATTGATAAGCGGATGGATATAGATGAAACAGTTTTTGGTGAGGCGATTTTATATTTACCGGTTGTTGGAGTCATAATTGGTTGTATAAATGTAGTTTGTTATAGTTTCTTCCTATGGCTACTTCCCAGTCAAGTTGCCGCGATTATGGTTATTTTATGCAATACTTGTCTAACAGGTGCTTTTCATGTAGATGGGCTTGCGGATACTTGTGATGGCATTTTTTCTGGACGAAATAAGGAGCGGGTTTTGGAGATCATGAAGGATAGTCGCATAGGCACCAATGGTGCGTGTGCGATTGTTTTTGATTTTATGATACGGGCAGTTTGCTTAGCGCAGATGAGTGGCGGCTACGTGATGCTGGCTCTTGTCTTGGCACCGTTGATTTCACGTACAATGATAACGATTTTAATGCATTCGCCCTACGCAAGATCGAATAAGGGGTTAGGCAGTCTTTTTATTAATCGTGTAACAATAAAAAATATTTTTCTTACATTTTTAGTTTGTAGTTTTATGGTTTGGCTTATTTTATATTTCGGTGCTGGAGATAAAAGTTTACGTATTTTTTTTATGGTAATGGGATGTAATTTGGCGCTTATTTTTAGTTATAAAAAAATGATTCTTGCACAAATTGGTGGGATGACGGGTGATACTTTAGGAGCAGGCAATGAAATTTGCGAAATTATGGTACTGCTCATCTTTATCAGTTTAGAAAAATGGGCAGTTTTAAATCCTACATACATGTAAGAATGTGGAAATTACAAGAATCTCTCTTTTTCATTATAGTGGTGTGGAATATTGATGAAATATGTCTATAATGATCAATTGTGTATTGACATTACATTATTTCAGGACTATCATTTACATCATTACAGTAATTTAAAAGGGGGTGCATTTATATGAATATATTACTTCAAATAGGAATTGTATTTTTACTTGTAACTGCTTCTGATGTATTGGCTAGAAATATTGCATTTCCAGTGCCGGTAAGTATTATAGGCATCGTCATTTTACTTATTTTACTTTTAACGAAGATTATCAAAATAAAACATATTGAAGAAATATCAAATTTCTTCTTAAAAAATATGGGATTTTTCTTTATTGCTGCGGGGGTATCTATTTTAGGTAAGTATCAGTTGATTGAAAATATTTTGATTCAATTTGCATTGATTGTATTCGTTACAACCTTGATAACATTTGCGATTACGGGTTTGTCTGTCAAATATGCAATTGTTTTACAAAACAAAATGAGAAAGAATGATAAAAATGATAGAAATATTTGATAATCCGATTACGATGATTGCTTTATGTATTACAGCTTATCAGATTGGCTTATATATTCATCGGAAAACTAAAATCCAAGTCCTGAATCCGCTATTTATTGCAATTGTACTGATTATTGCAGTTTTACAAACATTTCATATTTCTTTAGAGACCTTTAATAAAGGCGGTTCGATTATTAATATGTTATTATGCCCGGCAACTATTATGCTGGCGATTCCGATGTACAATCAAAGAAAGACGATTAAAAAAAATATCGTACCAATTGCGATTGGTACAGTAGTAGGTTCTATTGTTAGCATGTCAAGTATTTATATTCTTTGTAAGTTAGCAGGGATCAGCGATCAAATCGCGATGTCGATGCTGCCAAAATCAACTACGACACCGATTGCAATAGAGATATCGAATACACTTGGCGGTATTCCGGCATTGACGGTAGCTGCGGTGATTATGACAGGAATCTTAGGAAGTATCTTGATTCCATCGTTAATTAAAATTTTTCGTATTAATAATAGCGTAGCCGCAGGAATTGCGATTGGTACGGCAAGTCATGCATTAGGTAGCGCGAAGGCGGTAGAACTTGGTGAAACAGAAGCTGCTTTAGCAGGAATTGCTGTCGGGGTAGCTGGTATGGTTTCGGTTGTTTTGGTGATGTTTATTTAAATAGGTATGCAACATAAATAAATAGGCTGCTTGCACGTTTGCAAGCAGCCTATTTTAATATTTTAGGACGCAATATTTTCTTCGGATGGTAACTTTGTTACCAATATTTTATCAACACGAACACGATCCATGTCAACAACTTCAAATTTAAACCCATTCCATATGAAATGTTCACTGGCAACTGGAATGTAGTCTAAATAAGAGGTGATAAATCCACCCATTGTTTGGTATTGATCGCGATCTTCATCGGGTAGTTCATCCAAATCAAAATGATCTTTAAATTCGTCAATTGGTAAAAGACCATCAATTAACCAAGACGTTTCATCTCGTTTAATAATTTGTATTGGTTCGGGATCTTGATTTGCCGAAATATCACCTAAGACTTCAGAAACAATATCTTTCATGGTGATAAAACCAACCACACCACCGAATTCATCAAGCACAATGGCTTCATGTGTACCAGTTTCTTGAAAGTTTTCAAGAACTTTAAATGATGGCATGGATTTAGGGATAAACATTGGAGTATGAATGCATTTTTCCAGGTTGATAGACTCACCTGCGAGAGATCGTTTTAATAAGTCTTTGGTATGAAGAATGCCGACAAACTCATCTAAACTGTCTTTAGCGACAGGGAATGTTGTATCAGGATTTTCATTAATGATTGTTAAATTTTGTTCTAATGATTCTTCTAAATCAAGCCAAATCATTTGAGTTCGCGGTGTCATTAAAGCACTCGCTTTCTGATCACTTAGCCGAAAGATTTTATCTACCATATCTTGTTCAGTTTTTTCAAATGTACCTTCTTCCGTACCTTGTTCGATCAGGGTGCGAATTTCATCCTCGGTGATGGTAGTTTCTTTTTTCGAGTTGATACCGATGAGTGATAAAGTAAAATTCGTAGAAAACGACAGGAAAGAAACCAGCGGCTGTGTTATCTTTTCTAAGTAACGCAGTGGCTTGGCAAGTTTACTCAGAATTGGTTCTGGGTTATAAGTCGCAATTTTTTTAGGAATTAATTCTCCAATAACTAGCGTGATATAGGTAATGACTGCAACAATGAGCAGCAACGCAGTTATGTCTGCATAAGGTGCGGCGTAAGGGATTTTTTCAAAATAACTACCTAAAGCAGGTGCTAGTTTTTCTCCAGCCAATGTTCCGATTAGTATGCCGATCAGCGTGATTCCAATTTGTGTAGAAGATAATACACGCGTCGGTTCTTCGATGATGTTCAAAGCGAATTTCGCTCCAGTGTTACCGGTATCCGCTAATTTTTCTAATTTATTTTTGCGAGATTCAATAACGGACATTTCAGTCATTACCAAAAGTCCATTTATGATAATTAGTATAGCTATGATCGTGATCTCTAGACTCACTGACGGGGTGTCCAATGTAAGCCCCACACTCCTTTTTTGATTTAGTAAATTTTACAAAGATTCTTTTTACATTATATCACATTTTTTCATGATATTAAAAAGGCTAATTTTACGGGAAAATGGGCAAATACGTCGTATTTTCGAGAAATACATAGATGTACTGGATGTAGCGTATCGCGAGCGTAAGGTACGAGGGGTAGGGAAGTTTGTCGCTAGGATTGCCATATTCCTGTATATGGATTGTAACTGCAATTCTTTGGTTCTGCGTACCAATCATTCTGCTCATCATTGCTTTGTGCTAATGGCCTACAGTCAGCACACGCATAACGATATTCGCAATCTTTACATTTATGAATCTGATCTTTCGTCGTATGCCAGCATGTCAGTAGTTGTTTATTTTGTAAAATTTCTTGCAATGAAACATTGGCAATATTACCGTAATGAATTTGACGTGCGAAAATACACGGTAATACATCGCCTGTTTCGGTAATGGCGATTTTACCAGCGAGACAAGGGTGAAAGATACTAGCGTTGTGAAATTCGATTTCATTTGTGAAAAATGGTGGTTTGATTTTAGGTTTTTGATAATGGAGTGGAAGGAGTTCTTCGTTATCTCCGCGTCCGGTTGGACGGATCACGTCCGGTGGAGTTACTTCTACGCCTAGTGTTTTGCATAGTTCCATAATATTTTCTGCTTCATCTTCATTTGGTTTCATAATAATAGAAGCGATGCGGAGCGGAATTTTTTTTGCGAGAATTTTTTGTATTGCCGCCATTGTTTTATCGAAACTACCTTTATTTTGGGTGATGGTATCATGGACTTCAGAATTGTCAGCATAAATCGTTGTTGCTATGTGTAAATGATGTTCTAGAAAAAAATCAATCATTTCATCATCAATACAAGTTGCATTGGTAAATATTTCGATAAGGTCAAACTTTTCTTCTTCTGCTTTTAAGATAATATCACGCCAATATGGATAAAGAAGCGGTTCACCGCCAATAAGTTGCAATGCGCTACAGCCTGCATCATGAAGTTCATGAACGACTGTAAGCCATCGTGACAAGGGAAGTACTGCATCGCTAGTTGGTTCGCTAGTGCTGCTGGTGTAGCAATGCAGGCAGCGATTGTTACAGCGAGAGTTAATTTCAAGCCAGGCGAAATCCAAGGTGATTGGAGGAGTAGGAAATTCACTTGTTCTGGTTTTGGGTAGTGGTGAAAAATAAAGACTGCCTAAATTTTTTTGCGTAAGTTCATCATAGAATTTTTTTAACTCCAGATTTACTGTATCATTTGTTAAAAGTTCTGCGGTATCTAAGTCTGTCAATAGATTTTTCGCACTTTGGTTGATCGAATATACTTTTCCATCTCTTAAATTATAGATTGCACTGCGTTTGGCACCATTCACTATTTTGCAGTGATCGTGAAGTTTGTAATACAAAAAGACAACCTCCTTGTATACCAAATAGAAATAGATGGTATAATAGTAATTATTCTATGCAATTTCTTGCGAAAAAGTGCATTGTATGAAAAGGGAGATAGAATTGTTTATATTTTTGCGTAGTGTTCTAATAAAATTATTGACGAATTGTGCTGATGTAGGGTATAATAATTGTGTTGTTTATAAATGCGGAAATAGCTCAGTGGTAGAGCATCGCCTTGCCAAGGCGGGGGTCGCGAGTTCGAATCTCGTTTTCCGCTCCATGATAATTTTACCTAGCAGGTTTTGCTAGGTTTTTTTTGTATACTTTTATATTGATATACGCTACGTGGAATACTTGTTTTTAAATGATAATTATGGTATTATGCATTGTATGGCGTATTAGGCTTTTTGTTATATTTAGGCATTTTAAAAGAAGTTTACTGGTAAGCCACAAAATTAAATTAATTGTATGAAAAAACGGGAGGTCACAGTATAAATGAAAGTTACTGCGGAAAGAATAGACAATCATCAAGTTATTTTAGAGATTGAAGTACCACAAGCTGAGGTTAGTAAGGCAATCGACAGGGCTTACACTAAACTTGCTAATAAGATAAATATTCCTGGTTTCCGTAAAGGGAAAGCGCCGCGTAAAATTATAGAGGGGCGTGTTGGTATACAGGCAATTTTAGATGAAGCATTTGATATTGTCGCTCCGAAAGCCTATAGTGAAGCACTTACTGAACAAAAGGTTGAACCAGTAGGCAATCCTAAAATTGATGTTGTCGTTTTAGCCGAAGACAAAGATTTAGTATTTAAGGCGACCATTACAGCAAAGCCAGAAATTACGCTTGGTGAATATAAAGGGTTAAAAGTAGAAGAAAATGTTGCAGAAGTTACAGAAGAACAAATTGAAGCGCAAGTAAATAGAATGTTAGAAAATGCAGCTAAAATGGTAGTAGCTGAAGGTGCTGAAATCCAAAATGGTGATTTTGCAGTAATTGATTTTGAAGGTTTCGTTGATGGCGAAGCATTTGAAGGCGGCGAGGGTAAAGGTTATCCGTTACAAATCGGTTCTGGAAGCTTTATTCCAGGATTTGAAGAGCAATTGATTGGTGCAAAAGCTGGTGAAGAACGCGATGTAAATGTAACTTTCCCAGAAGAATATCATGCGCCAAATCTTGCAGGTAAAGTCGCATTGTTCAAAGTGAAAGTAAATGATGTAAAACGTAAGGAACTTCCAGAATTAAATGATCAATTTGTAAAAGACACAAGTTCATTTAATACAGTTGATGAATTAAAAGCTGATATCAAGAATAAATTAGAAACAAGTGCAAAACAAAAAGCTGAAAATGATATGCGCGGTGCAGCAATTAAATTAGCAAGTGATAATGCAACTGTAGATATTCCGGAAATTATGATTGAAAATCGTATTGGTCATATGATTGAGGAATTAAGCATCAGTTTGCAAAATCAAGGGCTTAAATTGGAACAATATTTGGAATACGCTAAACTTGATATGGCTAAACTTCGTGAAAATTATCGTGAAGCAGCTGCAGTGAATGTAAAAACAGATTTAATGCTTGAAGCAGTTGCAAAAGCGGAAGAAATCAAAGTAGAAGCTGTTGATATTCAAGCTGAGATTGAGCTAATGGCAAAATCTTATGGTGCTACAGCATTGCAAGTACAAAAAATTATTCAAGAACAAGGTCGCATTGGCGATTTAGTAGCAACAATTCAACGTAAAAAAGCTGCTAAACTTATCGTTGATAGTATTGCTGAATAGTCATTGTGGTTAATTTTATAACCGGGGTGAGTTTATGAATTATGTACCTATGGTAGTAGAACAATCGAATCGCGGAGAACGTGCTTATGATATCTACTCTCGTTTATTAAAAGATCGTATTGTATTTATTGGTGGTCCGATTGATGATAATGTCGCAAATGTTGTAATTGCACAATTATTATTTTTGGAATCAGAGGACCCGGATAAGGATATACATTTATATGTCAATAGTCCTGGCGGTGTAGTAACAGCTGGTCTCGCTATTTATGATACGATGCAGTATATAAAACCAGATGTTTCCACTATTTGCCTGGGGCAGGCGGCAAGCATGGGATCGCTTCTTTTAACAGCTGGTGCAAAAGGAAAACGTTATGCGCTTCCGTATGCAAGAATTATGATTCACCAGCCATTAGGCGGAGCACAGGGACAATCTACGGATATTCAAATTCAAGCAAAAGAAATACTTCGTTTGCGTGAAATTGGAAATGATATTTTGATGAAACATACGGGTCAGCCTCGTGAAAAGGTGCAGGCCGATACGGAACGCGATTACTTCATGTCCAGTGAGCAAGCTAAAGAGTATGGTCTTATTGACGAGGTTATTACTCGTCCGATTCTTAAGACTGATAGCCCTAAATAGAGAGGTGATAGCATGTTAAAGTTTGGGGATGAAAAAGGTCAACTAAAATGTTCGTTTTGTGGTAAGTTACAAGAACAGGTAAAAAAACTAGTTGCAGGTCCTGGGGTTTATATTTGTGATGAATGCATAGAGCTTTGCAACGAAATTATTGAGGAAGAATTTAGTGGTGATGTCGAAGTCGAACTAAAGGAAGTTCCCAAACCGAAGGAAATAAAGGATATATTAGATCAATATGTCATTGGCCAAGATGCCGCGAAAAAGAGTTTGGCAGTAGCTGTTTACAATCATTATAAACGTATTAATCTAGGCACTAAAATGGATGATGTAGATTTACAGAAATCTAATATTTTGATGCTTGGACCTACGGGCAGTGGTAAAACATTACTTGCACAAACTTTAGCAAAGATTTTAAACGTACCTTTTGCAATTGCTGATGCGACTTCGTTAACTGAAGCCGGGTATGTTGGAGAAGACGTTGAAAATATTTTGCTTAAGCTAATTCAAGCGGCTGATTATGATGTAGAACGTGCTGAAAAAGGGATTATCTATATTGATGAGATCGATAAAATTGCACGTAAATCAGAAAATCCTTCTATTACCAGAGATGTTTCTGGTGAAGGTGTTCAGCAAGCCCTGCTTAAGATATTAGAAGGAACGGTTGCAAGTGTTCCGCCGCAGGGAGGACGCAAACACCCGCATCAAGAGTTTATTCAAATTGATACCACCAATATACTATTTATTTGTGGTGGTGCGTTTGATGGCATTGAAAAGATTATTAGTGCGCGTACCGGCAAGAAGACATTAGGATTTGGTGCAGAAATAAAAAGTAAAGAAGAAAAGAAGATTGGCGAAGTTCTAAAAGCAGTGCTTCCGGGCGATCTGCTTAAAATAGGACTGATCCCTGAATTCGTTGGGCGTTTGCCAGTCGTCGTTACTTTAGATGCATTAGATGAAGATGCACTTGTTAGCATTTTGCTGAAACCAAAGAATGCACTTGTGAAACAGTATCAAAAATTCCTTGAAATGGATAATGTAAAACTTGATTTTGAGGAAGATGCGCTGAAAGCAATTGCTAAGGAAGCGTTAAAGCGTAATACCGGTGCACGTGGGCTTCGATCTATTATCGAGTCTGTGATGTGTAATGTTATGTACGAGGTTCCATCGAGAACTGATGTAACAAAATGTACAGTCACAAAAGAAGTTATTTTAAATAGCGAAGAGCCTCGTTTAACAACGACAAAATCAAAAAATAAAAAAGAAGCATCTGCATAAACTGGAAGGCGTAAGCCTTCCAGTTTTTTTAGTAAATTTTTCTCAGGATAAAAAAAACTTCTTCGTCAATAATAAAAAATGTAACAATAGTAAATTGATTGAAAAGGAGGTTTTTTTCGTTGGATTATGCAATGAATGCAATTACTTTTATTCAATTATTTTTTGTAATTGTAATAGGGCTATATTTCTTTTCATTACTTAAATCACAGCAAGGAAATAAGACTGCTATTCACCGTGAAGCAAAAAAAGAAATGGATAAATTACAGAAATTGCGTGATATTTCTCTAACTGAACCATTATCAGAAAAAACTAGACCCAGTCATTTTTACGAAATTATCGGACAAGATGAGGGAATTAAAGCACTGCGTGCAGCGCTTTGCGGAGCAAATCCACAGCATGTGATTATTTACGGACCACCAGGTGTTGGAAAAACGGCGGCGGCTAGACTGGTGTTAGAAGAAGCTAAATGTTATACCACATCTCCGTTTGCCAGAGATGCTAAGTTCATTGAGTTGGATGCTACAACAGCTAGATTTGATGAGCGAGGCATTGCAGATCCACTGATTGGTACAGTGCATGATCCAATTTATCAGGGAGCTGGTGCATTAGGTATAGCTGGTGTACCACAACCGAAAGCAGGCGCAGTTACAAAGGCACATGGTGGAATTTTATTTATCGATGAGATTGGTGAATTGCATTCGATTCAGATGAATAAGCTGCTAAAAGTATTAGAAGATCGTAAAGTATTTTTAGAAAGTTCCTACTATAACAGTGAAGATACCAATATCCCAAATTATATCCATGATATCTTTCAAAATGGATTACCCGCAGATTTTCGTCTTGTTGCGGCAACGACCAGGCTTCCGCAAGAGATTCCAGCAGCAATTCGATCTAGATGCGTAGAAATCTTTTTCAGGCAACTACTGCCAGACGAAGTCGGGGTAATTGCTCGCAATGCTTTCCAGAAAATTGCTTCGGATTTTGAGGAGAGTGCGATTGAAGTCATTGAAAAGTATGCCATGAATGGGCGTGACGCTGTGAATATTGTTCAGATTGCAACAGGCGCAGCGATCAATGAAAGCTCTAAAGTTGTCAGAGCAGCTGATGTAGAATGGGTTGTAAATTTTGGACAGTATAATCCAAGATGTGATAAAAAAATTGCCTCTAAACCACAGATCGGTTTTGTCAATGGACTTGCCGTATATGGTGCAAATTTAGGTGCAGTGATGGAAGTAGAAGCGTGCGCTGTGGAAAATCAATTTGGTAATGGAACCTTGGTCGTTACAGGGGTTGTTGAAGAAGAAGAGATTGCTTCACCGGGGCACACGATCCATCGAAAAAGTATGGCAAAAGAGTCGGTTGAAAATGTAATAACGGTTTTGGCAAATCAATATGGGATTCAATTTAAAAACTATAATATTCATGTTAATTTCCCAAGTGCTGGACCTGTAGATGGACCATCCGCTGGTGTGAGCATAGCCATAGCAATTTATTCGGCGATTCATAAAATCCCAATTAATAATACAATTGCAATGACAGGTGAAATCTCTATTCGCGGGCTTATTCATCCTGTTGGCGGTGTATGTGCTAAAATTAGCGCTGCTAAGCAGGCTGGTGCGCAAAAGGTGTTGATTCCTAAAGCAAATATGCAAATGTTATATGAAAACTATGGCATCGAAGTGATCGGAATCGAAACTTTGGATGAGGCGATTCAATTGGCATCTATTTCGAGTACAATGCAAGAAGGCGTCAAATCAAAAGTACCGCAGAATGATTTACTAACAGCAGCAAGTGCTACGGTACATATGTAGACGCTGATGATAGAAAAATTATGGCTAAATATGGTAGAAAAATTCTAATTTGGAAATTTTTCTGGCGATATTTAGCTATTTTTTTGTTATTACTGTGAATTAAAAAGGATTTTAGTCGTTCTTTTAGAATATAAGAATATTTAGTATGACTAAAGTTGAAACTAGAAAAAGAAGGAGGCGTTTTAATGATTAAAAATCGAAAAATACCATTATTGCCATTAAGGGGAATTATGGTTTTCCCATATATGATTATACATTTGGATGTAGGTCGTGAAAAATCTGTAGCTGCTCTCGAAGAGGCTATGGTGCAAGATAGAATGATTATGCTTTCGGCACAAAAAAATGCAGAAATTGATAATCCAACGCAAGATGAAATATTTCGAATCGGTACAGTAGCTGAGGTAAAACAATTATTGAAGTTACCTGGGGGTACGATTCGTGTTTTAGTAGAAGGATTAAACCGTGCTAAAATTAAAAGCTATATAGAGCAGCATGACAACTATTATGAAGTTGACGTTGATGTATTTGAAGATGAAACGGATCATTCATTAGAAGTCGAAGCTTTGATGCGTGCTGTGGTAAATCAATTTGAGCAATGGGTTAAATTAAGTAAAAAAATTCCGCCGGAAACATTGGTTTCAGTGGTGGTAATTGAAGAAGCGGGACGTTTATGCGATCTAATCGCCAGTCACTTATCCTTGAAAATAGAAGATAAACAAGCTTTGCTTGATGCGATTGATGTAAAGGATCGTCTTGAAAAAGTCTGTGAAATTCTTAGTCGTGAGATGGAAATCTTGGAAATTGAACGTAAAATTAGTGGCCGAGTAAGAACGCAAATGGAAAAAACACAAAAAGAATACTATTTGCGCGAACAATTGAAGGCGATTCAAAAAGAGCTTGGGGAGAAAGATGATAAAACCAGTGAAATAGAAGAATATAAAAAGCGTTTGGAAGAAGAACATTATCCGGAAAATGTAAAGGAAAAAGTGCAGAAAGAAATTAGCCGTTTGGAAAAGATGTCAAGCATGTCGGCTGAAACGGGCGTAATTCGTACGTACATTGATTGGGTATTATCTTTACCTTGGGAAAAAATAAGTGAGGATCGACTTGATATTGGTATTGCAGAAGAGATTTTGGATGCTGACCATTATGGTCTGGAAAAGGTAAAAGAGCGTATTTTAGAATATTTATCGATCAGAAAGCTTGCGAATCATTTAAAAGGACCTATTCTTTGTTTAGTGGGACCTCCCGGCGTAGGAAAGACATCCTTGGCGCGTTCGGTAGCAAGAGCTATGGAAAGGAATTTTGTGCGTATTTCTCTGGGGGGAGTACGTGATGAGGCGGAAATACGCGGTCATCGCAGAACCTATGTTGGCGCATTGCCTGGGCGGATTGTTCAAGGAATGAAAACAGCGGGGAGTAAAAATCCAGTTTTCTTATTAGACGAAATTGATAAAATGAATGCTGATTTTAAAGGAGATCCTTCTGCTGCTTTGCTGGAGGTACTAGATCCGGAGCAAAATAATAGTTTTAGTGATCATTATCTTGAACTTCCTTACGATTTATCTAAAGTTTTATGGATTGTAACTGCCAATGGTATGCATAATATCCCTAGACCATTGCGTGATCGTATGGAGATTATCCAAATTCCTGGTTATACGGAAGAGGAAAAAATCGAAATTGCGAAACGTTATTTAGTGGATAAGCAACGCAAAGAGCATGGTTTAAATGAGAAACAATTAACGCTTAGTGATTCTACAATTCAAAAATTAATTTCTGAATATACGCGTGAAGCGGGGGTTCGTAGTTTAGAACGTACAATTGCCACTGTATGCCGCAAAGTAGCACGCCAAATTGTTCAAAAAGATAAAAAGACTGTAAAAGTTACGGCGCAGAATTTGCATACTTTTCTTGGTGCTGCAAAGTTTACGCATCGTAAAGCTGAGGAAGAGCATCAGGTAGGTGTAAGTACGGGGCTTGCCTGGACGGAAGTTGGCGGGGATGTATTGCCGACCGAAGTTACAGTTTTAAAAGGTAAAGGGAAATTGATTTTAACTGGTCAATTGGGTGACGTCATGCGTGAGTCTGCGCAAGCCGGCATGAGTTATATTAGAAGCCGGGCAGAGGAACTAAACATTGAAAGTGATTTTTATGAAAATCAGGATATTCACATTCATTTGCCAGAAGGTGCGATTCCTAAAGATGGCCCATCAGCGGGGATTACAATGGCGACAGCTGTCGTATCAGCATTGACTGGTAGGAAAGTGCGCAGTGATGTTGCGATGACAGGAGAAATTACTTTACGCGGCAGAGTATTGCCAATTGGTGGGTTGAAAGAAAAAGTGTTAGCTGCACATCGTATGGGAATCAAAACAATTATTTTGCCAAAAGAAAACAAACGTGATATGGATGAGATACCGGCAAATGTGAAACGTAATTTGGAATTTATATTAGTGGATCATATGGATGAAGTTTTGGAATGCGCATTGGTGAAGGAAGATGAATGAAGAAGTTATCATTACACAGGCAAAATATATTGCATCTGCCGTACGAGCGGATCAATATCCTGAACGAAAATTAAAAGAGATTGTATTTATTGGAAGATCTAATGTTGGAAAATCTTCGTTGATTAATTCTTTGAGTCGTGTTGGTGGTTTAGCCAGAGTCAGTGGGACTCCGGGTAAAACGCAAACGATTAACTATTATGAATTGAGTGCAAAATTATCAAAGGAAGAAGAACGTAGAGATTTTTATTTAGTTGATTTGCCCGGGTATGGATATGCGAAAACCGGAAAAGAGAATCGAATCCGTTGGGCTAAATTTATCGATGAGTACTTAATAAAATCAGAGCAGTTACAGTTTGTTTGCCAGTTAATCGATATCCGGCATGCGCCGATGGAAAGCGATATTGATATGTTCCGCTGGCTGGTAAAGCATCAACTGCCGGTATTGATTATTGCAACTAAATCGGATAAATTAAGTAAAAATCAAGTGCAAAAAAATATTGCACAAATTAAGAAGTGCCTGGGTGTGCCGGAGTTAGATGTATTACCTTATTCATCATTAAAAAGTGAAGGGCGTTCATTTTTACTTGACGTTATTGGCGGTGTTTTGGTAGAATAGACATAGGGAAATAAGAGACAGTTATGACTGTCTCTTATTTATGTAAAGAATTCTTATGATAGGTTGTCGTAAATGAAGAAAAGGAGCGACATAATGTTAACAGATTTTGATAAAGACTTGTTAAATATTCTACAAACAAAACTTCCAATTAGTCAACGACCCTTTGCAGATTTAGCAGAAATTTTAGGAACGGATGAGACAACTGTTATAAATCGTTTAAAGATGCTAAAAGAACAAGGCTATTTGAGAAAGATCGGTCCATTTTTTGATTCAATTAAACTAGGGTATGCTGGAACCTTGATTGCAACGAAAATAACCGAGGGGTATATGGAAAGTGTTGCACTTGCGATTAATCAATATCCTGGCGTGACACATAATTATGAACGTGAGGGCGATTTCAATCTATGGTTTACATTGCTCACGCCCGATTTAGAAACACAGGATAAAATTTTAGCTGAGGTTCGTGCGTTACCTGGTGTTGAAAATTTATTGAATTTGAAGGCTAATCATAAGTATAAAGTTAGCGTTCAGTTTACTTTGAAGTAGGTGAGAGTAGTGGATGCATTAGATAAAAAAATAATTAGAGTAATGCAAGATGAGTTTCCGTTGGTGTCGGAACCTTATAAAGTATTAGCTGATCAAATCGGTATTACCCAAGATGAGTTGATAGAACGTTTAAAAAAATATAAACAAGCAGGTCAAATTCGTAAAATGGGAGCAGTACTTCGGCATCGTGAAGTCGGTTATGCCGCAAATGCTTTATGTGCATGGAGCGTGCCTGAAGAACGTTTAGAAGAAATCGCAACTTTAATGGCAGAGAATTCAGCGGTGTCGCATTGTTATGATCGTAATACCGCTCCAGAATGGCCGTACAATGTATATACAATGATCCATGGACATAGTCGCGAAGAATGTGAAAAAATTGCCGGTGAGATTACGCAGCAAACCAATATAACTGAAAAAGTTATGCTGTATAGTGTGAAAGAATGGAAAAAAACAAGCATGCGGTATTTTTGTGAATGAAATTATTTATATATTAAAGGTAAAACAATATAATACTTATGATTTGAAATACAGAGTCTGTAATTAGCTCTGTATTTTTCTATTTTTCGATAAAATAATGAATATAATTATAAATGTGTATTGAATTTTGTATACAAAAAGCATATAATAACCATACCATAATAATTAAGGGTAATTAAATTAAATTCAAAATAAATTAATGTGATAAGGTTTTGGAATGAGGTTATTTTTATGCAAAAAAGAATTAAAAGCTTAAATGTATATCAGGGGGTTGGAGTTTTAGTATCTACTTTACTTGGATCTAGTATTTTTGTCATTCCGGCAATGGCTGCTGATCTTGCTGGAGAAAAATCTGTTATAGCGTGGTTGCTTACGATTTTATGTGTGATACCAGTTGCGTTTACCTTCAGTAGTTTGGGCGTAAAGTATCCAAATGAAGGTGGCACTGCTTACTTTATAAAGAAGTCATTTGGTGAAAAATTTGGCAAGTTTACCTCTTGGCTTTATTTATCTGCATTACCGATCTGCCCGCCCATTATTGTTATTACAGGGGCAAATTATATAGGGGCAATCTGGGGGGCAGATCAGTGGCAAGTTTTTTTCATTTGTATCGTGATGCTAATTGGTTTGTTTTGTATAAATTTATACGGGTTAGAATTTGCAAGTAAAATGCAGACTTTTATCTCTGTTCTTGTTGTAGGAATTCTAATGACTTTAATTTTCTTGGCGGCTGCAAAAGTAAATCTTATAGCAGGTGTAGCAGTGCATTTGAACTTTAGTGATATTTCTGTATTAAAAACAACGATCTCACTTATTTTTTGGTGCTTTGTTGGAATTGAGGCCGTTGTTCATATCGCGAGTGATTTTAAATCCGTTGAGCGTGATTTCCCAATTACAATATTAATAAGTTTATGTATTGTAGGAAGTATTTGTATTTTATTAAGTCTGATCGTTTTGAAATTCCATACTTATGGAAGTGAAGCATTAAATGCAAATTATATTGTTGCTTTATTTAGTATCTTGATCGGTGAATCTGGAAAGATCTTTGTTGCGATTATGGCATTTTTTACTGCACTTGCAGCAGCGAATCTTTATTTGGTTAGTTTTGCAAAGATGATTTATGCTATGAGTATCACTGGAGATCTAAGTAAAACTTTTCGTACTAAGAATAAAAATGGTATGCCTGTACATGCATTACTTGCTTGTTATGGTCTATCTATTTTAACCATTGTAATGAAATACATTTTAGATATTAATTTAGAACAGTTGATTTTTTATGCCAATAGTGTTTTTATTGCGATTTATTTGCTTGCTTCTATCGCCGGAATTGTATTGCTCAGTGGAGGTAAGCGTTATTTGGCTGTAATCTCTACAATTTTTTGTAGTGTGATTTTCGTATCATTGGGTTGGAAGAGCGTGTATGTAATTGGTGTACCATTATTGTTTTGTGCAATACAATATTTCATGCACCAGAAATATGTGTTGCGAATATAAGGATAAGAAGGTCGGCGCTTGTCTAGCAGTTGTAGTGGAGTTGTTCTCTTGTATTTTTGGTAAGTCTTGTATATAATAGTACGTAATTGTTTTTTTTAGGAGATGCTCTACAATGCTTGATGAACGTGATATTAATTATATTTTAAAAGTTGCCGAGGAAAGAAGTTTTTCTCAGGCTGCGAAAAAGCTCTATGTAACGCAGCCTTCTTTAAGTCAGTGCATAAAAAAAATTGAAGCAGAATTGGGCATCGAATTATTTGATCGACGAACGAATCCATTGACGTTGACGTATGCAGGCGCATTATATATTAATGAAGCTAAACGAATTCAAGACATTAAAAAGGAATTTGTGCAGCAGATTGAAGATATGTCTGAATTAAGAAGAGGTCATTTGGTGATAGGAAGTTCACATTCTCGGACATCGTATTTATTGTCACGTGTCTTGCCTGTTTTTTGTGAACGATTCCCCGGAATTGATATTTCGCTGGTAGAAGGGAATACTGTCGAATTACAAGAGTATGCATTAAGTGGTGCTACCGATTTTTCTTTTGTATATTTGCCTTTATTATATGAAGGGCTGGAATATGTTAAAATTGTTGATGAAGAAATTTTGGTTGCATTACCATCAAAACATCCAATTAGCATAGCCTCGGTAAATTTGCCGCAAACATTACCGTTCCCGCCTATTGAGTTTTCAAAATTAAAAAATGAACCTTTTGTCGTAATGAAAAATCGTAGAAAAATGCGTGAAATATTTTTTGAGCTTTGTAAACGTGCAGATTTTGAACCCAAAATCATATTGGAGTCACATAGTTTAATTTCTGCACAAGCATTGGTTGCTGGAGGTGTTGGTGCAACTTTAGTTACGGATACTTTGGCTTTATATAATAAATTGGAGCATAATCCATATTATTTTTCTTTGGCAGAGTCTGTACCTCCGAGAGTTTTGATAACTGCATATAAAAAAGAAGCGCAGTTATCAAAAGCCGCAGTTGCATTTATTGATTTAACGAAAGAAATTATTCAAACTAGGCCTGCAGTGCCAGAAAAATAAGGAGACGATTTCAGTGGATTTCGTGATCCTTATTTTTTTTATGCAGATAATGGAGTGTTTTTACAATAATGAGAGCTTGTTGCCAATCAAGTATAAATGATATTTATTATAGTATTTTATTATAGTATGTATAAATTTTAAATATAAGAGGTTGCCTTGTATGACTGAATGAATAATGATAGTATGTAGATTGTCTAATCGCATAAATTTTAGTAGAAAGATCGTGTTTTTATGTACTATTTGAAATATATAAAGAATGAATATGCAGAAATTAATTTTTACTAATATTTACAAGGGTAAATGAAAAATAAAATTTGAATATTCGAAAGAGTGAAAACATTATCGGTTCATCTTAAATTTATGTGTTTTGTCAGTGTTTTTATTTAATATTTTGGGGGTGCTATTTATGGCGAAAGAGATATCACGACGTACCTTTATCAAAGCTGGTGTAGCTGTAGGAGCAGCAGTGGCAGCCGGCACGTATTTTGAATGGAAGGGTAATAATATACCTGTGTCCGTGCAAAGTGGTACTGCATTATATGATGTACTTATTATTGGTAGCGGTGGTGCTGGTATGAGAGCAGCATTAGAAGCTGCCAAGGACAAGAAACTTAAAATTGCAGTTATGACAAAATTAGTTCCAACTCGTTCCGCAACGACAATGGCGCAGGGGGGCATGAATGGCTGCACTGGGGTTACGGATTCGGAAGACACGCCTGAAGCACATGCTTTTGATACAGTAAAAGGCGGAGATTATCTATGCGATCAAGATGCGATTGAGTATTTTGCTGAAAATGCTGGAAAAATAATTTATGAAATGGATTACTATGGTTATCCATTTCATCGTCAAGAAGATGGCTCTTTCCACCAACGTAAAATGGGGGGGAGTTCACATGCACGCGCTTCTTACTATGCAGATAAATCCGGATTAGCTACAGTACATACATTATTCGAACAATGTTTAGCGCAAAATATTGAATTTATTTCTGAGTGTCAGATGCTTGAAGTTGTGGTAAAGGATGAAAAATTGAGCGGTGTGATTGCCGTAGATATGCGAAGCGGTAATATGATTTCTGTACCAGCTAAAACTGTTATCATAGCAACTGGCGGTTATGGACGTGCTTATTGGATTCGTACGACCAATCCATATAGTTCAACTGGTGATGGAATTGCTGCATGCCTAAACATCGGTATTCCTTTTAAAGACCCAGAAATGGTACAATTCCATCCAACGGGTCTTGCGATTAATGGGGTTTTATTATCTGAATCAAGCCGTGCCGAAGGCGCTTATTTAGTCAATAAAGACGGTGAACGCTTTATGAAAAAATATGCACCGGCAAAAATGGAGCTTGCAACACGTGATATCGTTGCGCGGGCAATTGAAAGTGAAATCAGTGAAGGCCGTGGGATTGGTGAAGGCTTAAATGCTGCTGTATACATGGACTTTAGACATATATCAAAGGACATTATTAAAGAACGTTTAGGACAAGTTTATGATTTGGCTTTACGTTTTGAAGGTGTCGACATTACGGAAAAACCAGTACCGATTCGCTGTTCTTGTCATTATTCGATGGGTGGTATAGATGTAATTGATTATAAAACCTGTGCGACTAAAGTGCCAGGTGTTTTTGCAGCTGGTGAATGTTCTTGTGTATCTGTACATG
The DNA here is from genome assembly GCF_900086705.1 of Massilibacillus massiliensis. Lineage (NCBI taxonomy): Bacteria > Bacillati > Bacillota > Negativicutes > Selenomonadales > Sporomusaceae > Anaerosinus > Anaerosinus massiliensis. The sequence goes on along the minus strand of NZ_LT575483.1, from coordinate 581,189 downwards.
GAGCAAATCGTTTGGGTGCAAACTCATTGAGTGAAGTTCTCTTGTTTGGAAAAACTGCAGGCAACGGTGCTTCAGAACATGCGAAAAAAACTGGTTATATTGGCGACAAAGAAACTTTGGATGCTGCGTTGACAAAATGGAACAAAACTTTTGAAGAAGTTACGGCAAGAACTTCGGGAGCAAAAGTTGTAGAGCTTCGTGATAAAATGGCCTCTACGATGTGGTTTAAAGCCGGTGTTTATCGTGAGGAAAATCAGCTGCAAGAAGGCTTAAAAGAGATTGATCTATTAATAAAAGAATATCAAAATTGTTATGTTGGAGACGCTAGCCGTTCTTATAATACTGCATTCATGAATTATGTTGAATTAGGGAATTTATTATTGGTTTCTAAAGCGATTGTTATGGGTGCGATTGCACGTAAAGAAAGCCGTGGTGGGCATTCCCGTAAAGATTTCCCTAAGCGCGATGACAAAAACTTCTTAAAGCATACAATTATTAGCAAAGTTGGCGATACATTCAAAACGGAATATCGTGACGTTGTTATTACGAAATTTAAACCGGCAGAAAGGAAGTATTAAGCATGGCGATTACATTAAAAATTCATCGTATGTTGGATGATAAAAAATGGGTACAAGATTATCAAGTTGAATTGAAAACGGGAATGACAGTTCTAGAAGCATTAAATGAAATAAAGGCGAAACAAGATCCTACCCTTTCCTTTACTGCTTCATGTCGCTCTAGTATCTGCGGCGCATGTGCTGTCAGAGTTAATGGGAATGCCGAGCTTGCTTGTGAGACACTATTAGATAGTTTGGTAAAACGTTATAAAACAGAAACACTTACAATAGAACCATTGGGAAATTTCAAAGTAATTCGAGATTTAATTGTGGATTGGGATCCTAAATTTGATAGAATGAAGCAAATAAAGCCAGCTTTGCATCCAAAAAAAGAATTTAGTCCAGAAAAGGGATGTAAGCAATCCATTTCAGATTTTAAAAAATATGATGAATATGCAAGCTGTATATTATGTGGTGCTTGTGTGTCCGAATGCAATAAAAGTGCAGTAAATGAAAAAGATTTCTTAGATCCTTTTACCTTTGTAAAAGCTGCAAAATTGGTAGAGGATTCTCGAAGTCAGGATCCTAAAGAACATTTGCAGGCTGTAATAGATCATGGTTTGTGGAAATGCATGAATTGCCAAGAATGTACTGCCAAATGTCCAAAGGGTTTAAAACCTGCTGAAGCAATTGAAAAATTGCGTGAAGCAACGTTTAGACTGGGGCTTTCAAGTGGCGTTGGGCCAAATCATGCAAAAGCTCTTTATGATGATATTTATAATACTGGACGATTGGATGAATCTAAACTTTCTATTCAGTCAGAAGGTCTGATTTCCGCTTCACTCCGTGCTCCTTTTGCAATTCGATTGATGAAAACTGGAAAATTAGATCCATTTGAAAAAATTCCAGTGAATCCAGAAATCAATAAAATACGTGACATTCTGAAGAATGCGAAGGAGGAAAAATAATGAAATATGCATTATTTCCAGGCTGTGTATTAGAAGGTGCTGCCAAAGAGTCTTATATGGCATTAAAAAAAGTAGCACCTGCCCTTGATCTTGAATTGGTAGAGATTCCGAATTGGACATGCTGCGGCGCATCACATGCGCAGGGAGTAGATGAATTGGCGCTACTTGCAATTAATGCACGTAACATGGCAATTGCAGAAAGTATGGGATTGCCAATTATGACAGTTTGCAATACTTGTACCTTGCAATTGCTTCAGGCTAAGATGAAATTAGACAGTGATGCAAAGTTAAAAGAAAAAGTAAACCAAATTTTAGCCAAGTCTGGTTATGAATATAAAGGAACATCAGAAGTAACACACTTATTATGGGTACTTGCTTCACATCCAAATCTGCTTGAAGGCAAAATTACGAAGCCTTTAAAAGGTTTAAAAGTTGCGGGTTATTATGGCTGCCATTTACTTCGTCCATATAAAGTAATGAATTATGAAGATGGAAAAAATCCAGAGTCTTTGGAAAAAGTGATTCGGATTTTAGGCGCAGAGCCAGTAGATTTTGATTTTAAATTAAAATGTTGTGGGTTTCACTCCTTCTTTACAGCAGAGAGAGATGTAATGATTGTGACGGGTGAGGCTGTGGATACTGCCGCACAAGCAGGTGCTGATCTTATGGTGACGCCATGTCCACTTTGTCAGATGCAGCTTGATATGTACCAGCCTGAAGGCAGAGATGCCGTGAAATCGAATGCTGAAATTCCAGTTCTTCATCTGCCTCAGTTGATCGGACTTGCAATGGGAATGAGTAAAGAAGATTTAGGAATAAGTCGTCATATTTCAGCGGTAGAAAAAGTTAAGTTAGGTTAATCGAAGTATGTGGACAGATAGAATATCTATCTGTCCATTTTTGTGAAGAGAATAGGTGCGAATCGCTCTTGTCATCCTCGGATATACAAATCGTGTTTTAGACATAATAGACATAGAAGAAATGGTGCACTTTAATTTGCTAAATTACTTATTATGGTGTAGAATATTTAAGAGATTTAGCTTGTAGGTGATAAATTTGTCGAAAAACTCTATGTTTGATATTGTAAAAAAAGATTTAGAAACTTTGGAAGAAGAAATGCTTTCAGTTATATATTCGCCAGTAGAAATCATTACAGAGATTGGAACCCATTTAGTAGAGGCGGGCGGGAAAAGATTACGTCCAGCTCTTTATTTTTTAGCTGTTCGCTGCGAAGAAATAAATGAAAAAAATGCAATGCCATTAGCGGTCGCGATTGAGATGATTCATATGGCTACGTTAGTTCATGATGATGTAATTGATAGTGCTGCAACAAGAAGAGGCATATCAACAGCAAATGCCAAATGGGGAAATCAGTTATCTATACTCAGTGGAGATTATCTGTTTGCTAAGGCTTTTTCTTTGGTGGCTAAAAATGACTATGATGACAGAGTTATGGTTATCTTATCTGATATTATTTGTGATTTAAGTGAAGGGGAAATAATTCAAAATAAAGAGATTTATAAAGCTTCAGAAGATAAGGACGAATATTACGATCGTATAGCCAAGAAGACAGCAAATTTTATTGCCGCTAGTTGTCAGCTTGGTGGAATTGTAGCAGGAATGTGCGAGGATGAAATTGAGTCATTACGTAAATATGGATATGCAATTGGTATGGCATTTCAAATTACGGATGATATTTTGGATCTTACCGCAACATCTGAGCAAATTGGTAAGCCAGCAGGAAATGATATTATGCAAGGCATTGTTACATTGCCTGTAATTCATGCCCTTAATGTAAGTTCTGATGCTGAAGAATTAAAAAGGATTGTTACGACGCGTACAATAGATCAACAGATGCTTAAGCGAGGCTTGGAGATTGTACATGCTACGGATGCAATAGAATACTCTTATGAAAAAGTCAATGAATATTTGGATTATGCACGTAGTGTATTGCCAGATTCGATTCCCGCTGAAATTCGAGAAACTTATGAAACTGTTGCGGATTTTATTGCCATGCGGCAGTTTTGATGATTCTATATCAAAAAAATTTCAATCAGAATTGGAGGAGTTTAGATTATGTTTGGAATTGGTGTACCAGAATTAATTATTATATTAATCATCGGATTGATCGTATTTGGACCAGGAAAACTGCCGGAAGTGGGAAAAGCACTTGGTAATAGTGTAAATGAGTTTAAAAAAGCATTTTCTAGTTCTAAGAGCAATCAAGAGACAAGGCAAGATATAACAAAAAGTGATGCAAATCAATCAGAATCGAAATAACGTATTTGCAAATTGAGAGATTGTCGTTGTTTATTACAAGGGCAATTTCTTATTATATGCATTTATGTTTTTGTATTTTTAGTTTTGTATAGTATAATAAAAATAAATGTAGAAAAATGGAGGAGTTCATATGTTTGGTATTGGAATGCCTGAGTTAGTATTAATTTTAATTATAGGGTTGGTTGTATTTGGACCTGGAAAATTGCCTGAAGTAGGAAAGGCAATAGGAAAGAGTTTAAATGAATTTAAAAAAGCTACTTCAGGGATTACGAGTGGCAGCGAGGCACCACCAGTAAATGTTACAAAAGCAGAAACGAAAGAGGAAGCAGTGAAGAGCGAACCTACGAAACCTGAGGTAAAGTGAGGTTTGATTGATGTCAGAAGAGACAAGCTATGAGGAGTATGTAGGGGAGCGTACTCCCAAGCAGATTGAAGAGGAAACGCAAGGCAACATGTCCTTGCTTAAACATTTAGATGAATTAAGGACGAGAATTATTCGTTGTTTAATTGCGATTGGCATTTGTAGTTTGCTGTGTTATTTCTTCGTAGAAGAGATTGTACATTTTATTACTGCGCCAGCAGGTAAGTTATATTATATGCAGCCAGCAGAAGCATTTTTTACTTTTTTAAAAGTGTCGATATTTGCTGGTTTTTTAATGAGTTTACCGGTTGTTTTATATCATGTATGGGCATTTTTTCTGCCGGCGCTTACACCAAAAGAAAAAGCCGTAGTCGGAACGATTGTTCCTGTATCAGTTGTATTGTTTTTCGCAGGAATTTTATTTTCTTATTACTTGGTTTTACCGGCGGGAATTAAATTCTTTCTGGGATTTGCAAGCAATGATCTGCAGCCTTTGCTTTCTGTAGGTAAATACTTGGATTTTGTCGTAGCATTTTTATTGCCATTTGGTTTTATTTTCGAATTGCCATTAATCATTATGGTTTTAGCGAAAATTGGAATTATAAATTCGGTTTTTTTACGAAAGCAGAGAAGAATGCTTATTTTTCTATCTTTTGTAATTGGTGCTATCATATCGCCGACACCGGACATGTTTTCCCAGACAATGATAGCTGTACCGATTGTTTTGTTATATGAAATTAGTATTATTATTGTTAGATTTATATTGAAAAAGTAGTTGAGAGGAGCTCTTTAGGCGTGGCTTTTAAGGATCTAAGAGAATTTATTGAAGAGTTGGATCATCGTGGTTTGTTGAAGCGTATTTCGACTCCTGTTGATTGTGAATTAGAAATTACAGAGATAACAGATCGTGTGTCTAAAATGACAGGCGATAAAAATGTTGCATTGTTGTTTGAAAATGTAAAGGGATATGATATGCCTGTGTTGATGAATGCTTTCGGCAGTATGGAACGCATGGCGATTGCATTTGGCGTGGAAAAAGTGGATGATATTGCGGATGAAATAAGAGAGATTTTGAAGTTGCCGTATATTTCTTTGCAAAATAAATTAGATTTGATCAGTATCATTCCTACGGCAAAACGCGCAATTAATTTTCCTAAGTATGTGAAAAATGGTCCTTGTAAAGAAGTCATTATTAAAGATAAGCCTTCTTTAGATAATTTTCCTATTTTAAAATGTTGGCCGGATGATGGTGGAAAATTTATTACATTGCCATTGGTCTTTACTAAAAATCCGAAGACTGGCAAACGGAACGTAGGAATGTATCGTCTGCAAAAATATGATGGACAGACAACAGGGATGCATTGGCATATCCATAAAAATGGCGCGGAAAATTTCCGTGAGCATAAAGAGATGGGGAAAGACCGCATCGAAGTTGCTGTCGCTATAGGTACAGATCCGGTATTAACTTATGCTGCAACGGCACCATTGCCACGAGATATAGATGAAATGGTTTTTGCTGGAATGCTTCGCAAAAAATCAGTTGAAATGATCTCTTGTGAAACTGTAGATGTTGAAGTACCGGCACACAGTGAAATTGTATTGGAAGGCTACGTATTGTTGGATGAATTAAGAAGGGAAGGCCCTTTTGGCGATCATACAGGCTATTATTCTTTAGCGGATGATTATCCTGTGTTCCATATCACGTGTATCACGCATCGCAAAGATCCGATTTATCCATCGACGATTGTAGGTAAGCCGCCAATGGAAGATTGTTATATTGCAAAGGCTACGGAACGAATTTTCTTGCCGTTTTTACAAATGCAGATGCCTGAAATTGTAGATATGAATTTGCCGCTTGAGGGCGTATTTCATAATTGTGCAATGATTTCTATAAAAAAATCTTTCCCACAACATGCGAAGAAAGTTATGCATGCTGTATGGGGCATGGGACAAATGATGTTTACAAAGATGATCATCATTGTGGATGAACATGTGGACGTGCAAGATACAAAAGAAGTTTGGTGGCGTGTATTCAATAATATTGATGCAAGGCGTGATATTGTAATGGTGGATGGACCGCTTGATGTACTTGATCATTCATCACCAATGCCGAATTGGGGAACTAAGGTTGGCATTGATGCAACGAAGACTTGGCCGTCAGAAGGGAATCACCGTGAATGGCCGGACGAAATTGTAATGTCAGATGATATGAAGAAACAGGTAGATCTCAAATGGAAGGAACTTGGTCTTGAGTAAGTTAACAGCACATGTTCATAATATGGCATTGCATCATTCCATTTTTGCTTTACCTTTTGCTTATATGGGAGCATTTTTAGCAACGGATGGAATTCCAAGCTGGCATGATTTTGTATGGATTACAATTGCTATGATTGGGGCACGCAGTGCTGCTATGGCATTAAATAATTTTATAGATTTAAAGTATGACAAACTTCATCCTAGATTTACAAAGCGTCCTATGGTAACTGGAGAAGTAAAACCATGGGAAGCAATTGCTTTGATTGTAGTTAGCTTTATTGTATTTTTGGTCGCAACATTACATTTAGCACCGATTTGTGTTAAAGTCGCACCTATTGCGGTTTTGCCGTTTGTTATTTATCCATATACAAAACGGTTTACGTATTGCTGCCATTTGGTGCTTGGATTAGCATTGTCAATGGCGCCTTTAGGGGGCTGGGTTGCAGTCAAGGGTGAAGTGTCTTTACCTATCTTGTTTTTAGGTATTGCAGTTGGCATCTGGATTGCTGGCTTTGATGTAATTTATGGTTGTCAGGATGTAGAGTTTGACAAGCAGCATGGATTAAATTCTATGGCGACGAAATTTACGGTAGAGGGAGCACTGCGAATTGCAAAGGGGATGCATCTAATTAGTATTATTTGCTTTGTGATGGTCGGTGTTCTTTTGCAGTTGAAATTTGTTTATTATATTGGCGTTATGATTGCAATGTTAACGCTTTTTTATCAGCATTCAATTGTAAGTGCAAAAGACTTGTCAAGAGTAACACAAGTTTATTTCATGCGTAATGGAATTGTGGGAATTGCCATTTTTTTATTTACCTTTGTAAGTCTCGTTCTATAATACTACAATCATGTAGTGATATCATTTATATAAAAGCGAGGTAAACTATGACAGCGAAGATATTAGAGGGCAAAGTGTTTGCTGCAGAAATAAAAGAAACTGTAAAGAAAGATGTTGCAAAACTGCAAAATGAATTCGGTCTAATACCGGGGTTAGCGGTAGTTATTGTTGGAGAAAATCCAGCATCTAAAGTCTATGTTTCGAATAAGCATCGTTCTTGTGGTGAAGTGGGAATTTATTCGGAAGTGATTGAAATGCCGGTGAATAGCACCAAAACACAGTTGTTGGAGAAAATAGATCAACTGAATAAAAGTGATAAAATTCATGGGATTTTAGTGCAATTGCCGCTTCCTGAACATATGCATGCTGACGAAGCAGAAATTCTAAACGCAATTGATCCTGATAAGGATGTAGATGGTTTTCATCCTGTTAATGTTGGGAAGTTAGCAACTGGGCAAGAGCATCTTGTACCTTGTACTCCTTTTGGCTGTATTAAGATGTTGGAGTTGGCTGGTATTGATCTGGAAGGAAAACATGCTGTAATTATTGGTCGGAGCAATATTGTTGGGAAGCCGATGCTTCATCTATTGTTAGCACGTAATGCTACAGTTACAGTGTGCCATTCTCGCACTAAAAATTTGTCTACTATTACGAAACAGGCAGATGTTTTGATTGTGGCAATTGGTAAGCCTAATTTTGTAACGGCTGATATGGTAAAGCCCAATGCAGTTGTAATTGACGTAGGAATTAATCGAATTGCTCCGAAAAAATTGACCGGGGATGTTGACTTTGAAACTGTAAAAGAAGTTGCCGGTTATCTTACACCGGTTCCTGGTGGCGTTGGATTGCTTACCATTGCGATGCTTATGCATAATACTGTAAAGGCTGCACGTATTCAAATCACCAAACGATGCATTATTTGATAGAGGAGGTTCAGATTCGCGATGAAAAGTGATGTAGAAATTGCACAAGAAGCAGTTATTCAACCAATCGTAGAAATTGCAGAACAACTTGACATTCCAGAGGAAGAGTTGGAATTGTATGGTCGTTATAAAACCAAAGTTTCTTTGCATACTTGGGAGAGAATTAAAAATAATAAAAATGGTAAATTGATTTTAGTAAGTGCGATTAATCCCACTTCTGCTGGAGAAGGAAAAACTACGACAAGTGTCGGGTTAGGGGATGCACTTCGTAAAATTGGTAAAAAATCTATTGTTACATTACGAGAACCTTCGCTTGGACCTTGTTTTGGAATGAAAGGTGGTGCAGCGGGCGGCGGTTATGCGCAGGTTGTTCCAATGGAAGATATCAATCTTCATTTTACCGGGGATTTCCATGCAATTACGTCTGCACATAATTTACTCGCAGCTGTCATAGACAATCATCTTCAGCAGGGAAATGCATTGCAGATTGACAGTCGCCGCATCACTTGGCGCCGTGTTGTTGATTTAAATGATCGTGCATTGCGTAATATTGTATGCGGTATGGGCGGAAAGGCACATGGAATTCCTCGCGAGACAGGATTTGATATTACGGTAGCATCAGAAATGATGGCAATTCTTTGCTTGGCAAAAGATTTGGATGATATGAAGGAACGAATTGGCAAAATTATTGTTGCTTATACATATGATGGAAAGCCTGTTCGAGCACAAGCATTAAATGTAACTGGTGCATTGACCTTATTATTTAAAGATGCAATTAAGCCAAATCTAGTGCAGACTTTAGAGGGAACTCCAGCATTTGTACATGGCGGACCTTTTGCGAATATTGCACATGGATGCAACAGTATTATGGCTACAAAATTTGCGTTGAAATTAGCGGATGTAGTAGTTACAGAAGCTGGCTTTGGCGCTGATCTCGGTGCTGAAAAATTTTTGGATATAAAATGTAGATTTGCTGGTATAAAACCAGATGCCGTAGTGCTCGTAGCAACTGTTCGTGCTTTAAAAATGCACGGTGGTATGGCAAAGAATGATCTTGCAAATGTGAATATGCAAGCCTTAGAAGATGGACTTACAAATTTAACAAAACATATTGAGAATATGCAAAAATTTGGTTTGCCAACGGTGGTAGCAATTAATGCATTTCCAACGGATACGGAAGAAGAACTGACTTTTGTTGAAAAGAGTTGCAATGCGATGGGCGTTGAAGTTGCAATTTCAGAAGTATGGGCAAAAGGCGGGAATGGCGGTATTGATTTGGCGAAGAAAGCAATTGCCGCTGCTGAAAAAGAAAATAATTTTAAATTTTTATATGATATACAGGCAACCATTGAAGAAAAAATTGCTGCGATAGCCCGGGAAATATATGGAGCGGATGGTGTTAACTATACGCCGACAGCAAAGAAAATGATCAAAGAATTAACCGAATTTGGTTTAACCGATATGCCGGTTTGTATGGCAAAAACGCAATATTCGTTTACGGATGATCAGACAAAGATTGGTCGTCCAACGAACTTTAAAATCACGGTGCGTGAAATTAAAATAGCTGCTGGAGCCGGGTTTATCATTGCAATGACCGGTAATATATTGACCATGCCGGGGCTGCCTAAAGTACCAGCTGCTGAGCGAATGGACATTACCAATGATGGGAAAATTACAGGATTGTTTTAATTCTTGTTTAGATGTGGGGGTTAAAAATGGCTAGAGTTTCTGTTGAATTAGTGCCACGGGATGAACAAGCGATACATGAGGAATTAATGTTGTTGAAAGATAATTTTGACTGCATTGATGTCATTAATGTACCAGAACTGCTACGATATGATATTCGAAGCTGGGAAGGTGCAAAAATTGCAAAAAAATTCTATCATAGTGCGATGCCTCATATCAGAGCGATTGATATTGATTTGGATAAACCTTTGCCAATGGCAGATTTTTTGCTCGAAAATAATATGCAGGAAGTTCTTGTTGTTACAGGTGATCCACCGCAGGATATGGGACGCAAAATATATCCCACAGTAAGTACGGACGTAATTCGCAAATTTCGTGATGAATTGCCGCATATCAAGATTTATGCTGGGATTGATCAATATCGAAGCAGTTTACGCCAAGAAGAATACAATATAAAACGAAAAGTGCAGGCCGGCGCTTCGGGATTTTTTACGCAACCTTTTTTTGATCTGCGCTATATGGAAATTTATGCGGAAATGCTTGAAGGAAAAGAAGTATATTGGGGTGTATCACCAGTGATGTCTGAGCGGTCAGTGAATTATTGGGAAACAAAGAATAATGTAATTTTCCCAAAAGATTTTAAACCGACTTTGGAATGGAATATTGCGTTCGCGCAAAGTGCGATGCAGTTTGTTAAGAAGAATCAAACAAATATTTATTTTATGCCAATAAAAACGAATCTATTGCCGTATTTAAAGGGTGCATTTAGTAAATAATATCAAAAATAAAACGCAATTGGATGATGCAGTCCATTTGCGTTTTATTTATACAAAGTACTTTATATTTTAAGTCAATGAAATAAAATTTATTTATCCTATTGTGAAACTTAGTACATTCTATGATATAATTTATTTGTTTAAACTTGAATGTTATTCAAGTTCAAACAAATCGGCAGCCTATCTTCGTACTCGTTTATAAGTGGAATGATTTTGTTATTTTCTAAATGTTCGGCATAAATAGTTTATTTTGCTAACAGAGTGGGGAAAAGATTTTCCACGGATAATTTACTGAAAGTACAGAGAGCTTAATTTCAATCTATGTAAAGTTTATATTTCTTTAGGAGCGTGAACAAATGTATAAAATTCTTAAGAAAAAAGAATTGTCGCAGGGTGTATTACTTTTTGAATTAGAAGCAGCACGCATTGCGAAAAAAGCTGAGCCAGGTCAATTTGTTATTGTGCGCACGGATGAAGAAGGGGAAAGGGTACCTCTAACGATTGCAGACTTTGATCGTGAAAAAGGTACGATTACCATTATATTTCAAGAGGTTGGTGCTTCCACAAAACAACTTGGAAGTTTTGCCGAAGGGGATTGTATTTTAGATTTAGTTGGACCATTAGGAAAGAAAACGCATATAGAGAAAATGGGAAATATAGTTTGTATTGGCGGGGGCATTGGTGTGGCACCGATTTATCCGATTGCCCGCGGTATGAAACAAGCTGGAAATCATGTGATTTCAATTATGGGAGCGAGAAATGAAGAACTGCTGATTCTTGAAGAGGAAATGAATGCAGTAAGTGATGAAGTATATATTACGACAGATGATGGATCGAGAGGACATAAAGGGTTTGTAACCGATCAATTAAAAATGCTCATTGATTCTGGAATGGAGATAAGTACGGTTATTGCAATTGGCCCGGTTGTGATGATGCGTAGTGTTGCTGAAACAACGCGCTCTTACGGAATTAAGACCGTTGTGAGTCTAAATCCGATTATGGTCGATGGTACAGGCATGTGTGGTGGATGTCGGGTTCAAGTTGGTGATGAGAGTAAATTTGCTTGTGTTGACGGGCCGGAGTTTGATGCACATAAAGTAGATTTTGCTGGACTTATGGCGCGCCAACGTATGTATAAAAGACAGGAAGCAGAACATATCTGCCATTGTGAAAGCCAAGGAAAAGAACAAGGAGGTGACTGTCAATGTCACTCTCATTAAAAAAGCATGCAATGCCGGAACAAGATCCGAAAATACGAGCAAAAAATTTTGACGAAGTTACCTTAGGATATAGTGCTGAAACTGCAATTGAAGAAGCGAAACGTTGTCTGACTTGTAAAAAACCGCTTTGTCGGCAGGGATGCCCTGTACAAATTGATATTCCGGCATTTATCAGCCATATCAAAGAAGGTAAGTTTGAGGATGCTTTGGCTGAAATAAAAAGTGTAAATAGCTTACCGGCAGTATGTGGAAGAGTTTGTCCACAGGAAGAACAGTGTGAAAAACACTGTATTCTTACAAAACGTGGTGAATCTGTAGCAATTGGGCGATTAGAGCGTTTTGTTGCGGATTTTTGTATGAATAATGGGGAAGAAATTGAACCAATTGTATATGCAGCAGATGCACAGCAAGTAGCGATTATTGGCTCTGGTCCAGCAGGGCTTGCAGCAGCTGGGGATTTAGCTAAAATGGGGTATAAAGTCACTATTTTTGAAGCACTGCACACAGCGGGAGGTGTTTTATCTTACGGCATTCCCGAATTTAGGCTACCTAAAGATAAAATTGTAAAAACGGAGATTGACCATTTGCGCAAAATGGGTGTGAAAATTGAAGTAAATGCAGTAGCAGGGAAATTATTTACCGTGGATGAATTGATGGAGGAAGAAGGGTTTTCTGCTGTATTTATTGCAACAGGCGCTGGCCTTCCACATTTTATTGGAATACCTGGGGAAAATTTAAATGGTGTTTATGCTGCGAATGAATTTTTAACGCGTTGTAATTTAATGAAGGCTTATAAATTTCCTGAAAATGCTACGCCTATTCATGTTGGCAAACAAGTTGCCGTTGTAGGTGGAGGCAATGTAGCGATGGATGCAGCACGCACAGCGCTTCGTCTTGGCGCGGAGCATGTATATATCGTATATCGTCGCAGTGAGGCTGAATTGCCAGCGCGCTTGGAAGAGGTACATCATGCAAAAGAGGAAGGGATTGATTTTAAATTATTAAACAATCCGATTGCTGTTATAGGTGATGAACAAGGCTGGGTGAAGGGGCTACAATGTGTTCGCATGGAACTTGGTGAACCCGATGCATCTGGGCGTCGTCGGCCTATCGAAATTGAAGGTTCAGAATTTGAACTTTCTGTAGATACTGTTATTGTGGCGATTGGGCAAGGTCCGAATCCTTTGGTTCAGTCCACGACGCCTGGTCTTGAAACAACGCAGCGAGGTAATATAATTGCGGATGAAGAGACTTGTGAAACAAGTAAGACCGGTGTTTTTGCCGGAGGCGATATTGTGACGGGGGCGGCGACTGTTATTTTGGCTATGGGGGCAGGCAAGAAGGCCGCTGTTGCGATTGATCAGTATTTGAAAGCAAAGCGAGTGTAGACAACCTATCTTCGTACTCGTTTATAAGTGGTGTTTTATTATTTTCTAAGTTATTGGCTTAACTATAGTATTTGTCTACAGTCTAGGGTGTTGCATTTTTGATGCAACACCCATTTTTGGTTTTTTTAAAACTTTTTGTTCGTGGGGAGAGTGTGTTCGTAATTTCTTGTTGCGTCGATGCTAGGCTTGCGTTAAAATAATTTAAGGGATTTTTTGTAATAGATGAAGAAAGGTAATTGTATATATGAATTTTGTAGCAATAGATTTTGAGACAGCCAATTATAAGAGAAATAGTGCCTGCAGCGTGGCTGTAGTTGAAGTAAAGGACGGAAAAATATTTGATTCTTATTATGCATTGATTAAACCGCCTAATTTAGAATTTGAGTATACCAATATTCAAATTCATGGTATTACGCCCAATGATGTCAGAGACAAACCTAATTTTGCTCAAATTTGGCGAGATTTAAAGCCTTGTCTGCAAAATAAAATCGTTGTTGCGCATAATGCGAGCTTTGATATGAGTGTATTAAAAAGCTGTATTCAAGAGTATCATTTGGAACCGCCTAAATTTCATCATTTTTGTACCGTGCATATCGCAAAAAAAGTTTGGCCGGAACTTGAAAATCATAAATTAGGGACATTAGGACAATATTTTCATATTGATTTTCACCATCATAATGCGTTAGATGATGCGAGAACTTGTGCTGCTGTTGCTTTGTTGGCTGGAGAAAAATTAAACTCTGCGAATTTTGCAGAGCTAGCGATGAAAATAAATTTGTCAGCGAAAAGCTTTAAATTATAAATGAGGTGTTGCAATGATTTTGATTAGTGCATGTCTGTTAGGGCATCACACAAAATATAATGGTGAAGCAAACAGTCACGCATTGTTGATGCAATATAATGCTTTGGGGAAATTCGTCGCAATTTGTCCGGAATGTCTTGGCAAGCTGCCTATTCCGCATCCACCAGCAGAAATTGTAGGGGGAAATGGGCAAGATGTTCTGTTACAAAAGGCGAGAGTTGTAAATAAAATAAATACGGATGTTACAATAAATTTTATTCGTGGTGCGGAAAAAGTATTAAAAATAGCTGAGCAATATGGAATTAAAACAGCAATTTTAAAAGAACGCAGTCCTTCCTGCGGTGTTGAACAAATCTATGATGGAACTTTTCGTGGCGGAAAAATAGCCGGACAGGGTGTAACAACTGCATTACTTAGGAAGCATGGTTTTCGCGTGTATTCAGAGGAAGAAATTACGAAAGAATTATTGGTACAATTGCTAAAAGAGGCTTAAAAAACTTGACACCATATTACGACTATGATAATATATAAAAGTCAACTGACGGTATTGCTGTCACATGCGGGTGTGGCGGAATTGGCAGACGCACCAGACTTAGGATCTGGCGGGTAACCGTGGGGGTTCAAGTCCCTTCACCCGCACCATTTGAATTTGATGACCTCTGTGTTTTTCACAGAGGTTTTTTGTATACAAATATAATTTATAGGTAAGGGAGAGTTTAGTATGCATGCATCAAAAGAAATCCATGCAGAAACCAGAAAAAAAATACAAGAGAGGATTAAATTATTACGAGAACAATTGGAAAAAGATCATAATGATTTGGAATTTGAAACGCATTTACATATGATTCGAGATTTAGAAAGACTGTTAAAATAGTTGTTATACATGGTTGCATAGTGCAATATCATTTGAATTTTTAAGACCACTATTGACAAGTAGGTATAAAAAGCTGTATATTATTTGATAAGTAAAAGACGATGAAGAGAAGAGTATGTTGGTATTTCACTGGATAGAGAGGAAACTATTAGCTGAAAAGTTTCTCTGTGGATCTAACGGAAGGTAGACTCGGAGTTATTATGCTGAATTTTCAGTAAGCATAGTCGCAAGTGCTGCGTTATGGCAATTGAGTTTTGTAAGTTCGGATAACTTGCAAAAGAAGTTAAGGTGGTACCACGAAAGTTTGCTCTTTCGTCCTTGTTGGGCGGGGGAGTTTTTTATTTTGCAATAAATTTGGGAGGTTTTGTTTGAAAAATGGAAGACAAAAATATTCCGACTGTGTATGACCCACAGTCATTTGAAAAAAAATGGTATGCGTTTTGGGAAGAAAATAAACTGTTTCATGAAGAAGTAGATTATGATAAAAGACCGTTTAGTATAGTTATACCGCCACCAAATGTGACAGGACAATTACATATGGGGCATGCACTTGATAATACATTGCAAGATATTCAGATTCGCTGGCGCAGGATGCAAGGATATAATACTTTATGGATGCCTGGTACTGATCATGCGGGAATCGCTACACAAATTAAAGTAGAAGAAATGTTAGCTAAAGAAAAAGGGATATCACGTTATGATTTAGGGCGTGAGCAATTTATTGAAAAAGTTTGGGAATGGAAGCATCAATATGGAAGTAGAATTACGAAACAGTTGAGAAGTTTAGGCGCTTCATGTGATTGGGAGCGTGAACGGTTTACCTTAGATGAAGGTTGTTCAAAAGCGGTGCGTGAAGTTTTTGTGAGTCTTTATGAAAAAGGTTTAATTTATCAGGGGCATCGTATTACGAATTGGTGTCCTCGCTGCAATACAGCATTAAGTGATATTGAAGTGGAACATGAAGATGGCGAGGGGCATTTATATCATCTGCGTTACCAGATTGAAGGTACAGAGGAGTATATCCAAATCGCGACCACTCGTCCTGAAACAATGCTCGGTGATACGGGGGTTGCTGTACATCCCGATGATGTACGTTATACGCATTTAGTTGGTAAGAATTTGATTTTACCAATTGTGAATAGAAAAATACCGGTATTTGCGGATTCATATGTCGATCCAAGTTTTGGTACAGGAGCGGTAAAAGTAACACCTGCTCATGATCCCAATGATTTTGAAATGGGACAGCGGCATAATTTAGAACAGATTATCGTATTAAATACGGATGCAACGATGGCAGATAACACAGGAAAATATAAAGGGATGGATCGTTATGTATGCCGTAAGCAGATTATTGCGGATCTAAAAGATCTTGGAAATTTAGTTAAAATTGAAGCACATGCGCATGCTGTTGGACATTGTCACCGCTGTAATACGGTCATTGAGCCTATGGTGTCTAAACAATGGTTTGTAAAAATGGAATCACTTGCGAAACCTGCTATGGAGGCAGTGCAATCTGGAAAAATTCAGTTTGTTCCAGAGCGTTTTACAAAAATTTATATGAATTGGCTTGAAGGTATTCGTGATTGGTGCATCTCTAGACAACTTTGGTGGGGGCATCGTATTCCTGCATGGTATTGTGAGGACTGTGGAGAAACTGTAGTTTCTCGAGAAGATGTACATGCTTGTCCAAAATGCGGAAAAATCATGCGACAAGATGAAGATGTTCTTGATACTTGGTTTAGTTCAGGATTATGGCCTTTTTCGACAATGGGGTGGCCGGAAGAAACAGAGGAATTTAAGCAGTTTTATCCAACGAGCGTTTTAGTAACGGGCTATGATATTATATTCTTCTGGGTCGCTAGAATGATTATGATGGGATTAGAATTTGGCAAGGATATACCGTTTAAACATGTATTTATTCATGGGTTAGTTCGCGATTCTCAAGGACGGAAGATGAGCAAATCTCTGGGAAATGGAATTGATCCATTAGAGGTTATTGAGAAATATGGTGCAGATACGTTGCGCTTCATGCTGATTACTGGCAATACACCAGGGAATGATATGCGTTTTTATTGGGAGCGTGTAGAATCTACGAGAAACTTTGCGAATAAATTATGGAATGCTTCAAGATTTGTATTGATGAATTTAGAAGGGTTTGATCGAACTTTTAAACCAAGTCAGGCAGATTATACGCTTGCTGATCAATGGATTCTCAGTCGTTATAGCAAAACTGTGGAGGAAGTAACCAATAATTTAGAGAAATTTGAGCTTGGTGAAGCTGGACGAGCGCTGTATGAGTTTATTTGGAATGAGTTTTGTGATTGGTATATTGAAATGGTGAAAGCCCGGCTATATAATAAAGATGCGGTCGCTAAGCGGAAAACAGCGCAGTATGTTCTTTGTTATGTCTTGGAAAATACATTAAAATTATTGCATCCATTTATGCCTTATATTACAGAGGAAATTTGGCAGCATATTCCACATGAAGGAAAAAGTATTATGGTTGCAGCTTGGCCTACTGCGCTGCAGGATATTACATTGAGAGCAGAAGTGGAACAAGAGATGTCTACAATCATGGAAATTATCAAGGCGGTTCGTAATATGCGCGCGGAAGTGAATGTTGCGCCTGGTAAGAAAAGTGAAGTTGTTCTTCATTTTGCATCGAAAGAGCTGCAAGACATTGTAGAAACCAATGCCGAGTATTTAAGGGTATTGGCAGCAGCGGAGCCAGTTCGTATCCTTGAAAAAGAAGTAGAAAAGCCGGATAATGCGATGGCTGCTGTGGTAGATGGTGTGGAAATTTACTTGCCGTTAAAAGGTTTAATTGACGTAGAAAAAGAAACAGCACGGTTGAATAAGGAATTAACAGTTCTGGAAAAAGAATTAGCGCGCGTAAGTGGAAAGTTAGCGAATGCAGGTTTTGTTGCGAAAGCACCAAAAGAGGTTATTGAAAAAGAGAAAGAAAAACAAAAAAGTTTTGAAGATAAGCGTACTGCGATTAATGAACGACTAGCATATTTGGCTAGTTTATAAAAGGAATTGATAAAATGAATTATCAAGAATCATTAACGTATTTAGATGGACTAAACAAATTCGGAATTAATTTAGGATTGAAACGCATCACTCAATTACTCGTGCTTATGGGAAATCCACAAAATAAATATAAAACAATTCATGTGACTGGAACGAATGGTAAAGGTTCTACAACGGCCATGTTAACGGCCATTTTGAATAATGCAAAAATTAAAACTGGCATGTATATTTCACCGCATCTGGTATCTTATACCGAACGGATGCAAGTGAATGGAAAAAACATTTCAGAAGAGGATTTTGCAGAAAGTATTGCATATGTCAGTACATTTGTAGATAGGATTCTTGCAGAAGGTGGTGAGAGCCCGACACAGTTTGAGGTCATTACTGCCGCAGCGTTTTATTATTTTTCGAAGATGGAAGTTGAATATGCGGTGATTGAGGTTGGCTTGGGTGGCCTGCTTGATTCTACAAATGTGATTAAACCAGAGGTTTCTGTTATTACCAATGTGACGTTTGAACATGCGGATCGTTGTGGAGGAACCTTAGCCGGAATCGCTGAACATAAGGCAGGCATTATTAAGGAAGGCGTCCCGGTTATTACGGCAGCGAAAGGTGAGGCTTTAGATATCATCCGAAAAGTTGCTGAACAGAAAAGTGCTGATATGTTTATTGCCGGTGAAGATTTTGAAAGTTTTTTTAAAGCGTTTGACGGACATAAGCAAGAAATCACTTTTTCGGCTGATTTGATGGGTGTGGCGATGGTCTATGTTTTAAATTTATTAGGTCAGCATCAAGTTGAAAATAGTGCTGTCGCAATTATGACGGCACTTGTATTAGCAAATAGTGAAAAACGAATTACGAGCGAAGCGATTCATAATGCTTTGCTTACCGTTAGCTGGCCCGGTCGGTTTGAAGTACTTTCACAAGAGGATCATCTGATTCTTGTTGATGGAGCGCATAATATTGCGGGCGCGCAGAGTTTGCGGATCAATTTGGATACTTATTTTTCTGATAAAGAAATCGTTTTTTTATTAGGGGTTTTAAAAGATAAAGATATTGATGGAATTTTAAAAGCACTTGTGAAAGCCGACGATAGTGTAGTTGTAACAGAGCCATTATCTGAGCGTGCAGCGGAACCTGCCTATATTGCAAATAAAATTATTGCAAAACAAGTAGAAGTTGCAAGTTCCATTGAAGATGGTTTGAGAAAAGCAAGTGAATTGGCAGCAGGACCTGACAAAATTTTATGTATTGCAGGATCGTTATATTTGATTGGTGCAGTGAGATCTTTATTGGTCAAGGCATAAAGTCAGAAATCAGTAAACTGTGGTTTAAGTTTACTGATTTCTTCTATAAAAGATAAATATAAAAAGAATGAATTAGGTGAGATTGTGGGCAAAGTTCATAAAAAGAATAATTTACGAATTGATTTGAATTTTATAATTGAATCTTCAATTCTAGGTGTAGTTTTTTTCTTGGCGTTATCACCGACTTTGACCACTGTATTTCTGGGGATCGGAGTTTTTGCGTGGTTGATTAAATTTTTCAAAGATGAGAAGCGAAGCATGCGATTTACTGTAATAGACCGAATTGTTGGATGCTTTGTTCTTTTCTCTGCCTTGTCTATTTTAGTTTCTCCTGATCCTGGTTATAGTTTTTATAATTTTTATAATTTAATGGGACGGTATGTTCTTATTTATTATTTGGTCATACATCATATCTCAACACAGGAACAATTAAAGCGTGTTGGTATTACACTGCTTGTTTCATCTCTCCTTGTTGTTTTTTATGGTTTTTATCAATATATGCATGGTATTGATGTAAGCAATATGCTATGGGTGGATGGAGAACAGTTTCCAGAATTAAAGACGCGTGTGTTTTCTACAATGCAAAATCCTAATATATTAGCCGGTTATTTACTTGTTATGATGTGCTTAGTTTTTGGTGTCATTTGTAAAATTCGTACAAAAAAAATAAAGCTTGTTTTAGCTATTTCTTTTGCTTTAATGGCAATTTGTTTAGGAATGACCTATTCTCGCGGTGCCTGGATTAGTTTTGTAATGGTGATCGCGGCATATGGATTATTTCATAATCGAAAAATATTTGTAGGACTTTTGCTTAGTTGTACTTTTGTTCTTATTTTTGATACGAGTATTACAGAACGTTTGCTTTCTAGTATTGATCTAAGTGATACTTCTTCAAGCATGCGACTGGCATTATGGGAAAGTACGATTGCTATGATTGAGGAACATCCTTTATTTGGCATTGGTTGGGGTGCTTATTGGATGGTTTATCCAGAATATGATTTTTTCATTCAAAACGAGGCGGTTAAGATCGTACATGCGCATAATATGTATTTAAACTATGCCGCTGAGATCGGTATAATGGGAGCAATCAGTTTTATCGTCTGCATGATCAGTCATCTGAAATTGGCACTCAGTAATACGCATGTGAAAGAATCGAATTTTATAAGTGGAGTTAATTTAGGAGCGGGTTTATCTATTGTTTGCGTTGCTTTAAATGGTTTTACAGATTATGTTTTATTTAATATCGAGTTATCTATGTTATTTTGGTTTATGAATGCAGTGATTATTGTGGCTTGCAGGAAACTTTTAAAATAATTGATGGCTGGGTATCGGATTTTTCTATAAAATAGGAATAAAGGTTTTTTTTACTTTTGTTCGAATATAAGTCAAAGTATACAGTAGTTTCATTATAGAAGTTTTTTGGAAGGGGATTTACAAGTGAAAGGACAAATTGTGATTTCTAAAGCTACAATTGACCGCCTACCTTTGTATTTTCGTACGCTTCGCTTAGCAGGTGAAGAGGGAATAGATATTATATCTTCAGAAGAATTAGGTAAACGTCTAGGTATAACACCGGAACAAATCAGAAAAGATTTAGCCTCTTTCGGCCAATTTGGCAAAAAAGGCGTAGGGTATTATGTCAATGAATTGAAATGTAATATTGGTGAGATTTTAGGGTTAGACAATAATTGGAATATTGCGGTTGTCGGAATAGGGCATTTAGGATCGGCGCTGTCAAATTATCAGAATTTTATTTCTTTAGGATTTAATTTAGTTTCATTATTTGATAAAAATCCAGAATTGGTTGGTGAAATTGTCAGTGGTCTTAAAGTAGAGGATATTGAAGATATAGAATCTGTTGTAAAAGAAAAAAATATTCATATTGGAATTATTTGCGTTCCAAGAGCTTTTGCTCAAGGGGTTGCAGATAAGTTGGTTGCTGCCGGAGTCAAAGGTATTTGGAATTTTGCACCTACGAAACTTAAAGTTCCTGAAAGTATGCATATCGTGAATGAAGATTTGTCTATAGGTCTTAGCAGTCTTTCTTATCATATAAACAGAAAATAACGATAAAAATTTCATATAATATTATTATTTTTATTTAAAATTTAGCAGGAATTTATCAAAATACAGAGAATTTCTCATGTAGAGTTAGTTTGAACAAAAATTCACAAGCTAAGTTAGAGATAAAAGAGAAATGCCGTCAAGAAAACGTTATGTCTAACTTGACGGTATTTCTATGTAGTGGTATGCTTGTGAAGGGATATAACTAATACTACTGTTATAATAATTTAAAATTATAGTTGTTTTATGACAGGTGTAATTGTACATTAAATTGCGAGGCATGAAGTTTACAGTTAATTTTGTGTGCAATGAAAAATTTAACAAATAGTAAGAGGCCAAATTTTCTTGACCTACTAAGGGAGGATTTTTTAATGATTGATATTCGTGATCGCGTGCGTAATAAAGCATTGCATGCTAAGATCGTTAGTGCTGAAGAAGCTGCTGCTTTTATCAAACCTAATATGAATATTGGTACAAGTGGTTTTACGCCTGCTGGGTATCCAAAAGCTGTGCCATTGGCTTTAGCTGAGAGAATGAAGAAAGAGCCGTTCACAGTGAATTTATGGACTGGCGCATCCGTTGGAAAAGAATTGGATGGAGCATTAGCAGAGGTTGGCGGAATTAAAAGACGTATGCCATACCAAACTAATAAAAATCTAAGAACCGCAATTAATAGTGGTGCCGTAGAGTATTGTGACTTACATTTGAGTGAATCTGCACAACTTGCCCGTTATGGTTTTATGGGCGGAAAAATTGATGTAGCTATTGTTGAAGCGTGTGCAATTACAGAAGAGGGAGACATAATTCCAACGACTTCAATGGGAAATACTGCTTCTTATGTTCAAAGTGCAGATGTCGTTATTGTCGAAGTAAATACATCGCAGCCACTAGAACTTGAAGGGATGCATGATGTATATGTGCCGTTAGATCCACCGCATCGCTTGCCAATTCCAATTGTAAAAGCTGCGGATCGTATTGGTACTACATATATCCCGTGTGGTGTGGATAAAATAAAATACATTGTTGCATGTGACATTAAGGATGATGTGCGTCCATTTGCAGATATTGACGAAAGTTCACATAAAATGTCTGCACACATTATTCAATTTTTTAATGATGAAATCAAGGCTGGACGTTTGCCGAAAAATTTGTTGCCGCTTCAATCCGGCGTTGGCAATGTAGCAAATGCTGTAATTAGTGGGTTTGTTGATTCTGAGTTTAAAGACCTTGAAGTATATACTGAAGTTATCCAAGACGGTATGTTTGATTTAGCGGATGCAGGAAAGTTAAAATTTGCTTCTGGAACTTCTTTTTCGCCATCACCGGATGGATTGAAACGCTTTTATCAGAATATCAAAGAATATCGTAAAAAAATGATGTTACGCCCGCAAGAAATCGCAAATAGTCCTGAAATTGCACGGCGTATTGGTATTATTGCTATGAATACGGCGATTGAGATGGACATTTATGGAAATGTAAATTCAACGCATATCATGGGCTCAAAAATGATGAATGGTATCGGTGGTTCTGGTGATTTTGCACGTAATGCATATTTGACGTGTTTCTTTAGTACGTCAACTGCAAAAAATGGTGCAATTTCTGCAATTGTACCAATGTGTTCACATATTGATCATACAGAACATGATACGGATATCTTCGTTACTGAAATTGGACTTGCTGATCTTAGAGGTTTGAGTCCAAGAGAACGAGCTCGTGTTATTATTAATAATTGTGCTCATCCGGACTATAGGCCAATGCTTCTTGATTATTTAGATAGAGCTGAAAAAGCCACCAAGAATGCACAGACGCCGCATCTTATGGATGAAGCGTTATCTTGGCATAATAGATTCTTGAAAACGGGTACAATGAAGAAATAGAGTAGGGAGGCAACTAAAATTATGAGCAATGAAAATTTAAAAGCTAAATTAGCGGAATATGATGCTAAAGTACAAAAGGCAACTGCTAGATTTCCTGAACGTAAACACATTCCAGAACAACGAATTTATACACCGCTAGACATCGAGGGTACTGATTATGAAAGCGAAATCGGTTTTCCAGGCGCTTATCCATTTACGCGTGGGGTACAACCTACAATGTATCGTGGACGTTTTTGGACAATGCGTATGTATGCTGGGTTCTCCACTGCGGAAGAATCAAATAAACGTTATCGTTATCTAATTGAATCAGGTGCTACAGGTCTTTCTTGTGCATTCGACTTACCAACACAAATTGGCTATGATTCCGATGATGATATTTCTACAGGCGAAGTGGGAAAAGTCGGAGTTGCGATTGATTCATTGGCTGATATGGAAATTCTTTTTGATCAGATTGATCTGGGAAAAGTATCAACATCTATGACGATTAATGCACCTGCATCTGTTTTGCTTGCAATGTATATTGCAGTTGCTGAAAAACAAGGTGTTTCAGCAGATCAATTAAAAGGAACGATTCAAAATGATATTTTGAAGGAATATGCAGCTCGTGGAACGTACATTTTTCCTCCAAAACCTTCAATGCGTTTAATTACAAACATTTTTGAGTATTGTTCTAAAAATGTTCCTAACTGGAATACGATTTCAATTTCTGGCTATCACATTCGTGAAGCTGGATCCACAGCATCACAAGAAATTGCATTTACAATTGCCGATGGTATTGCTTATGCAGAAGCTGCAATTAAAGCGGGCTTAGACGTAGATGCTTTTGCTGGACGCTTATCTTTCTTCTGGAATGCACATAACAATGTATTGGAAGAAGTTGCAAAATTTAGAGCGTCTCGTCGTGTATGGGCAAAGGTAATGAAAGAACGTTTTGGTGCTAAAAACCCTAAGTCTTGGATGCTTCGTGTGCATACGCAAACGGCTGGTTCTATGCTGACAGCACAACAACCAAACAATAATATCGTTCGTGTTGCCCTTCAAACAGCAGCTGCTGTTATGGGTGGGACGCAATCCCTGCATACGAATTCTAAAGATGAAGCATTGGCTCTTCCTACTGAAGAATCCGTAATGATTGCACTTCGTACGCAGCAGATCGTTGCTTACGAAAGCGGTTTAGCAGACGTTATTGATCCGCTTGCTGGTTCTTACTATGTAGAAGCTCTTACAAATAAAATTGAAAAAGAAGCTTGGGAATATATCAATAAAATTGATGAAATCGGCGGCGCGGTTGCTGCCATCGAAAAAGGATATATCCAAAAAGAAATCCAAGATAGTGCATATAAATGGCAGATGGATGTTGAAAATTCGGCCAAAGTTATTGTTGGCGTTAATAAATTCCAAGTGGAAGAAAAACCAGTGGAAGGTTTACTTCGCGTAGATGCATCTGTTGGTGAAAAACAAAAACAAAAATTGGCTGATATGAAAGCAAAACGTGATAATGCGGCAGTACAAGCAAGTCTTAAAGAGCTTGAAAAGGCTTGTCAAGATGAACATGAAAACTTAATGCCACATATCTTAGCTGCGGTTAAAACATATGCAACACTTGGTGAAATTTGTGGAGTAATGCGTAAAGTATTCGGTGAATATGAAGCGCATGTAAATCTATAATAGCGAGAGTTGGAGGAACGATACGATGGAAAAACGTGTTAGAGTATTAGTAGCAAAACCTGGCCTGGATGGTCATGACCGCGGAGCTAAAGTAGTAGCTCGTGCACTTCGTGATGCTGGCTTTGAAGTAATATATACAGGTCTTCGTCAGACTCCTGAACAAATCGCAGAAGCTGCATTACAAGAAGACGTAAATGTGATTGCAATGAGTATCTTATCTGGTGCACATCCGCATCTTTTCCCTAAAGTAGTGAATTTAGTGAGAAGCAAAGGCATGGATGATGTACTTATCCTTGGTGGTGGTGTTATTCCTGACGGTGATATTCCTGCATTAAAAGAAGCTGGTATTGCTGAAGTATTCACACCTGGTACACCAACAAGTCAGATTGTTGATTTTATTAAAACGAACGTAAAATAAAACAAGAATTATTGTTATGGCATGTGTTTCCTCTATTAGGCAGCACATGCCATAAGGTGGTGTGATAAAATGGATATAGTGAAAGAAGTTCTAAAGGGCTCCAGACTAGCATTGTCAAGAGCGATTACTGCTGTTGAAAACGAATATGATGATGCTGTGGATATTATGAGGCAATTATATCCGCACACTGGTAATGCTTTTGTAATTGGAATTACAGGGCCTCCTGGAGCGGGGAAAAGCACTTTGACGGATAAGCTTGCAAAGGTATTTCGGCAAAGGGGAAAAACAGTTGGCATTATAGCAGTTGACCCAACGAGTCCGTTTTCTGGCGGTGCAATTCTAGGTGACCGTATACGAATGAATGAGCTGACATTAGATGAAGGTGTATTTATTCGCAGTATGGGAACAAGAGGTAGCTTAGGTGGTTTGTCGAGAAAAACAGCTGATGTTGTGAAAATTATGGATGCTTCAGGCAAAGACGTAGTTTTTATTGAAACAGTTGGAGTTGGTCAATCAGAGGTTGATATTGTGAAAGCTGCTGACACAACTTTAGTTGTGTTAGTTCCTGGTCTTGGTGATGATATCCAAGCGATAAAAGCTGGGATTTTAGAGATTGGGGATGTTTTTGCAATTAATAAAGCAGACCGTGAAGGCGCCGACAAACTGAATATTGAACTCAATATGATGCTGGATTTAGATGGCAATATGAATAAAGCTTGGCGTCCGCCGATTAAGCAGACTGTTGCGCATCAAAATCAAGGTGTCACAGAGCTATTGGAAACATTAGAAGAGCACTATGGACAGTTAAAAACGACAGGGCAATTGACTGAAAGACGTACTGCGCGTACGAAAAATGAATTGGTTAGTATTTTGAAAAATGAGATTGGCAATTATGTTTTAAAAAAGGTAACTACATCTGGGCAATTCGAACATCTTGTAAAAGATGTTGAGGAACGCAGAAATGATCCATACAGCGTAGTCAATGCTATGCTTAAGGATGCTTTAAAATAATTGCTGAGTGTAAAAGGAGAGCTGGAAATGTTTAATATTGATAGAGTTGATCATATTGGTATTGCAGTTGCTAATTTAGAGGAAGCTAAAAAATTCTATACAGAAATGCTCGGAATGAAGGCTTCTGGAGAAGAAGTTGTTGAGGAACAAAAAGTAAAAGTATGCTTTATTCCATCTGGTGATAGTGAACTTGAACTTTTAGAATCAACTTCTGCAGATGGTCCTATTGCAAAATTTATTGAAAAAAACGGCGGTAGAAACGGGATTCAGCATATCGCATTAAGAGTAGATAATATTGAACAAACAATTGCAGATTTAATCGCAAAAGGTGTTCGTATGATTGATGAAAAACCTCGTTATGGTGCTGGCGGATCTAGCATTGCGTTTGTTCATCCTAAATCTACAGGTGGTATTTTAGTAGAATTGTGCCAACGTAAATAGTTTTAGATTTTGAGGTTATTTTAAGTAGGAGGTATAAGATGGCTACTGTTCAAGAGAAAATTGATCTTATGAGAGCAAAACAAGAAAAAGTTATGCTCGGTGGTGGCGAAGATCGTATTGCAAAACAACATGCAAAAGGAAAAATGACGGCTCGTGAGCGTATTACAAAGTTCTTCGATGAAGGTACTTTTGTAGAATTGGATCAATTTGTAACACATCGTTGCACGAATTTTGGTATGGAAAAGAAATCTCTTCCAGGTGAAGGGGTTGTAAGTGGCTATGGTTCAGTAAATGGCAGACTTGTTTATGCATTTGCCCAAGATTTTACCGTAGAAGGTGGATCTCTTGGTGAAATGCATGCAGCTAAAATTTGTAAAGTTTTAGATTTGGCATTAAAAATGGGCGCACCTGTAATTGGCATTAATGATTCAGGCGGAGCACGTATTCAAGAAGCAATTGATGCGCTAAGTGGTTATGGAGAAATCTTCTTTAAAAATACATTAGCGTCTGGTGTAATTCCTCAAATTTCTGTAATTATGGGACCTTGTGCGGGTGGTGCAGTGTATTCACCTGCATTAACAGATTTTATTTATATGGTAAAAAACACAAGTCAGATGTTTATTACCGGCCCAGCTGTTATAAAATCAGTTACGGCAGAAGAAGTTACAGCTGAACAACTTGGGGGTGCTATGACACATAATAGTACTTCTGGTGTTGCGCACTTTGCTGCTGAAAATGAAGATGATTGTATTGAACAAATTCGTTATTTATTAAGCTTTTTGCCAAGTAACAATCTTGAAGATGTTCCAGTTGTAGAAACTGGTGACGATCCAAATCGTATGGATGAAGCTTTGAATTCTTTAGTACCGGATAATCCTAATATGCCTTATAATATGAAAGATGTCATCACATCACTCGTTGATAATGGCGAATTTTATGAAGTACATGAACATTATGCGCAAAATATTATTACTTGTTTTGCTCGGTTTGATGGTAAATCCGTGGGAATTATCGCAAATCAGCCAAATGTAATGGCAGGATGTTTAGATGTAAATGCTTCTGATAAATCTGCTAGATTTATTCGTTTCTGTGATGCTTTTAATATTCCTCTTTTAAGTTTAGTCGATGTACCGGGATTCTTACCTGGTACAGATCAAGAATATGGCGGTATTATTCGTCATGGTGCAAAAATGCTCTATGCTTATTCAGAGGCTACTGTACCAAAAGTAACTGTAATTACGCGTAAAGCTTATGGTGGAGCTTATATCGCTATGTGTTCGCAACATTTGGGGGCTGATCAAGTGATGGCTTGGCCAACTTCTGAAATTGCTGTTATGGGACCTGCTGGTGCTGCAAATATCATTTTCCGTAAAGATCCAAATGTTGCAGAAAGAACTGCAGAATATATTGAAGAGTTTGCAACCCCTTATAAAGCTGCTGAACGTGGCTATGTTGACTTGGTAATTGAACCAAAGGAAACTAGACCTCGTATTATTACAGCATTGAATATGTTGGCTAGCAAACGCGAAAGTCGTCCAGCAAAAAAACATGGTAATATTCCATTATAAGAAAGGGAGTAGCGTAATGAAAATTGATGCAAAAAACGTTAACCCTGAAGTTGTTGCTGTTATTGCAACAGCAGTACATGAAATGGTGGGGAACGTTGGTTCTTTAACAATATCCCCAGTTCCTAAAGCAGTCAGCTTTAAGGTTAGTTCGGCTTGGGTTATGTCTGGTCGTCAAAGATTAATGAATGCGTATTAATAATTTTTAAATAAGATTATTTTTGGAGGAATATTAAGTGAAAAAATTTAATGTAAAAGTAAATGGGAATGCTTATGAAGTTGAAATTGAAGAAGTGAAAACAGCATCTGCAAAAGCTGCTGTAGCTGTACCAAAAGTGTCTGCTCCTGCCGCACCTGCAAAACCTGCCGCAGCACCTGCACAAACTTCTGTAGGCGCTGGTGATACGCCAGTGAATGCTCCTATGCCAGGTAAAATTATCAAATTAGTCGCTGAAGCTGGAAAAACGGTAAAAAAAGGTGAAGTTATTTTAATTCTTGAAGCGATGAAAATGCAAAATGAAATTAGTTCACCTGCTGATGGAACTTTAAAAGGCTTTAATGTTGCCGCTGGTCAAAATGTAAAACCAGGTGAAGTTTTAGCTGTAATTGGCTAAATATTAAAGGGAAGAGAAAAATTTTCTTGCAACTTAAAATACAATAAAATCAAGGGGGTGTCTCACTATTGATTAGTGCGACACCCCCTTAATTTTAAACTATAGGATCTAATTTGCTTAATTTATGATAAATATGGAATTTATGATAGATATTTAAGCGGAATAAGGGTAATAATGATTTTATAGAAGGATGAATTTTGCAGTATCATAGTTTGATAAAAGTAGATAAAATTAATGGTTAATATTTACATATGGATAAATTTATTTAATTATGGTTTACTGTGCAATGAATGTGATATAATGTCGTGTAATTAGATATAAATTATACTCCAATAAATTATGTTTTTTTACAAAATTTTTTATTTTTAGCAAGGATTTTTTTTATTTAAGTAGAATTTAATTTAATTTAGAAACAAAAATGAAAAATTTTGATTTTCATTCATTCTGGAGGGTAAAATATTGCGAGGCAATGCAACGAGAGGCTATGGTGTTCTGATATTATTTGTAATTACTGGAGCAATTTTAGGCGGCATTCTTGGTGAAATTATTATGGATATTTCTGCTTTATCGGGAATAGCACCTTATTTAGTACAGCAGTATGCAATTCTTGACTTATCACCAGTTATGGTAAACTTATATGTAATTAAGTTATCTTTTGGGTTTGCGTTGCACCCCAATTTAATTAGCATTTTGGGGGTTGTGTTAGCAATCTTTTTATTTAAACGAGTATAAATGGGTTTATGTGTAATGGAGGACTTTCTTTGATTATTTTAGCTTCGGCATCACCACGTAGACGAGAGTTATTACAACAAATTGGTTGTAAGTTTCGTATCATTCCAAGTTCTGCGGAAGAAAACAATACAGCATTAGTGCCGCCAGAGCAATTGGTTATGCAGAATGCGTTGCTTAAAGCAACGGATGTGGCTCTTCAAGCGGAAGTAAACGATTTAGTTATTGGAGCAGATACGGTTGTTGTTTTTCAGAATAAAGTTTTTGGAAAGCCAGTGGATGTGGAAGATGCGAAGCGAATGTTATCAAGTTTAGCTGGGCATACGCATACAGTTTATACAGGAGTAGCTTTAATAAAGGGAAATGCACATTTGTGTGATTTTGAAAAAACAGATGTAAGAATAAGCAACTTAACGAGCACAGAGATTGAAAAATATGTAGCAACAGGAGAACCGATGGATAAAGCAGGTGCATATGCAATTCAAGGAATTTCGGCTGTTTTTATTGAAGAAATTCAGGGATGTTATACAAATGTTGTTGGTTTACCTTTAAACAAATTGATGAATCTTTGTAAGAAAGTTGGTATCAGTCTGTTATGAGTTTGGCAAAGCCTTTAATGGTAAAAGACCTACCTAGAGATGAAAGACCACGAGAAAAACTACTTAATAAAGGTGTAGAGTCTTTGAGTAATGCTGAATTATTGGCAATTTTATTGAGAACAGGGACTAAGGAAGATTCAGTTATGCGTGTGGCAGAAAATTTACTAAGTGCGTATCAAGCAAATGGTCTTGCTTCTATTGTAAATTTGTCTCCACGTGATTTTAGTAAGATAAAAGGGATTGGCCAGGTAAAAGCAATTACAGTTATTGCAGCAATAGAACTTGGAAAGCGTTTGGCAATGAATCCGACCAATGAGCGGTATAAGATTCATGCACCACAAGATGTTGCTGATTATGTAATGGCGAGGTTACGATATGAGAATAGAGAATATTTTATGGGCATGCTGCTTAATACCAAAAATCATGTATTAGCTACCCCGACAATATCGATAGGAAGTCTTAGTGCATCTATTGTACATCCTAGAGAACTTTTTCGTGAAGCGATTCATTATGCAGCAGCTTCTATTATTCTGATTCATAATCATCCTAGTGGAGATCCTAATCCCAGTAAAGAAGATTTATTTGTTACTGAAAAACTAGTAAAAGCTGGCAAATTAATGGATATATCGGTGTTAGATCATGTGATTATCGGCGATAATAGGTATATTAGTTTGAAAGAAACTGGCATTATAGATTCGTTTTTGTGAGGTATTTTGTTGAATTTTGAAGGGAGTTATTTTTAATATGTGGAATATTTTTGGTGGATTATCGCATGATAT
The DNA here is from genome assembly GCF_900086705.1 of Massilibacillus massiliensis. NCBI lineage: Bacteria > Bacillati > Bacillota > Negativicutes > Selenomonadales > Sporomusaceae > Anaerosinus > Anaerosinus massiliensis. The sequence goes on along the minus strand of NZ_LT575483.1, from coordinate 550,152 downwards.
GGGGATCGATCTTGGAACGGCGAATACATTGGTACATGTAAAAGGAAAAGGCATTGTAATCCGTGAACCATCCGTGGTTGCAATTCAGAGAGATACAGGAGATGTGCTCGCCGTTGGCGAAGAGGCGAAGCAAATGATAGGCCGTACACCGGGAAATATTGTAGCAGTGAGACCGTTAAAAGATGGTGTAATTGCTGATTTTGATATAACACAGGCTATGATAAAATATTTTATTGCAAAAGCTATGAATACAAAGTCTTTTGTAAGACCACGTCTATTAGTCGGTGTACCGTCTGGTATTACAGAGGTCGAAAAGAGGGCTGTTATTGATGCATCTATTCAGGCTGGCGCTAGAGAAGCTTATTTGATTGAAGAACCAATGGCTGCTGCAATTGGTGCGGGACTTCCAGTGCATGATCCAACAGGTAACATGGTTGTTGATATTGGTGGCGGTACGACGGAAATTGCGGTAATTTCTTTAGGGGGGATTGTAACAAGTCGTTCTATTCGCATTGGTGGCGATGAGATGGATGCGTCTATTGTTCACTATATAAAGCGTACGTATAATTTGATGATTGGTGAGCGTACAGCAGAAGAAATTAAGATTACCATTGGTTCAGCAATTGTTCCATCAGGGGATCCAGAGATGGATATTCGGGGCCGAGGACTTGTAAGTGGACTTCCAAAAACGATTACAATAAAAGCAAGTGAAATTAGAGATGCTCTTAAAGATCCTGTACAAAAAATCATTGATGCTGTGAAAAGTACTTTGGAAAAAACACCTCCAGAGCTTGCTGCCGATATCATGGATCATGGTATTATGATGACTGGCGGAGGCGCGTTGTTAAGAGATCTGAATGTTCTACTTAGCAAAGAAACTGGAATGCCAGTACACATTGCGGAGGATGCTTTATCTTGTGTTGGCGAAGGAACAGGGAAGTCACTTGAAAGTATTGATCTTTTAAAACGTATTGTGATGAACTCTAAGAAGTTAAAATAATGAGCAGAGTAAGAAGAGAACCGAGCTCAAATAAAAAAATATATATCTTGATTGCGGTATTTGTGTTTATTCTTATCTTGCTTTTTGGAACGGCAAAGGGGAAATATCAATTACCGATTAGTGAAAAGGTGACAATGACTGTTTTGGCACCTTTTCAAGGAATTATGAATCATGTCAGCAGTATGGTTCGTCAAGGAACCAGTGCTGTTTGGGAAATTGCTACCGTTTATCAGCAAAACAAAATGCTGCAGTCTGAGATTGAGCAACTGAGAGAAATGCAAGTCAATATTGCTGAGGTTACAGCGGAAAATGATCGATTGCGAAGTATGTTGGGGTATAAACAAGCTGCAAATCAATTTGATTTGGTTGCGGCAAAGGTGATTGCACGTGATCCTAGCAACTGGACTAGTACCATTGTGATTAACAAAGGGCAGGATGATGGAATTCAAAAAGACATGGCGGTAATCACCCCACAAGGGCTTGTCGGTAATGTTGTAAGCGTAGTGAAAGGTTCTGCGAGAGTACAGCTAATCTTAGATCCGCGAAGTTCTGTTGGCGGTTTGGTGCAGAGGGCGGAATCCAGAGTTGCCGGAATTATAGCAGGTGACAATAAAAAGCAAATGATGGTTCGAATGATCAATGTTCCACGCGATGCAGATATCGTGGAAGGGGATAAAATTGTTACGTCTGGTTTTGGTGGAATTTATCCTAAAGGAATCTCAATTGGTGATGTGGAATCTATTGTCAATGATGAAGGCGGTCTATTGAAATGTGCTATTTTAAAGACAACTGTGGATTTTCAACGTTTGGAAGAAGTTTCTGTAATTGTTACATCGCGTGAAACACCGCCAGAGCCACTTACGCAGCAGCCTGCAACAGTTGAAAGTGATAATGCTTCATTAACCAAAAGTGCCGGAGGTTCAAAATGAAGCAGAGTTTGTTATGGGGTATCGTGATTTTTATCGTGTTATTGTTGCAGTCTACTTTGTTTGCGGAATTGGGATATCAAGGGGTTCATGCAGACTTATTGCTGGCAGTTGTAGTATCTTCAAGTTTATTATTAGGTAAAGATCATGGTGTTATGATTGGTTTTTTTGCAGGATTATTCCAAGATTTAGCGTCAGGAACATTTATCGGCATGAATATTTTGTCGAAAATGCTCGTTGGTTATGTATTTGGTATGGCTGAACAAAAAGTCTTTAAGGAACATGCTTTGTTGCCAATTATGGCCATTGTAATTGCTACAATTGGCAATTGGGTTATGACTACACTCATTATGCTGTTATTAGGATTTAGGTTTGATTTATTCAACAATGTAATTTATATGATGTTTCCCTTATTGATTTATAATATGATTGTTGCTTTACCGATACATAAGTTAATTTGTTGGATTAATGGATTGTTGAAAGAATAAATCAAGAATTAAGGCACCTGTTTAAGGTGCCTTAATTCTTGATTATAGGAGAGATAGTGGTGACAACGAAAGAATTTAAAGGACGTATAGAGGCCTTATCAATTATAGGAATTGCAGTTATTTTCATATTGATATTTAGGCTTGGGTATTTACAAGTTTTTGAAGGTGATTATTATAGTCGTTTAGCAGATGGTAATCGCATAAGGCTGATTCCTTCTATGGCACCACGCGGTCTTTTTTATGATAGAAATGGCGCTCTATTGGTGTCCAATAGACCTGGGTTTACGGTATCTTTGCTTTCGCTATCCGGACCTGTTTCTGACGGTGTGGTTGAACGGCTTGCAAGCTTACTAAAAATTACAAAAGAAGATATTTATAATAAAATTAATCAGCACACTGGCTTTGATCCAATTCGTATAAAAAATGATGTTGGACCGGAAATTATTACAGTATTAGAAGAACAAAAGGAAGATTTTCCTGGAGTTGTAATTGAAATTCAGCCAATTAGAAACTATGTAAATATGGAGCTTGGTGCGCATATTTTTGGCTATGTAAGTGAAATTAATGACACAGAGCTAGAAGCGCGTAAAGGGCAAGGCTATAAAGCAGGCGACATCATTGGAAAGTTTGGTTTGGAAAAAGTCTATGATAAAGAATTACGTGGTATGGATGGCGGTGGACAAGTTGAAGTGGATGTCACTGGTAAACCTGTACAGATTTTAGGGAAAAAAGAGCCGATTCCAGGTTGCAATTTAACACTTACAATTGATGAAAATATCCAAAAAGCTGCAGAACAGGCAATTGATGAACGATTGCTTTATTTACAGACGAAAACGCAGTATAAGAAAGCAAAAGCCGCCGCCGCTGTTGTCTTGAATCCTAATACAGGCGAAATTGTTGCAATGGTGAGCAGACCCGCTTTTAATCCCAATTTGTTTGCACGTGGCATTTCAACAAAAGATTGGAATTTGATTAATAATAACGCATATCATCCGCTTGATAATAAAGTCATTTCAGGTGAGTATCCTCCGGGATCAACTTTTAAAGTCATTACGGGCGCAGCAGCGCTTGAAGAAAATAAGGTAACACCGGAAGAACAGATTTTAGATACCGGGAAGCATTGGATTATTCCTAAGGTGAATGCAGATGGAGAGGCACTTGGTTGGATTGATTTTAGAGTTGCTTTAGCAAAATCTGATAATGTTTATTTTTATGAAATGGGGAATCGCTTAGGCATTGATTTACTTGAGAAATATGCAAGAATCTTTGGTCTTGGAGATAAGACGGGAATTAATTTACCTTATGAAACGGAAGGTTTAGTAGCAAATCGTCGCTATAAGGAAAAAGTATATGAAGAAGACTGGTATTTATCTGAAACTTTTGATGCGGCAATAGGGCAAGGTTTTAATCTTACATCACCGCTTCAAATTGCAGATGTATATGCGCAAATTGCCAATGGGGGTACGCGGTATAGACCTTATTTAGTGAGTAAGATAACAGCGCCTGATGGTAGTCTTATTAAAAGCTTTTCTCCAGAAAAACTGGGGAGTTTGGCTGTTTCAAAGAAGACAATGGATATTATTCGCGAGTCATTGCGAAATGTGGCACTTGAAGGCGGGACAGCAGGTGCTTTGTTTAAAGATTTTCCAGTGGCAATTGCCGGAAAAACGGGAACTGCGGAAAATCCTCATGGGAATGATCATGGGTGGTTTGTCGCCTATGGACCCTATGAAAATCCAGAATATGTGGTAGTTGTTGTAGTTGAACAAGGCGGATACGGTGCTACTTCAGCAGTGCCAATCGGCAAAAAAATATTAGAGGCCGCTTTTCACATTGAAGATCCGGAAAAAGTGGATAAATTACCAATAAAACAGTAATTTTGATAATTTATGTTTTGTAAGCAGGAGTATGAGAAGAAAAAGCGAAATTATCTATATGATAAACATACTACGCATGTAAAGTAGGAGTAATTATGAGCGAAGATGTTGTTTTTAAAGGAAGTCGTGCTGGATTACAATTAGTTTTTGATGAAACTGTAGATTTTTCTAGCATAGTGAAACAATTAATAATAAAATTAGAATCTGCAATTAATTTTTTTAGCAAAGGTACGGTGGTAAATGTTTCTGCAGATAAGATAACAAAAGAGCAAGAAGATGAATTAGCAATGCTCTTTCAGCGGTATGGGCTGACTTTAAAGGCTGTGGATACTTCTATGCCTGCGTTGTGTGAATTGAAGACAGAGGAACTGGGGATAAAAACTTCGCCAAAGGTTACGATTGTTGAACAAACTGTACGCGGCGGGCAAGAAATTATGAGTGATGGCTCAATTGTGATTTTAGGAAATGTAAATCCCGGTGCGAAAATTATTGCAGGTGGAAATATTGATATTAAGGGAACTTGTCGTGGGTTAGTGCATGCCGGTGCATTTGGCGATATGACTGCGACGATTACTGCGGATAGAATGTTGGCGATACAAATTCGTATTGCTGATTTGATCGCCAGAGCACCGGATAATTTGGAAGCTGTTGATAAAACAGAGTGCGCGCGGATAAAAGATGGAAATATCGTTATTGAGACGGTGGATAGACGGGAGGTTTGCTAGTTCATGAGTGAAATTATTGTTGTTACATCAGGTAAGGGTGGAGTTGGTAAAACAACTACAACTGCAAACTTAGGTGTTGGTTTTGCTGCAAGAGGGAAAAAAGTTGTTCTAATCGATACCGATACGGGGCTTCGCAACTTAGATTTACTTCTAGGACTTGAAAATCGTATCATGTATGATTTAATTGATGTGACAGAAGGACGAGTCCCCTATAAAAAAGCGTTGGTTCGTCATAAACGGCATGAAACGTTGTATCTATTGCCAACATCACAAACAAAGGACAAATCAGCGGTCAATGCCAGTCAGTTAAATAATTTATGCAATGAGTTGATGAAAGATTTTGATTATATCATTATAGATTGTCCGGCTGGAATTGAACAAGGTTTTCAAACAGCAATTTCAGCAGCAGATACGGCTGTTGTTGTAACGATTCCAGAAATTTCTGCAGTTCGTGATGCTGATAAAATTATCGGGGAATTGGGCAGAGCTGAAAAGCATAATATCAAATTAATCGTGAATCGTATTCGTCCGGAAATGGTCAAAAAAGGCGATATGCTTGCGATGGATGATATTGATGAAATTCTCTCGATTGATTGTATTGGACAAATTCCTGATGATGAGTTAGTCGTTACTTCTACGAATCGTGGCGAGCCTGTCATTACGAATCCAGTTTCAGCTGCAGGAAAAGCATATAAGAATATTGTTGGCAGGCTTTGTGGAGAAAATATTCCATTTATGGAGATCGTTTCAGAGGGCTTTTTTACTAAATTCAGAAAAATGTTTGGAATGTAAAGGAGGTACTAAGTGTGTTGGATGCAATTATGAAAATTTTTGGGAAAGAATCAAAATCATCTAAAGATATAGCGAGAGAACGTCTACGCTTAGTATTAGTGCATGATCGTGCTAATATTTCACCTCAACTGATGGACGTTTTGAAAGATGATATGATTAGAGTAATTTCGAATTATATGGAAATTAACGAACGTGATATGGAAGTTGCTTTTACAAATGATAATACTTCCGTTGCCTTAGTTGCCAATATTCCAATAGAGCGGATGAAGCACAGCGCAGAATTTAAGAGATAATGAAAGGCACAAGTAAATTGTGCTTTTTTCTTTGTACATATTTTATGGTAGTACTTCACTATTGTATATGTTTTTTGAAAATGCTATTATAATATGTGAATATTTTATAGAATTTAATAGCCAATGGAAGGTAAGAAGATAGAATGCTAAGTAATAGATTGATTCGTAAATTGGATTTTACGTTAATTGCAATTGTGATAGGAATTGTTGTCATTAGCTTAATTGTTATTGGGAGTGCTACACATATAAATACACCGAGTGATGACCGTTATTGGTATGTTCAAAGACAAGGAATATTTGCTTTGCTTAATTGTATGTTGGTCTTTTTTGTGTTGCATTTTGATTATAAAGTGTTGCAGAGATATGGAAATGCACTCTACATATTGAATCTGGTTATGTTAGTTGCTGTAATGCTTATGGGACAAAGTGCACTGGGAGCACAAAGATGGATTCAAATAGGTCCGATTACATTACAGCCGTCTGAGTTTTCGAAGATTATAATGATTATATCTTTAGCTTCTATGCTGGATAAGCGTACCGGAAAGTTGAATACGTTTAAAGATTTACTGCCAGTAGCCGCATATGTTGGATTACCTTTTATTTTGGTAATGAAACAGCCGGATTTAGGTACTTCATTGGTTTTTATGGCGATTTTCTTAGGGATGACTTTTGTTGCAGGCGTAAATTTACGATTGTTAATGACCATCTTTGGCATAGGAGCCGCTTTCATGCCGATATTTTGGCATTTTTTAAAGGATTATCAGAAGATGAGAATTATGGTTTTTATGGATCCAAATGTTGATCCTTTAGGATCGGGATATCATATCATTCAATCTAAAATTGCCATCGGTTCGGGCATGTTGTTTGGAAAAGGTTTGTTTGGCGGGACCCAAAGTCAATTGAATTTTTTACCGGAAAATCATACGGATTTTATTTTCGCAGTTATAGGGGAAGAACTTGGTTTTATTGGTGCCACTTTTGTGCTAATTCTTTATCTTATTATGTTGTACCGTGCTGCAAAGATTGCCAATGCTGCACGTGATAATTTTGGTTCATTACTTGCTGTGGGGATCACTTCCATGTGGATTTTCCACGTTTTGGTCAATGTTGGCATGACGGCTGGTATTATGCCAGTTACGGGGATCCCGTTGCCTTTAATGAGTTATGGTGTTAGTTCATTAACTACAAACTTATTAGCGGTTGGAATACTGTTAAACATTTATATGAGACGACAAAAAATTATGTTTTAGATTTTGGCTATTATGTTTGGGCGTGCCGCTCTTAACATGATAGCTTTTTGTTTACCCTTGCGTATATTTATTTGTTTTCGGCATATACCTTAGTACAAGGGGGCGATGGTATGCCGAAAAAGTGGAATGAGTGGAAAGACTATTTCGAAAAAAACGATGATTGGCAGTATGAGTATGAAGAACGGAAGATAAATTACCCAGAACTTAAAAAAATGTTGATTGCAGGTATTGCCTTTATTCTTTTATATGGGGTTCATTTATCTGATACGCGATTGGCGTTGATGGTGGATGATAGTGTAGGTTATTTGGTAAATACAAAAATTGATTTTACAATATTAAAACAACAGGCAGAAAATTATATACCAACAGGTATGAATCAAGAAATGCTGCAGAGAGTAAAGAGTGTAGTAGCGCAACCGGCTGATCCTCTTAGCTATATGAGTATGCCTGTACATGGTGAAGTTATGACCGCATTTAGCTCTGATAGTAATGGAGTTGAGTATAAAACTGAGACGGATTCATCGGTGAAAGCTGCGAGCATCGGAAAAGTGAAAGCAGTCACCAAACATGATAAATATGGAAAATTAGTCGTTTTAGAGCATGGTCAAGCATTGGAAACAGTTTACGGATATTTAAGTGAAGTTTTTGTAAAAGAGGGCGAGCATGTAAGCCAAGGGCAAACCATTGGCAAGAGTGGAAAAAAATCCGCCGATAATAAATCAAATTTTTATTTTGAAATGCGAGAAAAAGGCATAGCGATTGATCCATTAACAAGAATAAAGGGTGATTTTCCTTCACAAGGAGGTAAGTGATTGCGATTATTTGAGATTGGCGGTATTTCATTTCGTATAAATCGCTGGTTTTTTATCGTAATAGCAATATTTCTATTCATGAATTTATGGTATCAAGTATTGATTGTTTTTTTATCGATTCTTTTACATGAACTTACACATGCATGTGTTGCAAGGAATTTGAAATATTGTGTTAGAGAAATTGAGATACTACCGTTTGGCGGAGTAGCGAGAATTGATGGTTTGATAGCGGCGAAGCAGTCTGATGTTATATTTATAGCGATTTCAGGTCCGCTATTAAGTTTATTTATAGCATGTGTATTTTATTTTTATCAGGATGCCAATTGGTATATTCGTTTTATATCTGAAATAAATTTTATGTTGTTTTTCTTAAATTTATTGCCAGCTCTGCCGCTTGATGGAGGAAGAGTATTACAAGCGTTATTATCACTTCATATGCATTATAAAAAAGCCTCTTATTTTATGGTAAAGTTAAGTTATGGAATTTCAGCTGTCATGATTGGTAAAGTTGGATATGATTATTTTTATGAAGGAAAGGTTAACCTATCGTTAGTTATTATTGCAATGTTTTTAATTGGTGCAGCGAGAGCGGAGCTGCGCAATATATCATTTCGAACGGTTCGTATTATGACGCAAAAAAAAGAAACATTGACTCGTAATGGTATGATGTTAACAAATCAATATATCGTTTTAAAAACCACACCAGTGAAAGAAATTATAAAGAATTTAGAGGCAAGTCGGTATTATATTATTTTTGTTGTAGATGATACGTATCAAGTTTGCGCGATTTTAACAGAATTGCAGTTGTGGGAAAAGTTAGCGCAATATGATTATAAAATTTGTTTTGGTGAACTTATTTAGATACATGTAATTTTTTAATCGGTTTTGGATGCTTTATAGGCAGCTTACAAAGACCACATGTGTTTGATTGCAGGATTTTGCTTTATTTTGCAGAAATTTATAAAGTTATAAAGTAAAGTGTATAACGCATTTTATAGAATGATATAGAGGTTATGTAGATTAAATTTTGGAGGATGATGAATTTATAATGATAAAACTTGCACCTGCTGTAATTCAAAATGTGACGAAGCCAGCACGATATACTGGAAATGAACTTAATGCGATAAAAAAGGACCATGCAAAAGTAGATTGTACCATTGCGCTGGCGCTGCCTGATGTGTATGAAGTTGGAATGTCTAATCTAGGACTGAAAATTTTATATCAGGTTTTGAACAATCGTACGGATATAGCAGCAGAACGTGTTTTTGCTCCTTGGGTTGATATGGAGAAGCAAATGCGCATGCATCAGATAGAATTATATTCTTTGGAAACGTTTACGCCTATTCATCATTTTGATATCGTTGGGTTTTCTCTGCAATATGAGATGATTTATTCTAATGTGCTGAATATGTTAGATTTGGCTAATATTCCACTATTGTCAGAAGCTCGTACAGCGGAGCATCCATTTATTGTTGGTGGTGGGCCGTGTGTATATAATGCAGAACCTGTTGCAGAGTTTTTTGATTTTTTTGTAATCGGTGAAGGTGAAGAAGTGATGCAAGAGGTTGCAGATTGCTTGATTGCCTGGAAACAAGAAGGGGAATTAGACGGTAGAAAGGGATTTTTGCAGCGTGTGGCTAAATTAGAGGGTATTTATGTACCTTCTTTATATAAAGTAACATATGATGAAAATTCGATGCTTACACAGGTGCAGCCCATTTGTAAAGAAGTAAGGGCAAAGATTACAAAACGAGTAGTTAAAGATATGGATGCCATTGAATTTGTGGAAAATCCTGTTGTACCATATATTGATATTGTACATGACCGCATTATGCTAGAACTTTTTCGCGGTTGTACACGCGGCTGTCGTTTTTGTCAGGCTGGTGTGGTATATCGCCCAGTTAGAGAGCGCAGTCCGGAAAAACTATTAGAACTTGCTAAGACATTAGTTGATGTTACAGGATATGATGAAATGTCATTGACGTCTCTTAGCTCTGCAGATTACTCTTGTTTAGGTGAATTGGTAAATCATCTCATGGATGAATTTAGTGAGCAGGGTGTGAGTGTATCGTTACCGTCTTTACGTATTGATAGCTTTTCTATTGATTTGGCACAAAAATTACAGCAAGTGAGAAAAAGTGGTCTGACTTTTGCGCCAGAGGCTGGGACGCAGCGTTTACGTGATGTAATTAATAAGGGTGTTACAGAAGCCAATTTAGAACAAGCAGTTACTGCGGCATTTCGCCAAGGGTGGACAAGCGTAAAATTATATTTTATGATTGGGTTGCCCACAGAGACTGATGAAGACATTATCGGCATAGCGAATTTGGCGCAAAAAGTGGTGAATTTATATAGAGAAGTAAAGGGAAAACGTGGTGCTCGTGTTACGGTGAGTGTATCTTCTTTTGTTCCTAAGCCGCATACCGCGTTTCAGTGGTTTGCGCAAAATACAGAAGAAGAATTAGCGCGTAAACAACAATTGCTGAAAGAGGCAATTCGGGATCGCTCGATTCAATTTAAATACCATGATTCAAAAACAAGTTTTTTAGAGGGGGTAATTGCCCGCGGTGATCGAAGACTTGGACAAGTTATATTAGAGGCTTGGAAACAAGGGGCTAAATTTGACGGATGGTCAGAGCATTTTCAATATGATGTGTGGATGCAGGCGTTTGAAACTTGTGGGATAGATCCTACCTTTTATAATCAACGTGAACGAAACGAAAATGAAGTGTTGCCATGGGATCATATTAGTTCTGGAGTGCAGAAAGAATTCTTGCTGCGTGAATATAAAAAAGCCGTAGATGAAAAATTCACAGAAGATTGTCGCAGAGGTCGATGCAGTGCCTGTGGCGTTTGTACGAATCTTGATGTGAAAGTAGTGGATTGGAGCTGTGAAGCATGATAAAAAAAATTCGCACAGAAATTACTAAAGGAGAAGAAATCCGGTACATTTCTCATTTGGACTATGCTTCCGCAATTGAACGAGCAATTCGACGTACAAAAACTCCGGTTGCATTTTCAGAAGGTTTTAACCCACATATGAAAATTTCATTTGCTTCAGCATTGGCTGTTGGCGTAACGAGCGCAACTGAATATATGGATATAGAATTTAAAGAAGAAGTAAATTTAGATGCATTTTGTGAAAAACTTAGACAGACATTGCCAGATGGTATTGATTTATTACACGCAAAACCTTTGGAAGGAAAAAATCCAGCACTTATGGCATTAACTGATTTAGCGACGTATCAAATTAAAATCCCAGTACAAAGTGGGTTTGATTTAATAGAGAAATCTGTTGCGGATTATAATCAGGCAGAAGTCGTAAACTATGTGCGGTATTCACCTAAAAAAGGGAAAAAAGAAATTGAAATCAAGCAATATATGCAAAGGCCGATACAAATCATTGGTTTAAACGATCATATCGTGCTGGAGCTTGCGATTAAAATAACACCAACAGGCAGTATAAAACCGAGTGAAGTGTTAAAAGTATTGGTGGAACAATTTGCGATGCCGATTTGTGAAACTGAGGCCTTGGTTCATCGCACAGGATTATATTGTGCTGGAAAGACACCGATTGCATGATAAGTTTGGAGAGATGAAATTGTGAAGTCTATTATAGTTAACGTTGTTCCGGAAGAAACACGTATGGCAATTATAGAAAACAATACATTGTTAGAGTTTGCTGTAGAGCGCACGCAGAGTGAACATGTTGTTGGAAATATATATAAAGGAAAAGTGCAAAATGTTTTGCCGGGAATGCAAGCGGCGTTTGTTGATATTGGCTATGATAAAAATGCATTTTTATATATTGGTGATGGTTTGCCTAAAAATGCAGTGAGTTCTATTTCTCACAGCAATGTTTTTCATGTGGGGCAAAATGTGCTTATACAAATTGTAAAAGATGCAATTGGCACAAAAGGGCCGCGTGCGACAACGCACTTGACTCTGCCTGGTCGTTATGTAGTATTGATGCCGACCGTTGATTATATCGGTGTATCACGTCGTATTGAGGATACTGACGAGCGTGAACGATTAAAGGGGATCGCGGAGAAAATTTGTCCGCCCGATATGGGAATGATTGTGCGAACCGTTGCCGAGGGACAGTGTGAAGAAGTTTTGAAAAAAGATATGGAATATCTTTCTAATCTTTGGAATGCACTTGTTGCAAGAGATAAAGTATCTTCTTCGCCAACTTTGGTATATCGTGATGCTGATTTATTAATAAGGATTGTACGGGATTATTTAAATAGTGATATTGATGAATTGGTGATTGATCGACATGAGGCCTATACGCGGGTTTGTGCTTTACTTTCACCGAATTTAGTGAAACGTGTTAAATTATATAAAGGAACTGAATCAATATTTCGACATTATCGCATCGAAGATGAACTTAGAAAGCTTGAGCAGCGAGAAGTGGAACTTAAGTCAGGAGGTTCTATTGTAATCGACAAAACGGAAGCTTTGACTGTGATTGATGTGAATACGGGAAAATTCGTCGGTCAAACGAATTTAGCCGATACCGTTTTTCGTACGAATATGGAAGCTGCGGAGGAAATTACAAAACAGATTCGACTACGCGATCTTGGTGGGATTATTATTGTTGATTTTATTGATATGGAAACAGAAGAACAAAGACAAACGATTCTGAAAGTTCTAGAAGACAAAGTAAAATATGATAAAACAAAAACAAATGTTGTTGACATTACGGCACTTGGCCTAGTAGAAATGACGAGAAAGAAATCACGCCAAAATTTTGAGAGCATTTTGTATAGTACCTGTCCATATTGCAATGGACGCGGGCGAATTCAATCTTCAGAAACGGTAAGTATTCATATTAGCCGTGATCTCAGAAGATTATCAAGAAAAAAACATTTATCCAATGGGTATATTGTGCAGGTTCATCCACAGGTTAAAGCTGCTTTTGAAAAATCTGGACATATTGCTAATTTAGAAAAAGAAATCGCCTGTAAAATTGTTCTTGAAGGGGTAGAATCGCTTCATCCTGAAGTTTATTCCATTTTACAGGCACCTGACGATTGACAAGCATATTTTCTTGTGATAAAATTTTACGATGTAAGCAATGTATTTGCTTTCCCAAACCGCACGGTGAGGTTTAAAATAGCTTAGTCTATACCGTAATCGGCGAGTATTTACATAGGGAGGTGTAATGATGTACGCAATTATTCAAACTGGTGGTAAACAATACCGTGTTGCAGAAGGCGATGTGGTAACAATTGAAAAGCTTGAAGCCGCAGAAGGTGAGATGGTAGAATTTGATCAAGTTCTTACTGTTGTTAAAGACGGCGAAGTAGTTGTTGGGAAACCTGTTGTATCAGGTGCTAAAGTAACAGCTAAAGTTGAAGCACAAGGTAAAGGTAAGAAGATTTTAGTTTTTAAATATAAAGCAAAATCTAATTATCGTAGACGTCAAGGACATCGTCAACCATTTACTAAAGTAGTAATCGAAAAAATTGAAGCTTAATTTATGATTAAAATAAAAATTTTTCGTGATTTAACTGGAATGGTTACTGGCTTTTACGTAACGGGTCATGCCAATACAGCACCGCATGGACAGGATATTGTTTGTGCTGCAGTATCTGCATTATCGCAAACTGCTTTATTAGGATTAGGAAAACATCTAAAACGTGAAGTAGATTTTGATATTGCAAATGGCAGGTTGCAAGTCAGTTTAAAGACGCCTCCAGATGAATTAACAAGTGCTATTTTTGAGACAATGATACTTGGATTAATTGAGATTGAGAATATAAATCCTAAAAGGGTTCACATCTTAGAGTACAGGAGGTGAAATGAGTATGTTTAATTTTGAATTACAACTGTTCGCTCATAAAAAGGGTGTTGGTAGCACTCGTAATGGACGTGATAGTGAAGCGAAACGTCTTGGTGTAAAACGTCAAGCAGGTACTGTTGTGACTGCTGGTAGTATTTTAGTTCGCCAAAGAGGTACTCACTTCCATCCAGGGCAAAATGTAGGCATCGGTAAAGATGATACTTTATATGCTAAAATTGCTGGTAAAGTGGCTTTTGAACGTAAAGGTCGTTATGACAGACAAATTAGTGTTTATGCTGTGGAAGAAGCTATCTAATAAAAATGACTGCCTGCGCCTACTTGTAGACGCAGGTATTGTTTTATTAATATCTTGTGATGTATAAAAAGCTGGTATGAATTACAATACCAGCTTTTTATACATCACAAAACAGGATTTTTCCATATTAAGGCGAAAAATCTACTATTAGATGTTTAGTTCGTGGAAGGTGAGGAGAATATGGAAAGCATGCCAGAGAAGATAGTACGTGAAGAAGTGATTAAAATGTTAAGGCGGCAACGGCATGATTTTATTAATCATATCCAGGTTTTACATGCGTACTTGCAACTAGGAAAAGTTGAAAAAGCATTGGCTTACTTAGAAGATTTAGCAGAAGACACAAATCAAAATGATTTATTTGCAAAATATAGTTGTCAAGATGATGATGCGAGAAATCTTTAAGAGGAGTATTTTGCGTTTAAAAGGTATATATTATGATTAAAATATTTTGAATTTGTAAAGGGGTAGACAATGTTTATAGATAGAGCTAGAGTAATCATAAAAGCTGGAGATGGCGGCAATGGAATGTCGAGTTTTAGACGGGAAAAATTTGTGCCTAAAGGCGGTCCTAGCGGTGGAAACGGCGGCAGAGGTGCAAATATCGTATTTGTAGTTGATCAAAATACAAATACGCTTTTGGACTTTCGTTATAAACGGAAATTTGTTGGTAGAAATGGTGATAATGGCGGAACAAAGAATTGTTATGGGCAGGATGCAGAAAATTTATGCATTAAAGTTCCAGCAGGAACCGTAATTAAAGATGAAGAAACAGGTGAAATCTTAGCGGATTTAACCGAATTGGGGCAGGAAGCAGTCTTAGCTTATGGCGGTCGTGGGGGCCGTGGTAATGCTAAATTTGTTAATAGCGTAAATCGTGCGCCAACTTTTGCAGAATTAGGTGAGCCAGGAGAATCGAAAACATTACTATTAGAATTGAAATTACTGGCAGATGTCGGTCTGGTGGGTTATCCAAGTGTCGGAAAATCCAGTATTATTTCTATGGTGTCTGCGGCGAAACCTGAAATTGCAGCATATCATTTTACTACGCTAACACCGGTACTGGGCGTAGTAAGCTTAGGTGAAGGTCATAGTTTTGTTATGGCTGATATACCAGGTTTGATTGAAGGTGCACATGAGGGTGTTGGATTGGGGCATGACTTTTTGCGGCACGTAGAACGCACAAAAATCATTTTACATGTCATTGATGTATCGGGAATGGAAGGGCGCGATCCAATTGAAGATTATCATAGAATCAATAAAGAATTAAAACTATATAATGAGCGATTAGCGAAACGTCCGCAAATTATTGCTGCAAATAAGATGGATCTTCCAGAATCAAAGGATAATTATACGAAGTTGAAGGCTTTTGCAGAAAAAGAAGGTATTGAAATATTTCCCGTTTCAGCAGCAACAAATGAAGGTTTGCAGGCGATGATCGAGCGTGTATCGCAGGTCCTTGATGCCTATGTAGAAGAACCAGAAGTTATTGAAGAAGTAAAAGTATATGAAGCAAAAGCAGAGGATGATGTAACCATTGAGCGTGACGCAACTGGTGACTTTGTCGTAAAAGGAAAATCCATTGAAAAATTAGTTGCTATGACGAATTTTGAAAATGATGAGGCTCTTAGAAGATTCCAATACATTTGGCGGGTAAAAGGAATTGAAGATAAGCTAAAGGCGCATGGGGTTAAAGAGGGCGATACGGTTCATATTGGTGAAATGGAATTTGACTATAAAGAATAGGGGAGAAAAATTTGATAAGAGATACATTAACAGGGAAACAAAAAAGATTTTTACGTGCAATGGGATCTACGATGGATCCAGTTGTGCAAATTGGTAAAGCAGGGCTAGTCCCGGCGGTCGTTATCAGTGCAATTGAAGCAGTTAAGGCGCGCGAGTTGATCAAAGTGCGGGTTCTGCAAAATTGTTTAGAAGAACCTAAAAATGTGATTGAAATGCTGGCTGAGAGAACGGATACCAATCTAGTGCAAGTCATTGGACGTAATGGTCTTTTGTATAAAAAGAATGTAAATAACCCCAAGATTGAACTTCCATAATGCGTAAAACTAAGCAATGGGCAGAAGCGCTGTAGAGCAATTTTGGTCATGTAAATGATATGGAGGCTGCTATGGATACGAGAAAAAATTTGATACATGCACAAAGAATCGTCGTTAAAGTAGGGACAAGCACCTTAACACATGATACAGGAAAATTAGATTTTTTCCGCATCGAAAAATTAGTTCGAGAATTATCGGATTTAGCGAATCAAGGCAAAGAGATCATTTTGGTCACTTCTGGTGCTGTCGGTGCCGGTGTGGATCGTTTAGGGTTAAAAGAAAAACCAAAAACAATTCCGGAAAAACAGGCAATGGCTGCTGTGGGGCAAGGCATACTGATGCATATGTATGAAAAGTTATTTGGTGAGTATGGGCAAACGGTTGCACAAGTATTATTGACACGTGAGAATTCTGTAAAGCACAAGCAATACATAAATTCACGCAATGCTTTATTGACTTTGTTAAAGATGGGTGTTATTCCTGTAATCAATGAAAATGATGCCATAGCAGTCGATGAGTTGAAGATTGGGGATAACGATACGTTATCAGCGACGGTAGCGACACTGATTGACGCGGATTTACTGGTGATTCTATCCGATATTGAGGGCGTATATACAGCCAATCCACAGATCGATCCAGCAGCTGAATTAATTTTAGAAATCAATGAAATTACGCCGGAAATTGAATCTTTGGCGGGTGGAGCGGGATCAAAACTTGGTACAGGTGGTATGTTTACTAAAATTCAAGCGGCAAAAATAGCGGTGAACGCTGGAGTAACAATGGTGATTGCTGCAGGAGATCGTGATGGTATAGTACGTGATATCTTAAATGGTAAAACATTTGGCACGATATTTCCTGCGAAGGAATGTCATTTGAAAGTCAGAAAAAGCTGGTTGGCTTTTGGTACGAGGATAGCTGGAGTTATCTTTGTTGATGAAGGTTGTGAAACAGCGATGCTACAAGATGGCTCAAGTTTACTCGCGGCAGGAATTTTTTCTGTTGAGGGGAATTTTGACAAAGGAAGTACAGTTCGTGTCTTATCTAGCCAGGGGCGTGAGATTGCGCGCGGTATTGTAAACTATGATACAGAGCAATTGCAGAAAATTATTGGAAAAAGTACAAAAGATTTTTCGGGTATTTTAGGCGAAAAGTACTATGATGAAGTGATTCATCGTGATAATATGGTATTAATGGTTTAAATATCTTAAGGTTAGAGAGGAGCTTTTGTATGGAGTTGAAGTTTCAGATAGAAGAAAAAGCGAAACGAGCTAAAGCAGCGTCTATAGAACTTGCAAATGTGCCAACAAATAGTAAGAACTATGCTCTAATGGTGATGGCTGATGCGTTAGAAAAACATATGAAGAAAATTTTATCAGCAAATGATCAAGATTTAGCAAATGGTGTAGTAAAAGGCTTGCGTAAACCATTATTGGATAGATTGATGCTCGATAAAGCTAGGATAAAGGCTATGGCAGAAGGGCTTAGACAAACAGCAAGCTTACCGGATCCTATTGGTGAAGGAATTGGATCTTTTTGTCGTCCTAACGGTCTTGACATTCAAAAAATCAGGGTTCCACTTGGGGTTGTTGGAATCATTTATGAAGCACGTCCCAATGTAACGGTTGATGCGATTGCTTTGTGTCTAAAGTCAGGCAATGCGACATTGCTTCGCGGCGGCTCAGAGGCAATTCGGTCTAATATGGCAATTGTAGAAATTCTTAAAGATGCTGCATATGATGTGGGAATACCAGTTGGGGCGATAGAGTTTATTGAAAATACAGAGCGTGAAGCAGTGCACAGTATGCTAAAATTAAAACAATATCTAGATGTGATAATTCCTCGTGGCGGTGCTGGGCTAATTAAAACTGTGGTAGAAAATAGCATTGTTCCTGTGATTGAAACGGGTACTGGTGTTTGCCATACTTATGTTGATGAGCGTGCTGATTTGAAGATAGCATTTGAAGTTGCGTTGAATGCAAAAATTTCTAGACCAGCAGTATGTAATTCAATGGAAACACTGTTGGTAAATGAAAAAATAGCGGATCAATTTTTACCGAAAATGCTTGAACTGCTGTTTGAAAAAGGTGTAGAAATTCGTGGTTGTGAAAAAACGAAGTTGTATAATGATACTATTATTCTTGCAACTGAAGAAGATTGGCAAACAGAGTATGGAGATTTAATTTTATCTATTAAAATTGTCAAGGATATTGAATCAGCAATCAAACATATTAATCAATACAATACGAAACATTCCGAAGCGATTATTACGACCGATTACAATCGCGCTCGTAAATTTCAAAAAGAAGTAGATGCAGCAGCGGTTTATGTCAATGCATCAACACGGTTTACAGACGGATTTGAATTTGGATTTGGTGCCGAAATTGGTATTAGTACGCAAAAATTGCATGCGCGCGGTCCTATGGGATTAGAAGCGTTGACGAGTATAAAGTATTTAATTTGCGGCGATGGTCAAATAAGAGGATAAAGAGGTAAGCTAGAAGCATTATATGCCAATAGAGATGCGGAGTTTTGCTAGCAATTTGCTTATGGAAAAAATACATGGTTATATAAAAACAATTTGTAATTATTACAATGATGTAAAAGGCCACCATGATATTGTAGATTATTTGAGAGCGATTAGTGTTATGATTATGACAATGAGCATTGTTTTTGCTATGATATATTTCATTTTTGAAAAATAAGGATAAACAAAAGATTTATATATTAAACTTATGTTATAATAACTATAAAAAACACTAGGAGCAATTTTATGATCGCAACGAAGCAGAGAATTGGTATTATGGGGGGCACTTTTGACCCTATTCACATAGGACATCTTGTGACAGCGGAAGCAGTTCGTAATGAATATGGATTAGACAAAGTCTTGTTTATTCCAGCGGCGACTCCGCCGCATAAACAGAATCAGAAGGTTACACCTGCGATTCATCGGTATATTATGACAGCCATGGCTACGTATTCTAATCCTCATTTTCATGTATCTTCCATTGAGCTTGATCGCCCAGGGCCTTCTTATACGATTGATACAATTTATGAATTAATTGATAAGTTTGGTCCGCAAGTCGAAATTTATTTTATTACTGGTGCAGATGCTATTCAAGAGATTCCAACCTGGGATAGGATTGAAGAACTTTTAGGGTTATGTCAATTTATTGCTGCTACTAGACAAGGCTGTGTGCCTAGTGTAGATAATATCAAGGAGCATTTTGGTGAATTAGGAAGACGTCGAATTCATCGACTTAATACACCAGAACTGGAGATATCTTCGACGGATATTCGCTCACGGATAAAAAAAGGTTTCTCGATAAAATATATCGTACCAGAAAGTGTTGAAAATTATATTTTAAAAGAAGGTTTATATCGGTAGGTGGCAAATAAAGGCAGGCATATTTTTTATGGATTGGTAAATAATTATATTGCAGATATAAAGTCCATAGAAAGAGAGGTGAATGATATGACAAAAACTCTCTATGTCGGCAATCTACCGTGGTCAACGACAGATACTGCTTTAACAGAAGCTTTTAGTGAGCATGGCAATGTAGTATCCAGTAGAATTATTACTGACCGAGAAACAGGTCGCTCAAGAGGTTTTGGTTTCGTTGAAGTGAATGATAATGATGTAGAACATATGGTATCTATAATGAATGGTTCTGATTTTGGCGGGCGTCAAATCGTGGTAAATGAAGCGAAACCCAGACAAGAATAAATCATAAAATTTAAAGCCTTCTGTGATAGTATGTAATACAAGCAAAGAGCTGTAAATGCTTTTTTGTGAATGCAGCTATTACTTAGAAGGCTTTTTGTTATTGCAGGAAATTCATAAAATTTAGCGAATTTTAGCAGTTAAGAAGGTGGTAGATATGGAATATGCAAAATACAGCGCAATCTTATCCTCGAAGTTGACAAAAGAACGCTATAAACATTCGCTAGGTGTAAGTCATACTGCAGAGCAATTAGCGAAGCGTTTTGGAGTTTCGTCAGAAAAAGCTAAAATCGCGGGGCTGTTACATGATTGTGCAAGAGAGTTTGCAACACAGAATTTTATAGAAATTGCAGAGAACATGAAACTTTCGATCAATGAAATAGAACGCAATTCACCAATTTTGTTACATGCTGCAATTGGATCTGTGTTAGTTGAAAGTCAATATCAAATTGCAGATGATGAAATAAAACGGGCGATTCGTTTACATACGACGGGCGGAAAAAATATGACGAAATTGGATAAAATCATTTATTTAGCCGATATGATTGAACCTAATCGTAATTTTGCTGAAGTCGGACAATTAAGAATGCTTTCAGAAAAGGATTTAAACGAAGCGGTATTTGCTGCATTGAATCAATCTATTTTACATGTAATAAAATGTAATCAAATCATCCATCCAGATACGATTATAGCTCGGAATGAAATGTTATTAAAGGAATCTGTTCTTAATGAAACATGATAAAAACTCAAAAAAAATTGCAGATAAACCTAAAAAGAGGCGGAGAATTCGCTGGGGTAGAGTTTTTATTTTTGTTATAATCTTAGGAAGTATGCTTGGTACGTTTGCTTGGGCATCTTATAGTGCATATGTTGTATTAAAAGATGTTTATACTAACTGTAGTGTCTTTCTGAATGATTTTCAAAATAAGAAAGCGATACAAACAAAATTTCAAAATGAGAAATTCAATCATTACACAAATATTTTATTATTGGGAATTGATGATGACAGTGAACAGCATGCAGATTCTATTATGATTGCAAGTATAAATCATGCAGACAGTAGTGTTAAACTTCTATCAATTCCACGTGATACACAAGTACAGATTCCAGGACAAAAAAGCTTGGATATGTTAAGTAACTCTTATACGTATGGGGGAACACAATTGGTTCTTAGAACGGTTGAGGAGTTTTTGCAAATACCCATTCATCATTTTTTTGTCATTGATCGCAACGCGTTTGCTGATATGATTGATACAATCGGTGGTTTAGATATTTATGTGGAGAGTGATATGGAGTATACCGATCCGTACGCCGATTCTTCAGCAATTCATCTGAAACAAGGATTTCAGCGCCTTAATGGTGATGCAGCAAGTCAATATATGCGCTATTGCAGTGATGATCTTGGTGATATCGGCAGAGTACAAAGGCAGCAACGTCTTTTTAAAACGTTTTATGTAGAAATGGCACGTATGGATAAAATAACGAAAATTCCTGCATTTGTTCAAATTATAAATCATCAAGTCGATACAAGTATGGCGATGCTTGATGTGGTAAAAATCGCGAAGAATATGAAGTATTTAGATCCGGATTTGATAAAAGTTGAAATGCTCCCAGGTCAATTTGTAAATAAAGACAAGAAAAGTTATTGGCAGCCAGATCAGGTTGCGATGGATCAAATTTTGAATTCGATGTTCAAAGACGAAACGGCAGTCCTCACAACAGAGGAAAATAATTAAAAAGAGTCTACAAATATGTAGAGATAAATTTAGGAGGCACTATACTATATGTTTAAAACAACAGAGGAGTTAAGTAAAGCAATTGCTACAGCAGCAAGTAATAAAAAAGCACGGGATATTCTTATTTTGGATATGAGAGATTTAACGGTGACAACGGATTATTTTATGATTTGCAGTGCAAATTCAACTACACAGGTAAAGGCAATTGCGGATAATATTGAAGACGAATTAGCAGAAAAAGGTGTGTTTTTTACACATAAGGAAGGGTATCGTGAAGGAAATTGGATCTTGCTTGATTACGGCGATTGTGTTGCACATATATTTATTGAAGAAGAACGACAGTTTTATAATTTAGAACGCCTTTGGGGTGATGCACCTGCAGTGCAGTTTGAGGATTGATTTAACGATGGAAAATAATAAAATAATAAAATTAAAACCCAGTACTGTTGAAACATTAAAAGTAGTCAGAATGAGTGAAATGGGTGCATTCTTGGATGCGATGACGGGCAATACTTCTGACGATATTCTATTGCATAAAACACAACAGATCCGCCCGGTGGAAATTGGTGAAGAGGTAGAAGTTTTTTTATATCTTGACCCTAAAGGACGTTTAACCGCAAGTATGCGAATACCTAAAATGAAAGAGGGCCAAATCGCAAAATTAAAAATCATCAATGTGAGTAAAGATGGTGCTTTCGTCGATGTAGGAGCAGAACGGGGTATCTTTATGCCGTTTGCTGGTATGCGTGGTAAGGTACAAATTGGTGAAGTGGTATGGGCCAAGTTGTATCGTGATAAATCTGGAAGATTGGCCGTTACGATGGAAGTAGAGGATGAAATTCGGCGTGCTTCAAAGCCTGCTCAGGTAAATATTGGCGATATGATACATGGCACAGTTTATAATTATACGGATCAAGGCGCATTTATTTTTACAGATGAACGATATATTGCTTTTATGGATAATGGTGAAATCACAGAACGTCCTAAAGTCGGCGAAGAAATTACAGCGCGTGTAACTTTTTTACGTGAGGATGGACGTATCAATGTTTCTATGCGTCCAATCAAGGAAAAGGCAATTCCTGAAGATGTAGAAAATATTCTGCATATATTAAATGAACGTGGTGGGAAAATGCCTTACAGTGATTCGGCTTCTCCCGAAGTCATTAAAGACAAATTCAACATTAGTAAAGCTGCTTTCAAACGCGCATTGGGTTCCTTAATGAAAAGCGGTAAAATTGAACAGCGCGATGGATGGACGTATTTGAAAGATCAATCGTAATTTCTTGATAATATGTCAAAGATTGCAGGATTTTATAAAAAGAGTAGCGAAAAGTATACTATAACTTGGCAATTCATGATGATGATGGAATAAATAATTGAGTTTGCATTTGAAATGGAGGAACTTATATGAACGATACAAATACTAATATTGGTGATAAAAAAGGGATTTTATTGGAAACAGGTACAAATGAATTTGAAATTGTAGAATTTAACATTGGTGCAGTGAATTATGGAATCAATGTTGCCAAAGTTCGTGAGGTTATTACAAAAGTACCTGTAACAAAAATGCCGCAAGTGCATCCATACGTAGATGGTTTATTTACATTGCGTGGTCGTGTTATGCCTTTGGTGAATTTGCCACGCTGTTTAAAAGAAGGCGGAGAACAGGAACCTAAAAATATTATTGTAACGGAAATTAATGGATACAATATGGGATTCTTAGTTGACAATGTATCTCGTATTCATCGTATTTCTTGGACAGATATGGAACCTGCTCCAAATGTTGGCGATAATGCAATGGTTGTTGGTGTCATAAAAATGTCTGATAAAATTGTACTTTTATTAGATTTTGAAAAAATCATTGCTGAGATTAATCCAGAAGTTAATATAAAGTTATCTACTTTCGAGGAAACGAATCAAGATATAAAAACGAAACGCGCCGACCAGCATATCGTGATAGCAGAAGACTCTCCAATGCTGCGTGAGTTACTGGTGAGTACTTTGCATGAAGCTGGCTATAAAATGACAAAAGATTATAGCAATGGGCAATTGGCGTGGAACGCATTAGCTGAAATTGCAAATAGTACGACACCAGTGGAAGACAATGTGAGTATGATCATCTCAGATATCGAAATGCCGCAAATGGATGGACACCATTTACTGACGCTCATTCGTGCGAATTCAGCGTTACGTGAAGTCCCAGTGGTATTTTTCTCTTCGTTAATTAATGAAGAGACACGCCGTAAGGGTGATGCAATTGGTGCGAATGGTCAGATTTCTAAACCGGAGATTGGACAATTGATTTCTTTGGTGGATGAGTTGATTTTTGGGGAAAAATCAGTAGCAGTAGCGGAATAACTTTTAATATTACTAAAGTATGATTAAAGCAAGCAGTGAGGCAATTCGCTGCTTGCTTTTTGTATGGAAACAAATGCGATGAAATAAATAAAATAATTGAATAGCGCCTATACTATTTTATTAGGAGGTGTATTTATGAATTGTGATATCAAAGCTATGCTTGAAAATACTTTAGAAGCTAAACAAGAAATGGTAAGAGATTATCAGGAATTTGCTGACCATGTTCATGATGAAGAGATTGCTAAAATGTTTAAGCACTTTGCTGAAGGTGAAGCACTTCACGCAGTAAAATTAAAAGAAGCATTAAAAAGACAATAAATAAGAAAGAGAACAATTTAAAAAATTGTTCTCTTTCTTATTTATTGTAATAAAAAAACTCACAGTATATGTGAGTAAAAATTCATTATGGTGGCGGCGCAGAGATTTGAACTCCGGACACTGCGGGTATGAACCGCATGCTCTAGCCAACTGAGCTACGCCGCCAAAATGGTGGATGGGGTTGGATTCGAACCAACGAAGGCAGAGCCGGCAGATTTACAGTCTGCTCCCTTTAGCCACTCGGGAACCCATCCTTGATTTAAATGGAGCTGGCGAGAGGACTTGAACCCCCAACCTACTGATTACAAGTCAGTTGCTCTACCAATTGAGCTACACCAGCACGTCTTAACGACAATATTCATTATAGTAGAATAAAATTGATACGTCAATCATTTTTTTTGAAATATTGACATATTTAGCGATAAATTTGTTTTTTATATAATTTTATCGTATTTTATCATAATAGATAGAAAGGAAAAGATTAAAATATGCCGAAGTTTATTATTTATAGAAAATATTTTATAGAAAGTTGTATGTGAATGATGATACGGAAAAGTATTTGTGAAATATTATTTAAAGAAAGTGTAATTATCCCTTCAGTTAGGAATGTAGATGATTTTAAATTTGCACTGGCAAATACAAAGGCAGCAAGTATTATATTATTATTTGGTGATATTATCATATTGCCTTCAATCATTAAAGAAGCTAAGAAGTATAATAAACGGGTTTTAGTTCATTTAGATTTGTTGGGTGGCATTGGAAAAGATCGATCGGGCATTCAATATCTTGCTAGATTGGGGGTAAATGGTGCAATTACGACGAAACCACAATTAGTAAAATTTGCCCGTGAAGAAGGTATGATTGTGATTCAACGGTTGTTTGTCATGGATTCAGAAGCGTTAAAATCAGGCATTCATTTACTTAAAACATCTAAACCGGATGCAGTAGAAGTTTTGCCGGCATCTATTCCAAAATCAATTGTTGAAGAGTTGGTCAAAGAAACGGGGCTGCCAATTCTTGCAGGTGGTTTGATGCATACGCTTGGAGATGTAGAAGCCGCATTAAAAAATGGGATACAGGCAGTGAGTACGAGTAAAAAAGAATTATGGGAATAAATAAACGGAGTCATTGTATGTTGCAGTACAATGACTCCGTTTATTTACTTGATGCGTTTGTTTGTTTTTTTCGTTGTCACTGCAGAGGGCGGTACTGATTTGTGTTTGTAACCACAGTAGATAAAACATGCAAGTCCAATGAAAAAGACAATCAAACTCGTCATTTGAGCAGATTTGATTGTTAGACCTAAAACTTGGTTTGTGTAATCGCCACGCAAATATTCTAAGAAGAAACGTGCCAAAGAATACAACATCGTGTAAAGAATAAAAACTTGTCCTTTCGCATGAGATGTCGTACGGAAAATAAGAAGGATTGCAAAGATAATAATATCGATTTGACCTTCCCAAATTTCCGCTGGCCATAAGGGTTGATTGCCGTAGGTTTGATATGCAAGCGTAGTAGACGGATAAATAATACCATAAGACGATCCTGTTGGTGCACCAAATGCATCTCCGTTTAAAAGATTTGCGATACGCCCAATCGCTTGTCCTAAAATGATAGCAGGTGCAATAATATCTGCTAATGCCCAGGTATCGATTTTATGATGTCTGGTATAAAGAATACCGACGATTGCTCCCAACACGATACCACCTTGAATTGCCATGCCCCCTTGCCAAACATTAAAAATTTCAGTGATATGGTGTTGATAATAGCCCCAATCAAAAAAGAACACATCCCATAACCTTGCACCTATGATACCACCAAGACCGCAGTAGATTCCCATATCCACAATGTGATTATGCCAGCGTCCGTCCTGTTTTGCCAAAAAGTAGGCTACACCAGTAGCGAGTATAATACTCATGCTTAAGACTAAGCCATAAGCACGAATGGGAAAATCCCCAATAAAAAAAAGATACTGATACATATTGCCTCCTAGAATTTTCGAAATTGTGTAAAGGTATGCTTCATATTATAGAAGATAATTTTATAATAAGCAATTCAGCACTTTTCGTGCTTGAATTTTAAATCAGATTTCATTTATGTAAGCGGCTACAAATGTAATTTGGTGTAATTTTGTTTGGAAAGTTTGCTATAATCTATGTAGGTTGCTT
Source organism: Massilibacillus massiliensis (assembly GCF_900086705.1). Lineage (NCBI taxonomy): Bacteria > Bacillati > Bacillota > Negativicutes > Selenomonadales > Sporomusaceae > Anaerosinus > Anaerosinus massiliensis. The sequence continues at coordinate 523,527 of NZ_LT575483.1, read as the reverse complement.
TATCTTAGTTGCATAGATTAACGTAATCGCAAATAAGAGAAATGAAGCTCCCCAATATGACGCATATGGATGGATATATTGGTTTGCAAAGTAGGCAAGCATAGGGCCTAGTGCAGCACCAAAGTCAATGAGCAATGAATATAGTGTCATAACTTTCACTTTTGCAGAGTTTGTTGCCGCATCGGCGGCTAATGCGTCTGCTATCGTTGTTAATGAGGTTGCTGTGATTTGGAGAATCATAATGAAGAAAAACCATAGCAAAGTTGGTAGTTGGAAGGGTATGACGGCAAAGAGAATACTTGCAATACCGGTTGATACCAAGAATAAAGGATAGCGCCCGTGGATGCCGTCTGTTAAGCTGCCTATTTTAGGTGCGAGGAATGGTTCCCAAAGCCAACGAATCGCCTGTACGACTCCACCTAGTGAAGCGGCGCCGATAAGAAAACTTCCCCAAGAGATTGCAGAGGTATTGTGGATTTCAATTAAGTAACTTAATGTTGAGGTAAACATCCCTTGATAGATCATAGCAATCAGCATGCCTACACATAGGATGGAAAGAATATCTAAATTTTTAAAAAATGAAAATTGTACTTCTTTTTTCGCTGCTTCAGCAATCATTCCTTTAGATGATTTTTTTACGCAGAAGAAGACAACGGGAATACAGCATGCTGAAAGTGCTGCAAACCAAAGCGCTGTACTGCGTACCCCGATGATATCGGATAGAAACCCGCCTAGCAGCATACCGAAAAGGCTACCGAGTCGGTAAAGACCATTATATAAACCCATTAATTTGCCACGATTGAGATCTGTAGCGATATCAAGAATTGTAAAGTATGCACCTAATCGTAAAAACGTCCAGGCTAGCCCCCAGAGACAGCGAACCAAAATAAATAAAAGAAAATTAGAGATGATACCATAACTGCTTGTCGTTAACACGGTTAAAAATATAGCAATTAAAATTCCAGTTCGCGCACTTAATTTTTTATATAAATAGCTGACGAAGGGATTGAGTGGCAGGCGTACCAGCCGATTTACAGATAAAATAATTCCGACTTGCCATAAAGAGTCTAATCCCATGTCTTTCCAATGTGTTGGTAAGACCACGTAAAGCATAGAATCTCCTATGAGGCATGATGCGGTAATGAAAGATATAACGATGATGGACTGGGATCTTTTAGTTTGCATATGGTAGCATCTCCATTATATTTATGTCATTTTTTGAGTAGATTATTGATTTGGGATTCTTTGTATAATATATATGATAATAAATCATAAGTCTACTATATAATTCTGCAATGCATAAATTTCACAAAGATGAGCAGATAAAATTGTTTTTGAATTTTTTACAACTAAGATGCAGTGGAACTGCACTTGCTTTATATACCAAGAAGTATCTAAATAAAATTAAGGTCTGTCATATTGAGAAATACCGTTGCCTGTTAAGGCAAAGGTATTTCTCAATATGACAGACCTTTTAGGATGAAAGAGGTAAAAGTATGGACGGATGGTATTTGTAAAAGGATTATTTGGTTGCAGCAGACCATTCTTCAAAGGATTTTAATATTTCTTCTTTTGCTTCGCTGACGACACCTCCGTGCCATTCTTGTCCGGTATCGCTATCATACCAAGTATCTTTCGCACTGTAAGTATCGCTTGGTAAAAGTTTTTCTTGAACTGCATTTAACATACCGTCAAGTAAACTTTGTTTTAAGCTCTTTCGCAGTAATTTTGTACCTTGTTTTTCAGTCGTATTTACTTCTATGCCATCATCCGATGCATTGAGTTCGATATGACTAAGTAATTTATTTTCAGAATTTGCTGTTAAAATAGCTTGTCTTGCTGCATTGATCGCTTGGTCATGTGAAATACTATCATCAATGACACTGATTCTGACATTGCCAATAATAAATTTGTACATAAGATCGCCTCCTTATGGGATTAATAAATTTTATGCAGGGATGAGAAATATAGAACAGAACGAAGTTGTTTGCTCTGGGGTGAAAATCCTACGAGAATGTTGACTTTAAAAGATTGAATACGCTATAATGAGAATTAGTAATTTTGTGATCATTATGATGATTTATAGATTAAGTATAATAAACTGATGATGTAGAGTAGTAGATGAGAAGAGCAGTCTCAGAAAATTGGCGGTTGATGTGAGCCAATCTGTAATTTTATTGAACTTGCTACAGAAGTTGTGAAAAAAGAGAGGGTGGTCAACTAAGTGATGATCATCAATCAGGGTGGTACCGCGATATAATCGTCCCTGGCTTATGCCAAGGGCGTTTTGTTTTTTTTGAATTATTTTATAGAATTAGCGTTTAAGATTGCTAAATATTTTGAGGAGGCACGAGGATGAACGAAAGATATTCACCGCAAGAGATTGAGAGTAAATGGCAGGAAAAGTGGCTACACGACGGTGCTTTTAAGACAGAATTAGATAGAAATAAGCCTGAATACTATGTACTTGAAATGTTTCCATATCCATCGGGAAATTTACATATGGGACATGTTCGTAATTACTCTATTGGTGACGTAATTGCTCGGTACAAAGTGATGCAAGGGTATAGTGTCTTGCATCCGATGGGGTTTGATGCTTTTGGTATGCCAGCAGAAAATGCTGCCATTAAACATGGTATTCAGCCTGCCGATTGGACGTTTTCCAACATTGAAAATATGAAACGTCAGCAACGTCAAATTGGTCTATCATATGATTGGGAACGTGAAGTTGCAACTTGTACACCAGAGTATTATCGTTGGACGCAATGGTTATTTTTATTATTTTATAAACGTGGATTAGCTTACAAGAAAAAAGCTTCTGTGAATTGGTGCAATCAATGTAATACTGTACTTGCAAATGAGCAAGTCATTGATGGTCAGTGTTGGCGGTGTGATAGTGATGTAGTGAAGAAGGACTTGGAGCAATGGTTCTTTAAAATTACAGACTATGCCGATGTTTTATTAGAGGATTTAAAGGAGTTAAAAGGATGGCCTGAGCGTGTAAAAACGATGCAGGAAAATTGGATTGGCCGTAGCCAAGGAGCGGAATTTAGCTTTGATGTTCCAGAATTCAGTGAGAAGATTCCTGTATATACGACCTGCCAACATACCGTTTTTGGTGTGAGCTATGTTGTGCTTGCAGCAGAACATCCATTAGTTGAAAAATTAATTAACGGCAAGAAAAATGAAAAAGAAGTTCGTGCTTTTATTGAGAAGGTTCGTAATCAAAGTGAGCTTGATCGTACATCGAGTGAAACTGAAAAAGAAGGAATTTTTACTGGTGCTTATGCAGTCAATCCATTTAATGGAGAACAAGTACCGATTTGGATTGCAAATTATGTATTGTTTGAATATGGAACAGGTGCAGTTATGGGAGTTCCAACCCATGATGAACGCGATTGGGCTTTTGCAACAAAATATAATTTGCCGAAAAAATTGGTTGTGAATAATGCAGAAGGCACTTTAGATGTTAAAGCGATGACTGGAGCTTATACCGAAGCCGGGACTTTGGTGAATTCCGGTACGTTTAGTGGAATGGATACCGAAACAGCGAAATTGGCCATTTTAGACTGGCTGGATCAGAATGAAATAGGACAGAAACGAGTAAATTATCGTTTACGTGATTGGTTAGTATCTCGTCAGCGTTACTGGGGCGCCCCTATTCCAATCATCTATTGTCCAGACTGTGGCATCGTACCAGTTCCAGAAAACGAACTACCAGTTATGCTACCGAAAAATGTAAAGTTTGAAGCTGGCGCAGTATCACCGCTTGCACAAGTTGAAGAATTTGTTAATTGCACTTGCCCGAAATGCGGGAAAAAAGCGCGTCGCGAGACGGATACGATGGATACATTCATTTGTTCTTCCTGGTATTATATGCGGTATACAGATCCAAAAAACGCAGCACTTCCTTTTGACAGTGAAAAGGCAAACTATTGGATGCCGGTAGATCAATACATTGGTGGTATTGAACATGCAATTTTACATTTGTTATATTCACGCTTTTTTACGAAAGTGTTGAAAGATGCTGGAGTTGTGAATTTTAACGAACCATTTAAAAATTTATTGACGCAGGGCATGGTCATTAAAGATGGTTCTAAGATGTCAAAGTCAAAAGGCAATGTTGTGTCGCCGGAAGAAATTATTGGTAAGTATGGTGCTGATACTGCTCGATTATTTATTTTATTTGCCGCACCGCCTGAACGTGATCTGGAATGGAGTGACCAAGGTGTCGAAGGCGCCTTTCGCTTTTTAGGCAGAGTTTGGCGTATTGTAGATCATTTTTCAGCGTGTGTATCCCATGGCGAAGAACAGTATGATGTAAGTACACTGACAAAGGATGAAAAGGAATTAAGACGTGTCCTTCATACGACAATAAAAAAAGTGACAGAGGATATTGGCAATCGATTTAACTTTAATACTGCAATTAGTGCGATTATGGAATTGGTCAATACAATTTATACGATAAAAGATAGAAATGAAACCTTAAATGCAAGTTTAATTCGTGAAGTCATTTCTTCTTTGTTAAAGCTTCTTGCACCTTTTGCACCGCATATGACAGAAGAACTTTGGCATGAAGTGATTGGAGAAGGCAGTATTCATAAAGCAAACTGGCCTGAATACAATGCAGATGCAACCGTTCTTGATGAAGTAGAAGTGGTATTGCAAATCAATGGCAAGATTCGTGATAAAATTGTTGTGCCTGCGAATTTAAATGCAAAAGATCTAGAAGAAAAAGCAATGGAGCAGCCAAAAGTACAGGAGTTCCTTACTGGAAAAACTGTGATAAAAGTGATCTGTGTGCCTAAAAAGTTAGTGAATATCGTTATAAAATAAAGTAAAAGTGGTATAAAGCAGTGAAGAAAGCTGCTTTATACCACTTTTTTGACGATGATATAAAATTTTCTCGAAGCAATTCAGGTCTATGAAAGCAAAGCATTAATTTTATCCGCAACAAATTGGGGTGAAATCGTTTTCATACAAACATTGTCTTTTTTAGGGCATTTTGTTTTATGGCATGCTGTACAAGTGTGGTTGCTTTGTATAATCGTATGACCAGGTTCGAGCGGCCCATATTGCTCTGGTCTTGTTGGTCCCCATAGGCTGACCGTTGGTTTATGCAACGCAGTTGCTATATGCAGCGTTCCCGTGTCTCCAGTCAAGACCAAATCAGTTTGACAAATTAAAGCTGCAAGTTCTAACAACGATGTTTGTCCTGCTGCATTTAATAAAGGTGTATTGCATCGTTTTATAATTTCGTCAACATCTTGTTGATCTTGTTTGCTGCCGCATAGTAAAATCTGAATATTTGGTGAGAGCAAGTTGATAAAGTTAGCGAAATTTTTGTTTCCCCAATTTTTACTTTCCCAACTTGTTTTCGGATTAATCATCAGTAATTTTTTTGATGGATTTACATTTTTTCTACGAAGAAAATCTTTAGCAAAGGTATGTAGAGCGTCATTTAAACATAATGTCATCTGATAATCGGTTGTTTGGATATGTAGAGGTAATAGCACGGATAAATATCGTTTAATTACGTGTGCTGAAAGAAGCTCTGGGGCTTGTTCAGTCATGAAAAAACGATTTAGTTCGCGTGTGTTTGCCATTCCAATACGTTTTGGTGCTTTGCTATAAGCAGTGATAAAACCACTCAGAAATAGTCCGTGAATATCAAGGACGATATCAAAATGATTTTGTATGTAAAAATCTTTTAATTGTCGCCATAGTTTTTGTAATTGGCTGAGTTGAAAGTGCGCTGCGGCTTGCTCAAGTTCTTCACGAGACCAAATGTAGATTTGATCAATATAGGGATTATCTGTGAGTAAATTCGCTGAAGTTTTACTTACGATCCAAGTAATATGGCAGGTTGGATAGGCTTCTTTCAAGGCTCTTGCAACTGGTGTAGCATGTAGAACATCACCAATGGAGCTTAAACGGACAATTAAAATACGTTTGTTATGTAACATTTATATGCCCAAGCTTTCTATTATTTTATCGTTTCATTGTATTTAATAAATCAAAAATTCCTATATTTTCATTATTTGAAGTTTGCTATAAAAATATACAATACCATTAAGGATAGCAAACTTATGAAAGAATATCAATTATATTATATAAATTTGTCGAATGAGTTTTGCAATTTGCAAGATCAATGATAAAAGTATGAAATATAAAATTAAAAGAATGATTTTTCTATAATGAAAAGGAAAATGTAAAAATATGGCGAATTATTTTCGATAATGAAAGTGTGGGAGTGATTTGCTGTGCCGATTCATAAGCGTTCTCTATGGATATTTTTATTACTAGCGACGGTAATTATTGCAGGGAGTCTGTATGGATTTTATGAAAAAGATCAGGTTATGGAATTAGATGGAGGCGGCAAGAAAGAACAGGTTGCTGATGAAATGATTACAATTTATGTATCCGGTGCTGTCAATAAACCGGGAGTTTTAAAAATAAAGCAGAGTGCTAGGGTTGTTGAAGCGATTGAAGCTTGCGGTGGTTTGCTGACGACAGCAGATGCGGGAAAAATTAATATGGCACAAAAGATAACAGATGGCAGCCAAATCCATGTGCCGGAAAAGAAGCTTGTATTGGAGCAGATGGATACAAAAACAAAGGGGATGGATGGGGCAGACAATCCTTCTAGTGGAGGAAAGATTAATATTAATACAGCAGATCAAGCGGAGTTAGATAAGCTTCCGGGGGTTGGTCCGGCTACAGCTGCGGCAATTATAGAGTATCGTAAAACGGAAGGGCAGTTTAAGACGATTGAAGATTTAAAAAATATCAGGGGCATTGGTGAGGCAAAGTTTAAGAAACTTGCTGATCATATAACGATTTAGAAGATGAAAAATCCACTTATTTTTGTAAATTGTTTATTGGGTGTATTTATTATGGGAATTTTTTGTGCTGGTTATTTTGATCTGCCGCTTAATATTCTTTATGGGCTTGTTGCAATTTCATTTTTAAGTAGTGGAATTTCTCTTTATTTTGAGAAAAAGTCTGTTTACTATGGCATCCTGTTGTTGTTCTTCTTGTTAGGTTTTTTACGTTGTATACATGGTTTAGCAGTTGGAGTGAATGATATTGGTCATGAGATAGGGCAGTCAGGTAAAATGGGTGGGCGGGTCGTAGACACACCTCGTGTACAAGAGAATGGCGAAACTATTTATATACGTTATGTGGTAGAAGCGGAAACGTTAGAAACAAATCGACACCAGAAGTCGGTTAGTGGAAAAGTCGTGGTGCAAGTTACACAAAAACCAGAGCGTCCAATTGCTCAATATGGTGATAAAGTGCTGGTTCGCGGTGAACTGCAGGGGTTGCATGGTTATCAAAATCCGGGATTGATTGATACAGTTGCTATGCTCCAACGGCAAGGCATTACAGCAAAATTTAAGGGCGTTAAAGATGGGGTTATTGTAACGGCGGATGAGAAAGATAATTTCTATCGCATGATTGATCGCGTGAGAAATAATTTACGCACTGCAATGGAACATGGTATGCCGAAGCAAGATGCGGCATTATTATTTGCGATGCTGTTTGGCGGATATGAAGGAATTAAGCCCGAACTGGTTGCAGCATTTACTGCAACGGGAATTATACATATTTTATCTGTATCGGGTTCACATATTGCATTATTAGCCGCTACGATGCAGAAAATTGCCGGTGTTTTGAGGCTGCGCCCTGCATATGCAGCTATGTTTGTGAGTAGTAGTATCATTGGTTATGCAGTGTTTTCCGGTTGTGTACCACCAGTCATACGGTCTGCAGCGATGGGAATTATTACTTTTGTTGCGCTTGCATTGAAGCGAGAAAAAGACAGTGGCATTGCACTTGCCTTTGTTGGGCTTATTATGTTGGTGGTACAGCCCCAACTGATCTATGATATTAGTTTTCAGCTTTCGTTCGCAGCGACAGCTGGGCTATTATATTTGTCGCCTATCATAGGTAGTTTTCTGGTGCGATTGAATCGTTTTATTGCAATAAATTTATCTGTGACGATTGCAGCACAGTGTAGTGTATTACCTTTTTTAGCGTGGTATTTCAATGGAGTCTCTATGAGTGCGTTGCTGGCTAATCTTATTGCGGTACCGATCATTGAGGTCATGATTATTTTAGGTTTAACTGGTGTAATATTGGGATGTATATTTCCAATATTACAAAAGCTTTTATTTGTTGCTTGTAGTATGATGATAGGCCTTGTATACTATATTACAAGTGCTATTGCAGCAATTCCTGGCGGTTTTATCTATATACCGACCATGGGTGTTTTTAGCGGCTTGGTTTATTATCTTATTCTAGCTTGTAGTTTTGCAGGCTTTCATGGTAAATATAAAAATTTTATTGCGAAATACCGAAGCGTTTATAAAGTTATTATCGTTGTTTTTGGTGTTCTTTTTTGTATAAGTGGCCTTTTTTATTGGCAGCAAGATAGAAAAATTCGATTGCATTTTATCGATGTTGGACAGGGCGATGCGATGCTTTTAACAACCGCACATGGCAAGGCAATGGTCATTGATACGGGGGGCGTTCTTTCGGCATTGAGCGATTTCGATGTTGGTGAAAGGGTTGTGGTTCCATATCTTAAGCATTACGGTGTGAGAGAAGTAGAGTATCTGTTGCTTACCCATGTGCATGAAGATCATGCCGGTGGAGCTGCGGCGATTCTTAGACATTTTCCAGTGAAACATATTATTGTAGCAAATGAAAATCGGCAGGCGTATGCAAGCGTATTTAAAACGAATTTACAAAAAGTTGCTTCGTTTGTATCCGCTTATCAGGGGCAGACTTTTATATTAGATGGTGTACGAGTAGAAGTTTTACAAGCAATGGATGCCGATAAATCAGGTACGGGGAATGAAGCTTCCAATGTATTTAAGCTTACCTATGGAAAACAAAATTTTTTAATTACAGGGGACTTAGATGCAAATGGCGAAAAAGAACTTTTAAAAAGTGATAAAGATATAGAAAGTACAGTATTAAAAGTGGGACATCATGGGTCTAAAACATCTTCAACGCTAGAGTTTATTCAAAAGGTTTCACCTAGCTATGCGGTTGTTTCCGTTGGGTCAAATAATAAGTTTGGACATCCTCACAAAGAGGTATTGGAGCGGTTAGCTAAAAACGAGATTAAAGTTTTTAGGACGGATCAGTTAGGGGCAATTGTTTTTACTTGTGACGGTCAACGTCTGGATGTCGATACTTTTATAAAAAAATAAATGTGTAGGTTTTAATCAAAAGGAGTAACGATGAATTATTTTGAAATTGTGCAGGAAATTGAGCAAGGGGTAATTATGCCTATTTATTTAATCAGTGGAGAAGAGACTTATCTCGCTGATAAATTAGAAAAGACATTGATTCATAGATTACTGCCAAATGACCAGCGGGACGAAATTCAAGTATTTCATGGCGATGTGGAAATTGATGCTTTGGAGAATTTGATCAATGCTGTTCCTTTTTTTGGTGAACGAAATGTTATTTTGATTCGCAATACGAATCTGCTAAAAGAGAGAAAAAAAAATGCGGATTCCCTAAAATCTAGTCATAAAGAAGATGCTTTGCAGCAGTTGTTTTCGAATATGCCATCCTATAGCGTTTTAATTTTGTTTACACCTGAAAAGGCAGACAAACGTCGTAAATTATATAAAACAATTGCGAAGTATGGTCGTGCAGTGGAAGTGCTGCCGATTAAGCCTTGGGAAGTAAAAGATTGGTTAAAGGGAAAGCTCAAAGAAATTGATCGGCAGTTTTCACGTGATGCTTACGAATATTTCTTAGAAGTAACAAGTGTAATGCAGACCATATCATTGGGATTCCTTGATCAAGAAATAGATAAAATCTTATTGTATACGGATAAAGCAGTGATTACCAAGCAAGATTTATTGGAGCTTTTAACGAGTATTCCGGAAGTTTCAATTTTTGCAATGCTGGATGCAATTAGCGATAAAAATCTAAAAAAAGCATTAAGCTTGTTGTCCGAACAATTGAGTGCAGGAGAACATCCACTTAAAATTATTACAATGTTTAGTCGCCATGTAAGGCAACTGTGGCAAGTGAAAACATTATCCACAAGAGGATATAACGGTAAAAAAATTGCAGAATATGTTGGACTTGTACCCATTATTGCAGAAAAGTTGATTGCTAAAAGCAGAAATTTTGATGAAAAAGTTTTGAAGAATGCTTTAATTCGTTTGGCCGATGCGGATTACAAATTAAAATCTGGGCAAGTGAATTGCATTTTGTTGGAAAATATTATCATTGAATTATGTGTGTGAAAAAAGAGCAAAATAATAAAGCCTATCCTTAAAAAGGATAGGCTTTTTATTACATAGTATCACTATTTAGCTAAAGCATTAAGTTTGCGAGCTAAACGAGATTTTTTACGCGCTGCAGCATTTTTATGGAAAACACCTTTAGCAGCTGCTGTATCAATAGTTTTGCTAGCTTTGATAAGGAGGGCTTTAGCTTCATCAGCTTGACCAGCTTCAATAGCTTCTACTAATTTACGAGCAGCAGTTTTCACAGCTGATTTTGCAGCGAAGTTTTTTGCACGACGTTCAGCGTCAGTTTTTACGCTACGTACAGATGAAATAATATTTGGCAAGTGTTTCACCTCCTTAAGGGTTTGTTTACCTAAATATTCTAGCATGTACTTATTGAAATTGCAAGCATGAATTCTTGGATAAACACACAAACTAAAATCGTGTCGTTGAATTGGTTTATTAAAATCACAAAATGATACATTATATTTTTTATTAAGGGGCGATGTTGTGGAAAATTTTATTGAGATTAGAACAGATTTAGCAATTGAAGCACGTGAGATGATAACAAAACGTGTATCGCATGAAGTATCCGGTGTGGATGTTGTAACGAGTAAAGATGAGGATGTATTGATTACGAGAGTTAATATTAGCAATCAATCAGCGGAAGAAGCATTAGGAAAACCAAAAGGGAAATATATTACCATAGAAGCACAAGGGTTGCAATATAATGATGGAGAACTACATGAAAAAATCAGTGGAATTTTGGCTGATGAACTTCATCATTTGGTAAAAATAGAGCCGACAGCTACAGTTCTGGTTGTGGGGTTGGGAAATCGAAATATTACACCGGATGCATTAGGTCCCAAAACAATAGAAAAATTAGTTGTAACGCGTCATATGAAAGAGATGTTAGTAGATAAAGTAAAAAATGAAATGCGGCTTGTTTGTGCAATTGAACCGGGTGTTCTGGGGATTACAGGAATTGAAACGGCAGAAATTATTCAAGGGCTTGTAGCAAAAGTTAAACCCGATCTTGTCATTGCAATTGATGCACTTGCTGCTGCTGCAAGCCATCGTGTAAACACAACTATACAATTGGCAAATACAGGGATTCATCCGGGGTCCGGTGTGGATAACAAACGATTTGGCCTCAATGAGCAAACATTAGGTGTACCTGTGATTGCAATTGGTGTACCGACTGTCGTACATGCTTCCACGATTGCAATGGATACGATTCATACACTGAAAGATCACGCATCTTTTGCTCGTTATTTTAAAAGTATGGAAACATTATCGGAGAGAGAATGCCAAGTTATCATCAGGCAAGTATTACCAGAAACTTTAGGGAATTTAATGGTAACGCCGAAAGAGATCGACCAAATTATTACCGATATTTCTATGGTTGTAGCAGAAGGGCTTAATCGTGCTTTGCATGAAAAAATAGATTACGAAAATATTCATCAATATATTAAGTATATATGATAGCTTGTTTGCATATACATCGTATGTAAGTGAAATTTCGCTCTATAGCAATAGGGGGAACTATAGTGACGAGAATGCAAAAAAAGCGATTGTTGAATGCAAGTAAGAAAATGTTAATGCTTCATGTTGTGATTGCTACAATTATATTTAGTAGTATTTACAATTCTTTGGTGAATGTATCTGTGCCTGTAGCGGCGATGCATTCACCAAACAGTGTATTTTTAGGTCTGGCTACTTGGCGAGATTTTTTATTTTGGGGAATTCCCGGACTAGCTCAATCTAATAGAATAAAAAGTGATCAAACAATAACAAATGCGAACTCAGTACGCATTTGGCTGAATGACACGTTCACTTTTTTCACGAGTATTAATGGAAATGATTTAAGTTCAATCTTGCGGGCTGAGCTGCCAAGAATGCCAGGTAAAAGTGATACTTTACGAAGTGTATCAGCATCTACACAGTCTAAAAAGGCGTCCTTTAATCTTACCAAAAATTCTGGTAAACCCGTTGTGGCAGTGTATCATACCCATACAGCCGAATCCTTTATTCCGAGTTCTGGTGTAGCACATAGTCCAGGTGGACAAATTGGTGAAATTGTTGAAGTGGGAGATGCTTTAATTCAATCATTAGCAAAACAAGGCTTTGCAGGAATACAAGACACGACGATTCATGATTATCCTAGTTTTATGAAAGCGTATAGTGCATCTGAAAATACCGTAAAAAAAATATTAAAAGAACAACCGGATTTAAAGATGATTTTCGATATTCATAGAGATGCGGAAAAGAGAGAAAATTATATTGCAAACGTTCAAGGTGAAACAGTCGCCCAAATTACAATTATTGTTGCGCAAGGGCAGCCCGATTTACCGCAACCTCATTGGAAGGAAAATTACGCGTTAGCAAAAAAGATCAAGGAGAAATGTAATGAAAAATATCCAGGCTTAATGAAAGGAATTCAGCTTGTAGAATGGCGATATAATCAACATTTGCATCCACATGCTTTATTGCTTGAAGTGGGAACGCACGAAACAAGTAAGCAAGAAGCAACACGTTCTATGGAAATGCTGGGGGATGTGATTGCAGAAATTTTACAAGAAGGTGATTGAGGTGAACTATGCGAAAAGTTGAACGAATTTGGTTAGGCAAAATGCTCAAAGGAATCTGTTTGCTTTTCTTGTTTATTCTTGTTGGAACCGCGATTGCCGAAATGCAGATTGATGATTTAACGTGGAACCGTGAAATGCTCATTCGAAATTATATTACTGATTTCTATCAATTCACATTATCTGAATTTGCGTATCTAAAAAATAATTTTATGGGATATTATGCATATCTTATAAAAGTAGTCACCAGTTATATTCAAACTGTATTGTAATACTTGCGGGGGGGCTGCAGACAGTGCTATAATTTAAGGCAGTATTTGTAGATTTAAGGTTCTGGAGGAAAATATGCAAACAAAGAATATTCGTAACTTTTCTATTATTGCACATATAGATCATGGTAAATCAACAATTGCAGATCGATTGATTGAATATACAGGAACTTTGTCTAAGCGTGAGATGGAAGCACAAGTGCTTGACCAAATGGATTTGGAACGTGAACGTGGTATCACAATAAAAGCACAAGCGGTTCGACTTGATTATGTTGGTAAGGACGGACAAACCTATCAAATTAACTTAATTGACACGCCTGGACATGTAGATTTTACGTATGAGGTATCGAGAAGTTTGGCTGCTTGTGAAGGTGCGCTTCTAGTTGTTGATGCTGCACAAGGCATAGAAGCGCAAACTTTAGCCAACGTATATTTGGCTTTAGAAAATAATTTAGAAATTATTCCAGTTATTAACAAAATTGATTTACCAAGTGCGGAGCCAGAAAAAGTGAAACAGGAAATAGAAGATGTAATTGGCCTGGATGCTTCGGAGGCAGTTCTTGCAAGTGCAAAAGTGGGAATTGGCATTGAAGAAATTTTAGATGCGATTGTAGAAAAAGTACCAGCTCCAGCGGGAGATGTAAATGCGCCGCTCAGTGCGCTTATTTTTGATTCTCATTTTGATGCATATAAGGGAGTAATCGCTTATGTGCGTGTTATGGATGGTTTTATTAAACCAGGCATGAAGTTGAAAATGATAGCGACCAATAAAGAGTTTGAAGTTACGGAAGTGGGCTGTTTCAGACCTGCTTTGACGAATGTAAAAGAACTTGGTACTGGACAGGTTGGTTTTGTTGTCGGCAGTATAAAAAATGTGAAAGATGTTCGCGTTGGAGATACAATCACAGATGTAAACCATCCAGTCGACAAAGCATTGCCTGGGTACCGAGGTATTAATCCAATGGTGTATTGTGGATTATATCCAGTAGATAGTTCTGATTATGATAATTTAAAGGATGCCTTGGAAAAGTTACAACTAAATGATGCTTCGTTATTATTTGAGCCAGAGACTTCAATTGCTTTGGGATTTGGCTATCGCTGCGGTTTCTTAGGTTTGCTGCATATGGACGTAATCCAAGAACGCTTAGAACGTGAATATAACTTAAGTTTAATTACAACGGCACCAAGCGTAATTTACCATGTATATAAAACAAATGGTGAAGTTTTAAAGATTGATAATCCATCCCATCTTCCACCAACAACGGAAATAGATCATATTGATGAACCTTACGTTAAAGCAACCGTTATCGTACCAAATGATTATGTTGGCGCAGTGATGGAATTGTCGCAAGAAAAACGCGGTGAATTTAAAGATATGAAATATTTAGATGTGAATCGTGTTATGGTAACCTATCATATTCCTCTAAGTGAAATTATCTATGATTATTTTGATCGTTTAAAATCTTCTACGCGTGGATATGCTTCACTGGATTATGAATTATCTGATTATCAAACATCTATACTCGTAAAATTAGATATCCTGCTTAATGGTGATGCTGTTGATGCATTATCGGTGATTGTACATAAAGACAAAGCGGCACAACGCGGCAGACAATTGGCAGAGAAATTAAAAGGCATTATTCCACAGCAGATGTTTGAGATTCCAATACAGGCTGCTGTTGGAAATAAGATCATTGCAAGAGAGACCGTACGGGCAATGCGTAAAGATGTATTGGCCAAATGTTACGGTGGTGATATTAGTAGAAAGCGTAAACTATTAGAGAAACAAAAAGAAGGTAAAAAGCGCATGAAATCTGTTGGAAACGTTGAAATTCCGCAAGAAGCATTTATGGCAATTTTGAAAATTGATTGATTTTGGGAGTGTGGTATGATGAATTTAGGTTTATATGTTCATATACCGTTTTGTCAGCAAAAATGTTTTTATTGTGATTTTCCTTCCTATGCAAATCTAGAATGTCTACACGAATCCTATGTAAACGCCTTGTGTTTAGAGATTGCTGCACAAGGCGCTCTTTTATCTCATCCTGTACTTGATACGATTTATATTGGCGGTGGAACACCGACGGTATTAAATGTGGAAGCATTAAATAAAATTATCGTTGCAATTGAAAAAAATTTTGCGGTTTCTCCTCAAGTGGAAAGTACAATTGAAGTGAATCCAGGAACTGCAAATGAAGAAAAACTGCGTATGTTGTTTGAAAATGGCATCAATCGACTGAGCTTTGGTGTGCAAAGTTTTCAAGATAGGCTGTTAAAAAAAATCGGTCGTATTCATACTGCTAAAGAAGCTGAAGAAGCTGTTTTATTAGCAAAAAAAATTGGTTTTCGAAATCTTAGCTTAGATTTAATGTATGGTTTACCAGAGCAAACGGTAAATGATGTGCGAAAGAGCATTGATCAAGCGGCTGCACTAGGAATCGAACATGTTTCTGTTTATGGGTTAAAGATAGAGGATGGAACTGTATTTGAAAAACTGCAAGAACAAAATACGCTAATTTTGCCAAGTGACACCCTAGATGAGGAAATGTATCATTTGGTTATGCAATTGCTGCCGCGCTATGGATATCAACGTTATGAAATTTCAAACTTTGCTAAACCTAATTTTGAAAGCAAACATAATTTGAAATATTGGCAAGTGAAACCATATCTTGGTGTTGGTACAGCTGCACATTCTTACCTTAAGGAAAAGCGTTTTTCTAATCTTGATGACGTAAAAGAATACATTCGACGCAGGTTTGCGGGAGAATCGACGATAGAATCTTGTGAGAGCCTGGATTGTATAACACAGATAGAAGAATTTTGTTTTTTAGCACTTCGAATGAAAAATGGAATTGATTTAAAAATTTTTAAACAAAAATTTAATCGTAACTTTTTTTCTGTTTATGGTCATATTATAGATAGGCTCAAATTTAAAAAGTTAATTGCGCAAGATGGAAACTTTATTTATCTGACTGATTTAGGGATGCAATATGGAAATCAAGTTTTTTGTGAATTTTTATTAAAATAAAAGCTATTGTTTTATTGACATTTTAATTGAGTAGTGGTATGTTTTTATTAGACATTAGCACTCACTAATGTAGAGTGCTAACAATAGGGGGTGGGAAAATGCTTGATGAGCGTAAGCAAAAAATTCTCCAGGCTATCATAAATGACTATATTTCCACCGCAGAGCCTATTGGTTCAAGGACAATTGCCCGTAAATATGACCTTGGTGTCAGTTCAGCTACTATACGCAATGAGATGGCTGATTTAGAATTGCTGGGGTATATTGAGCAGCTGCATACTTCTTCGGGCCGTATTCCTTCTGCGAAAGGGTATCGCTTTTATGTTGATGATTTACTATCGCCAGAGGCAATGAGTGAAAATGAAATTAATTTGATCAGTAATTGGTATAATGTAAAAGTAAAGCGAATTGAAGAAGTTTTTCAAGAAACAGCAAGAATTATATCAAGAATGACGAAAAATATTTCATTAGTTTTGGCACCGCAATTGGCGCAAGCGACCTTTAGATATCTACAATTTCTTCCTTTTGGGAAGCATAGTGCAATTGTTGTAGTTATGACGGATGCAGGATTTATTGAAAATAAAGTGATTGCTATGCCAAACGGTACAACAGTGCAGGATTTACAGTGTATTGCTAGTGTTGTAAATAAGCACTTGGCAGGGCAGGCTTTAGAGTCTATTAAGCCTTCCGTACTAAGAAAAATTAAAGCAGACGTCTTAGCCGATTCTAAATTATTTGATGCTACGATTGAGGCCATTAGTCAGGCACTTACCGTGGATAAAAAAGAGCGTGTATATTTAGGTGGCACAACACAGCTTTTAAATCAGCCGGAATTTCGTGATGTTGAAAAGGTAAAAAATATTTTGTTGATGCTTGAAGAAGAGCAACTCTTATGCGATTTGCTTCACGCGCATGATGGAGATGGAATTGTTGTTACGATTGGTCAAGAAAATAAATATAGTGGCATTCAAGATTGCAGTATGGTGAGTGCTACGTATAAATTGGATGGTAAAATCATTGGTACAGTTGCAGTACTTGGACCAACTCGAATGGAATATGGTAAAATTATGGCATTGCTTGATTTTATGAACAGCAATTTAGGGCAAATATTAAAAAAATATAAATTTTAGAGAGATCAAGTAAAGTTGGTCTCTCTAAAATAAAATCAGTTACTTATTTTATAACTATAAATAAAGTGAAAGCATGAAGAATCAATACTTAAGTAGTAAAAATAAAGAGGTGAAGAATTCATAATGGCGGATGAGCAAAAGCAAAAAACTGCAGACGCGCAGGAAGTTGCAGATTCTTTAAAAAATGACGAAATACAGGAGCATACGCAGGCAGAGAATGCGCAGCAAATAGAACAGACTATAGAGAATGAAGAAATTATACGTTTAAAAACTGAATTGGAAAGTAAGGATAAGCTTATACAGGATCACATAGATCGAGTAAAGCGGTTGCAAGCGGATTTTGATAATTTTAGAAGACGTACGCGCCAAGAAAAAGAAGAATTATCCGGCTTTGTTATTCAAAATTTAATAAAAGAATTATTGCCGATGTTAGATAATTTTGAACGTGCTTTGGCTGCTGATACAAGTGTGGATCATAGTTCATTTAAAAATGGTATTGACATGATCTATAAGCAACTTTTCAGCATTTTAGAAAAAAATGGACTTGAAACAATTCAAGCCGTAGGGGAAAAATTTGATCCGAACTTTCACGAGGCGGTTATGCGTGTCGCAGATGACACGAAGGAAGATGATACGGTTGCTGAAGAATTACAGCGCGGATATCTTGTGTCCGGTCGCGTCGTAAGACCAAGCATGGTTAAAGTTGTAGGTAATTAAAGTTTATAAATAAAAAGATTGATATATTTTGCAAGGGGGATTTCATAATGGCAAAAGTAATAGGTATAGACTTAGGTACGACAAATTCGGTAGTAGCGGTAATGGAAGGTGGGGAACCTACAGTTATTGCAAATACAGAAGGAAGTCGTCTTACACCATCTGTTGTTGGATTTTCAAAAACTGGAGAACGCTTAGTAGGGCAGTTGGCGAAACGTCAAGCAGTATCAAATCCTGAACATACATTTAGTTCAATTAAACGTCATATGGGGACGGAGTATACAGTCAGTGTTGATGACAAGAAATATACACCACAAGAAATATCCGCAATGATTCTACAAAAATTGAAAGCAGATGCTGAAGCATATCTTGGTGAAACTGTTACACAGGCAGTTATTACAGTTCCTGCATATTTTAATGACAGCCAACGTCAAGCGACGAAAGATGCTGGTACAATTGCAGGTCTTGAAGTACTTCGTATTATCAATGAACCAACGGCCGCTTCACTCGCTTATGGTATGGATAAGGGTGAAGAACATACGATTTTGGTATTTGACTTAGGTGGAGGTACATTTGATGTTTCCATTCTCGAATTAGGCGATGGCGTATTTGAAGTTAAAGCAACAAACGGAAATAACCGTCTTGGCGGTGATGATTTTGATGCGCGTGTAATGAAATGGATGGTTGAAGAATTTAAAAAGGAAAGTGGTATTGATTTATCAGCAGATAAAATGGCAGCACAACGCTTACTTGAAGCTGCTGAAAAAGCAAAAATCGAGTTGTCTGGTGTTTTATCCACGAATATCAATTTGCCGTTTATCACAGCAGATGCATCTGGACCAAAACATTTGGATTTAACGTTGACACGGGCAAAATTTGATGAATTAACTGCAGAGCTTGTTGAAAATACGATGGCGCCAACACGTCAAGCGTTAAAAGATGCCGGACTTTCTGCTAGTGAAATCGATAAAATTATCTTAGTTGGTGGTTCTAGCCGTATTCCTGCAGTACAGGAAGCGATTAAGAAAAACCTCGGTAAGGAACCTCATCGTGGTGTAAACCCAGACGAATGTGTTGCAGTTGGTGCAGCGATCCAAGCGGGCGTGCTTGTTGGCGAAGTAAAAGATGTATTGTTACTTGATGTAACGCCGCTTTCTTTAGGTATTGAAACATTAGGTGGCGTATGTACAAAAATCATTGAACGCAATACAACGATTCCTACATCAAAAAGCCAAACTTTCTCAACTGCTGCGGATAATCAGCCATCTGTTGATATTCATGTTCTTCAAGGTGAACGTGAAATGGCTGCTGGTAATAAGACACTTGGTCGTTTTGAATTGTCAGATATTCCACCAGCTCCAAGAGGTGTACCTCGTATTGAAGTTACATTTGATATTGATGCAAATGGTATCGTACATGTTTCAGCGAAAGATCTTGGCACTGGGAAAGAACAAAAGATTACAATTACAGCTTCCGGCGGTATGAGTAATGAAGATATTGATCGTATGGTAAAAGAAGCAGAATCACATGCTGCAGAAGATAAACAACGTAAAGAAGAAGTTGAAGTAAGAAACAATGCTGATTCTTTGGTTTATCAATCAGAAAAGACAATCAAAGATTTAGGTGATAAAGCAGATAAAGCGCAAGTTGAAAAAGTAGAAGCTGCGGCGGCAAAAGTTAAAGAAGCCTTAAAAGGTACGGATCTTGAAGCGATTAAATCCGCAACAGAGGAACTTACAAAACCTTTATATGAAATGAGTGCTGCTGCATATCAAGCTGCGGAAGCGCAAAATCCAAGTGCACAGGGGGATCCTAATGCACAAGCGGATGAACAAGCGAAAAAAGATGAAAATGTAGTAGATGCTGAATATAAAGTTGTGGATGACGAAAAGAAATAAGTTACGCTAATTGAGAGAGAAAGTCTGATGACTCCGACTAATTTTTAGTCGGAGTCTTACGGCTAAAAGATACATGTTTAGGATGGTGTAAAGTGAGTAAGCGCGATTATTATGAAGTGCTAGGCGTATCTAAAAGTGCATCAGATGATGAAATAAAGAAAGCATTTAGAAAGCTAGCGAGAAAGTATCATCCTGACGTTAATCGTGATGATCCTAAAACGGCAGAAGTAAAATTTAAAGAAGCAAATGAAGCCTATGAAGTTTTATCAGATTCTAAACGTCGGGCTCAATATGATCAATTCGGTCACGCTGCGTTTGATGGCAGCGCGGGCGGCGGTGCAGGTGGTTTTGGCGGATTTAGCAGTAGCGCAGGTGGCTTCGGTGATATCTTTGATATGTTCTTTGGTGGACAAGGTGGATTTGGCGGTTCCCATAAACCAGGGCCAGAACGCGGCAGTGATTTACGTTATGATTTGGAAATTGACTTTAAAGAAGCTGCCTTTGGCAAGGACGTTGAACTCAATATTCCTCGTACAGAAACCTGCGAAAGTTGTCATGGATCAGGTGCAGCAGCCGGAACACACCCTGAAACCTGTCCGACTTGTAAAGGAACAGGTCAGGTGCAATTTACACAAAATACACCGTTTGGTCGTATGATCAATGCCAAAGCTTGTGACAGATGTAATGGAGAAGGTACCATTGTTCATACACCTTGTAAAACTTGTGGCGGTAAAGGGAAAAAACGTGTAAAACGCAAAATAAGTGTTAAAATTCCAGCGGGTGTTGATAATGGATCTAGAATTCGAGTGACAAATGCTGGTGAAGCTGGTACACGCGGCGGATCTTCTGGGGATTTGTATGTTTATATTTTTGTAAAACCGCATAAATTATTTAAACGTGAAGGAACAGAGGTCATTTGTGAGGTGCCGATTACGTTTGTTCAAGCGTCACTCGGTGATGAGATTGAAGTGCCTACTTTAGATGGTAATGTAAAAATGAAAATTCCTGAAGGCATTCAGTCAGGGACGATTTTACGCTTGAAAAATAAAGGTATTCCATATTTACGTGGGCAAGGTCGCGGTGATCAACATGTAAAAGTAAAAGTTTTAACGCCGCAAAAATTAAACGAAAAACAAAAAGCATTACTGACTGAGTTTGGACAAATCAGTGGTGAAAATGTAAATCCAGAGCAAAAAAGCTGGTTTAAAAAGTTTTTTTAAGTGAATGGACAAATTTGTTGAGTAAAAAGCCGAGGGATATACCTCGGCATTGCTTGTCTAAGGCAATCACATTGTTAAGGGAGAGATTGAGTAATCATGAAATGGGCTGAAATTGGGATAAAAACAACACACGAAGCAACGGAAATTATTGCAGAGATTTTTCACGAATTAGGAGCTACTGGTGTCGTGATTGAAGATCCTGAACTTGTGAATGAATATCGTATTTCAGGTGCTTGGGATTATACGGATATACCAGAGGCAATGGATACGGAAGTTGTTACGGTTAAAGCCTATTTGCCTGTTGATGAAGAACTGGATGACAAGCTTCGTATATTTGAAAAAAGAGTGGATGAATTGGCAGGAAATAATATAGATAAAGGTTTAGGCGATATTTCTTGTAATGAGATTCAAGAAGAGGATTGGGCTACTTCTTGGAAAGATTTTTTTCATCCCGTGAAAGTTGGAGAGCTTATCGTAATTAAACCTTCTTGGGAATCATATCCTGCCAGTCCAAATGACATCCTGATTGAACTCGATCCAGGCATGGCATTCGGCACGGGAACGCATCATACTACCGCTATGTGTATTCGCCTTTTAGAAGAAACGATTACTGGCGGTATGGACGTTTTTGACGTTGGCACAGGATCTGGTGTATTGGCAATTGCAGCAGCAAAACTTGGTGCGAAAAAAATTATGGCAGTAGATTTCGATGCAATGGCTGTTCGCGTGGCAAAAGAAAATGTAGAGATCAATCATGTAACGGATCTAATCAACGTCAAACAAGGGGATTTGATGAAGGGGCTGGATGGAAAGGCGGATGTGATTATTGCAAATATTGTCGCTGATATCATTATTCGTTTACTTGAGGATGTACCGAATAAATTAAAAAAAGGTGGTACCATGATTGCAAGTGGCATTATTGCAGAACGTCTAGGCGATGTAACAGAAGCTGTTTTGGCACAAGGTCTTGTTGTAGATAAAGTCGTTGAAGAAGGTGGCTGGGCTGCAATGCTTATTCGTAACGGAGGCTTTTAAGAGTGAGAAGGTTTTTTATTCAAGTTCCGCTTCAAGATAAAATTACGATTTCAGGTGATGATGCACATCATATTATCCATGTACTTCGTTATAAAATTGGACAAAATTTCATTGTTGTAGACGTTAACGGAAAGATCGCTGAGACAGAAATCATTGAGATAGAAAATGATATACTTACCTTACAAATCGTATCGATTTTAGAAGAAAATACGGAAGCGCCAATAGAAGTAACTTTAGCACAATGTTTGCCGAAATCGGATAAAATGGATTTCATTGTGCAAAAAGCTGTAGAGCTTGGTGTGAGTCGTATTATTCCTGTTATAAGTCAGAACTGCGTTGTAAAATATGACGATGCAAAAAAAGAAGCACGACGGAAAAAATGGCAAAAAATTGCGATTGAAGCAGCTAAACAATGCGGTAGAACGATTTTGCCTACCGTGAGTCCCATTATGCAGCTGAAACAATTGCAGTTAGAGCTACAGCAAGATACAATCGCATTTATGTGTTATGAAGGACAAGCTGATGCAGCAATAAAATCTTTGCTGACAACGACAGAAGCTAAAAAGTTTTTGATTTTGATTGGCCCCGAAGGTGGGTTTACTCAAAACGAAGTTACGGATTGCAAAGAATTTGGCGTTCGTGTTGTTACGATGGGACCAAGAATTTTAAGAACAGAAACAGCCTCACTTGCGGCAATCAGTATGGTGATGTATCAAAATGGTGATTTAGGAGGAGAATGTTTTGGCAAGAGTTGCTCTCACAACGCTGGGGTGTAAGGTAAATCAATTTGAGACTGAAGTTATGGAAGGTCTATTTAAAGAGCGGCATTATGAAATTGTTCCTTTTGAAAGTGAAGCTGATTTTTATGTCATCAATACTTGTTCGGTAACGCATTTAGGAGAGAAAAAATCACGCCAACTTATCCGCAGGGCGATGAGACGGAATCCAAGTGCGATCATAGCGGTGACTGGTTGCTATTCGCAAATTGCACCAGAACAAGTAGAAAATATTGAAGGGGTAAAAGTCATTATTGGAACAAAGGAACGCAATCGAATTGTTGATTTAGTAGAACAAGCAGCGCACGAAGAGGGCGTTGTAAATGCGATTACGGATATTATGCAGGCAAAAGAGTTCGAAGATATTCCGCTTTTTGATACGCCGGGTAGAACGCGTGCCTTCTTGAAAATTCAAGAAGGATGTACCAATTTCTGCACATATTGTATCATTCCTTATGCAAGAGGTCCGCTTCGTTCTCGGAAGCTGCAAAGTGTAATTGATGAAGCGGAAAAACTTGTTGCAGCTGGATTTAAAGAGATCGTTTTAACAGGAATTCATCTGGGGGCGTACGGCAGAGATTTAGATACTAAAATAAGCTTGGTAGATGCAGTCGAAGCTGTTTTAAAAATAAAACCATTGAAACGTTTACGTTTGGGGTCCTTGGAGTCGATTGAGCTTTCACCAAAGTTGTTTGATCATTTATGCCGAGATGAGAGATTTTGTCCGCATTTACATTTACCGTTGCAGTCTGGCAATGATGAAATACTAAAGGCGATGAATCGGCATTATGATACAGCAGAATATAAAAGATTAATTCATGATGTGATGCTCGCCGTGCCTAATATTGCGATTTCTACGGATATTATCGTTGGGTTTCCGGGCGAAACAGATGAGATGTTTACACAAAGTTTAGAATTTGTAAAATCAATAGAATTTGCTAAAATTCATGTGTTTCCATATTCCAAGCGGCAGGGTACACCAGCGGCGAAATTTTTGGCTCAAGTAGATGAAGAAGTGAAAAAACAACGTGCGCATATGATGCAACTTGTAGCGGATCAGAAAGCTGATGCGTATAGAAAACGTTTTATTGGCAAAACACTTTCTGTTTTAATAGAAACGGAGCATCAAGGAATTCTAGATGGCTTAACAGGAAACTATGTTCGTGTTTATCTCGATGGAAACGATGGACAAGTCGAATGTGGCGCAATTTATCAGGTCTACTTAGAAAAAGTATATAAAGACGGGGTCTGGGGTAAAATTTTCAAATAAGTTGCTTTATAAAGCAGGTAATTTGTAAAAAAAAGCGAATAAAATATAATTTATAAAGAAGCCATAACATGTGATGTTTTTTTGAAAGGAGGTGTCGATTGATATGGACTGTATTTTTTGTAAGATTGCAAATAAGGAAGTTTCTACGAATTTTATCTATGAAGATGATCTCGTTGCAGCTTTTCCTGATGTGAATCCAGTAGCACCGACCCATGTGTTAATCATACCTAAAAAACATATTGCGAACCTCCTTGAATTGACGAATCAAGATAGTCAATTGATGGTACATATTATGACCAATGTTATTCCTACGATTGCCAAAGAACAAGGTTTGGCAGAACATGGCTTCCGAATGGTTGTAAATACAAAAGAGGATGGAGGGCAAACCGTTCCTCATTTGCATTTTCACCTGTTAGGGGCAAGAGCTATGGCTTGGCCACCAGGTTGATGTTGACAATAAAACTATAGTTCATGTATAATGTTTAGGTGTAGTTAAGCAGTACACTCCCATGTCGAGTGGAGGGGGGGAAGAATAGATGTCAGAAGTTAAAGTTGGAAAAAACGAAACAATCGATAGTGCACTCCGTAGATTTAAACGTACTTGTCAAAAAGCTGGTACTCTTGCTGAGGTTAGAAAGCGTGAACACTATGAAAAACCTAGTGTAAAACGCAAGAAAAAATCCGAAGCTGCACGTAAACGTAAATTTAAAGCTTAAATTTCGTTTCGGAGGTATTAAAATATGTCTCTTAAGGATCAATTAACTGAAGATATGAAGCAGGCAATGAAGGCGAGAGAGGAAGGCAAATTACGTCTTTCTGTGATTCGTATGGTTCGTTCTGCTATCAAAAATGTTGAGATCAATAATAAAAAAGAACTTGCCGAAGACGAGGTTCTTGATATAATCTCTAAAGAAGTAAAAATGCGCAGAGATTCAATGGATGAGTTTAAGAAGGCGAATCGCCAAGATCTTGTTGATCAGCTTGAACAGGAAATTGAAATATTATTGCCATATCTTCCTCAACAATTAACTGAAACCGAAGTTCGTTCTTTAGTTAATGAGGCTGTGGTTGCAAGTGGTGCTACATCCCCAAAAGATATGGGTAAAGTAATGGCAGTGTTGATGCCAAAAGTCAAAGGGCGTGCAGATGGAAAGTTAGTAAATACACTTGTGCGCGAAATATTAAATCAGTAAAATGAATCCAGTACTTTAAAAGTGCTGGATTTTATTTTTTATATGTAGGAATTTATCAAATATTTGTGGAATAGTATAAAAGCAGGGAATTTATCAAGATATAGTTTAATAAAGTATACAGTTTTACAGGGACGATTTAAAAAAGTTTTATTTTTAGGGATAAGAAGTTTATTAAAATAATTTTTATCGTCGGATGAAGAGATGTATTTTGTGTATACTCTATAAAGTATATCTAATCGAAGGGAGGATTTTATCGTATGCCGCCAGAGATTTGGGGCTTGCCAATGATAAAAATACTATTAATTACGATTATCTTTTTATCGCTGCTTGTTGAAATAAAAACTGCTGGTATGGGGATTGGTGCATTATTTGGTGTCATTGCAGCAGGGTTATTCTTTTTTAGTCAATTTGTGACGGGCATGGTAAGTTTTTTTGAAATTGCTGTATTTTTGCTTGGCATTTTGTTTATTGTTATAGAACTGCTTACGCCAAGTGTTGGCATATTTGCCGGGATTGGCGTTGTCGCTGTGTTATACAGCTTTATATTAGCACTTGGTGGAGGTAGTTCGGCTATTTATATACTTCTTATTAGTTTAGCTATTGCAATTATAGCGTTTGCCTTGCTAATGAGAAGATTGCCTTCAAGTAAATTATGGACAAAGATTATTTTAAAAGATACGTCAGCAGAGAGTAAAGGATATAACAGTGCAAAAGATTATAGTGCATTTCTGGGCAAGGAAGGTATTGTTATTACGGAACTTCGTCCGGCCGGGACTGCCTTGGTGAATCATACAAAACTGGATGTTGTGTCTGAAGGCCGATACATTGAAAAGAATGCAAAAGTACAAGTGGTTGCAATCAATGGGAGTCGTATTGTTGTAAGACAAATACACGAAATGGTACAGGAAGAAAAAGAGGAAAGCTGATGGACGTGATTTAATTTAGACAATTTATGATAAATTTAATTTAAAATGGAGGGATTGGTTTTGCAATATTTAGTAGGATCAGGGTTTTTACTTATTTTAATCGTTTGTGCAGTTATGGTTTTCTTGCACTTTGTTCCATTGGGATTGTGGATTTCCGCAATTGCGGCTGGTGTGAGAGTTGGAATTTTTACTTTGGTGGGAATGAGATTACGTCGTGTTCCACCGGGACATATCGTCATGCCGCTTATTAAAGCGAATAAAGCTGGAATTGAGGTCACTGTAAATCAATTAGAAGCGCATTACTTGGCTGGTGGTAATGTTGACCGCGTGATTGATGCATTAATTGCAGCACATCGGGCACAGATTCCATTGCCTTTTGAACGTTCTGCAGCGATTGATCTTGCTGGTCGAGATGTATTGGAGGCAGTGCAGATGAGTGTTAATCCAAAGGTGATTGAGACTCCTGTAGTTTCTGCTGTTGCTCAAAATGGGATCGAATTGAAAATTAAAGCACGTGTTACAGTTCGTGCGAATATTGATCGATTGGTTGGTGGTGCTGGCGAGGCTACTATTATAGCCAGAGTTGGTGAAGGCATTGTAACAACTGTTGGATCTTCGGGAGATCATAAAGATGTACTGGCAAATCCGGATCATATTTCAAGAACTGTTTTGGAGAAAGGCTTAGATGCAGGAACAGCCTTTGAAATTCTTTCGATTGATATCGCAGATGTTGATGTAGGACGGAATATCGGTGCTGAACTTATGACAGATCAAGCGGAAGCTGATAAACGAATTGCACAGGCCAAAGCAGAAGAACGTCGCGCAATGGCGGTAGCGAAAGAACAGGAAATGAAGGCTTATACACAAGAAATGAGTGCGAAAGTTGTTGAAGCACAGTCTGAGGTTCCTCATGCCATGGCTGAAGCACTTCGTGAAGGCAGAATCGGTGTGATGGATTATTATAATATGAATAATATTAAGGCGGATACACAGATGAGGGATGCTATTAGCAAAGCTGGTTCGCAGGGTCAAAATGATGACCTTCCTGTTCGGTAACGCATATGGAAATTATTTTTTTAATCGCTGCTTTTATTGTTTTCAGTCTTATCGCAGATGCAGTTGAGGGCAAAAAAAAGAAACAAAAAACGAATTTGCCGGGGGAAACTGATTACAAGCAGAAAACCGGGGAAAAGAAAAAACCGTCCCCAATTCTTATTCCGCCGATAAAAAGTGCACCGCCTAAAACGGAAACGCCAGTTGTGTATCGTGAGCCAGAGATGTCAACAGCTGCTGTGCAGAGCATGATGAAGTATTCAGAAGCGTTGAAAAATCCTAAAAAGCAGGACGAGGAAATACAGGCACCGTTTGTCGAGACGAAAGAGAAAACGCTAAAACCGCTAGATCTTCGTCCGGATGCTCTCTTTAATGCAATTTGTTATACACAAATATTACAGCCCCCAAAGGCTTATCAATATATGCGTACGCGTACGCGGCGGGACACCTAGCTTCAATGAACTTTGTTCCTAAATTATCTGTCCATAGTTTATTTGGAAATTGAGTAGACGTTACATTTTGTAGCGTCTACTTTTTTGTGTGATAGGTTATGTATTTTTGCATACATATAGTATGAAGGGGTGAGGGAAATGCGTAGGCGGAGTAAATTGGTACGTTTGGCAAAAGCTTTGGATTTGCCAGACGATATTGTTTTTGATTTACCACGAATTATCATGCTTGGAAATCAACAGCTTTTGGTAGAAAATCATCGTGGCATTATTGAATACACCTCTTCTTGTATCCGAATTAATCTAAGCCAAGGTTGTTTATGTGTGCGTGGAGAGAAGCTGACATTAGGGCATTTACAGAAGGAACAGATTTTAATTGAAGGAAGTGTGGAGGAACTCAAATATGACACATAAAATTTCTAGCTATATGCAAGGTGCAGTGAAGATCAAAGTACAAGGTGAAAATCAAGAACGATTTATGAATCTTTGTATGACAAAGCAGATGCAATTATGGGGTGTAAGAAAGCTAGACGGATGTGTATTTATTTGGCTGTCACTTAGCGATTTTTTTCGCATTCGTGATGTTGTGAGGAAAACCGAAGTAAAAATCACAGTGATAGATTCTTACGGTTTTCCCTTTTTTATAAAACGTCTAAAAAAACGCAGGATATTTCTTTATGGTGCAGTTGTCTTTATGATTGCAATTTATATATTGAGCAGTTATATTTGGTTTATCGATGTTGCGGGTTTGAAAAATATTCCAACAAAAAGAATTCAGCATATTATAGAAGCAAAGGGCTTGCGTGTAGGGAATAAAAAAGAAGAAGTTAAAACAAAAGAGCTTGAAAAAGAAATTTTATTATCTATTCCCGAGGTTGCTTGGGTTGGCATCCATTTTACGGGTACAAGAGCTATTGTTGAGGTCGTTGAAAAAGTGACAGCGGAGCAGGAAGATAAATCACCGGCGGATTTGATTGCCAGTAAAGCAGGAATTATTAGTGAGTGCATTCCTATATTAGGGGAGAGTAAGGTCGCTGCAGGTGATTATGTAAATGTGGGTGATGTATTAATCAAGGGAATTGGGAAGAATAGTGAAGTAATCCGTGCCAAAGGTATTGTAAAGGCGCGTATTCAATATGAAAGCATTGGAGAATCTAAATTAGAAGAAACACAGTATACCTTAACAGGAAATTCAGAGTTCGGGATTAAAATGAATTTTTGTGGCAATGTAATTGATTTAAAACGGGCCAATCTAAATACTTTTGCAGCGTACGAGCATGAGGTTATTCGTAAAAATCTGCTTTGGTGGAGGAATCATGACTTTGTTGTCGAAACTATTATAGATGTTTATCGTGAATTGGAGGCCAATACGATTGTATTGGATGAAATAGAAGCGGAGGATACTGCTGCGCGTGAAGCTTTAACCGAGAATAGTATGCAAATTCCGCGCGATGCTTATGTAGTAGCACAGAAGGTTACATTGCTGGAGCCAGAAGAAGATCGTAATTTAATACGAGTAAAACTTGTAATAGAAACGGAAGAGCTGATTGGGATGTATAACCAATATAATGAAGAATAAGGAGGACGAGTTTTGCAAGAATTTTTGGAGAAAAGTTTTCAGTTAAAAGATAAAAGTACAGCATTAGCGCTATTGGGGCATAATGATGAATATATGCATGTGTTTTGTGAAAAATTTGATTGTAAAATAACGAGTCGTGGTGATGAAGTCATCATGAAAGGAGAAGCAAGTGAGGTTTTAAAGTTAGAAAAGCTCTTACAGGAGCTTTTGTTTCTATATAATCAAGGAAATACGATTACTATGCATGAGATCCTCTATAGTATTAATTTAGTGCAAAATAATCAAGAAAGTAGTTTGCATGATTTATTTCGTGATATCATTTTAGTTACCGCTAAAGGCAGGCAGATAAAGGCAAAAACATTAGGGCAGCGTGTTTATTTAAATGCGATTAAACAAAATTATATTACATTTGGAATAGGTCCGGCTGGTACAGGAAAAACTTACCTTGCCGTAGTGATGGCAGTAGCTGCACTGCGCAATAAAGAAGTGCAGCGTATTATTCTAACAAGGCCTGCTGTGGAAGCTGGTGAGCGACTTGGTTTTTTGCCTGGTGATCTACAAGATAAAGTCGATCCGTATTTAAGACCTTTATACGATGCACTATATGATATTTTAGGAGCTGAAACTTATCAAAAATTTATGGCTAAAAATATCATCGAGGTAGCGCCGCTTGCGTATATGCGCGGACGAACGCTTGATGATTCTTTTGTTATTCTGGATGAAGCGCAAAATACGACGACGAAGCAGATGAAGATGTTTTTGACAAGGTTGGGGTTCGGTTCCAAAATGGTAGTGACTGGAGATTTGACGCAAACGGATTTACCTAAGGGGATGTTATCTGGTTTAACGGAGGCTCAAATGGTTTTATCGAATATAGATGGGGTAGGCTGTATTCATCTTACCGACAGTGATGTAATTCGACATGAAGTTGTAGGGCGGATTATTCGGGCTTATGATACATATGAGAGAAAAAATGCGATGCAAGCAGAAAAGTAAGGCAGGTGATTTTGATTGCATTTTATAAATTCATACTTGCGGTTGTTTTTATTAAAGTTAGAGAAACTACGAACTAGACGTGCGATGACACGGATCTTTCTAGGTGTAGTATTTTTGCTTTTATTTGTCGTGATCATTGCTGTTGATATCATATCAGATAAAGTAGCTGTTGAAGAGGGACAAGTAAGTGATCGTGATATTATTGCATCGCGTACTGTATCTTACATTGATACGGTAAAAACAAAAAAATTAGAGGATAATGTTTTAGCGAGTGTTGCTGATGTGTATGATTTGGATGTTACAGTGTTGGTGAAGGCAGAAGATGAAATCAATACGATTTTTAACGTATTGCAAAGTGCACATGAAGGCGAATCTCTTTCGAAGGAAGATGTAAAACAAAAATTTTTAGCAAATTTGCAAAATTTATCATTAACGGAAGAAACCTTGGATATTTTAGTCCAGTTTGAAGTGAAGGAGTCTGCAGGAGTACGAGAAAGCAGTTTAGCGATTTTGCGAAAATACTTACAGCGTGGTGTACATGGGGATGATCTAGAAACTGCAAAAAAATATATTGCGCTTGAGGTAAAGGAACTTGACTTAGATGAAAATCAAAAAATTATTGTAAAAAATTTAGTCGATAAATTTTTAGTGTCAAATGTTATCTTAAATGTGAAAGAGACTGAAAAACGAAAGCAAGCTGCAGTTGCAAGTGTGGAACCGGTACGAGAGACTGTTCGGAAGGGACAAGTTATTGTTCGACGGGGTGACATTATCACAGCATCTCAAATTAATATGATGGATGAAGTTGGGCTGCATAAAGGGCAATTGAATGAACAGCGTATGATTGGTTTAACGGTTTTTGTTATTGTGGTTATGTCGATATTACTACTGTTTATTTATAAGTTTGAACATGCAGTTTATGAGAAAAATCTGTTATTGCTTTTACTTAGTTTGATCATTCTTATTGCGCTGGCTTTGGCTAAAGTCGTGCATTATTATTCTTATTTTGTAGCACCTATTGCTACGGGGGCATTACTGACAGCAATTTTAATTAATCCACGTGTTGGTATGGTCGTAAGCTTAGCGCTTGCAATGCTGTTTGGCTTGATTGTAAACTATGATTTACGTGCAGTAGCAGCAGCGCTTTTGAGCAGTACTGTAGGCGTTTATAATGTGGCGAAAATGGCACATGGTTATAGTTTGACGATGACAGGCATTTGGATTGCCATTGTCAATTTTTTAGTCATTGGTGCGACTGGATTAATGATACAGGTTGATTCTTATGAGCTTTCGATGCAATGCTTGCTAGGGGTAGTGAATGGGATTGGATCTGTCATCATCACTACAGGAATTTTACCTTATTTAGAGCATGCTTTTAATGTAACTACACCAATTAAATTGCTGGAGCTTGGTCAATCCAATCATCCACTTATGCAGCGTTTGCTGCTTGAAGCACCGGGAACTTATCATCATAGTGTCTTGCTGGGAAATCTTGCAGAGGCAGCGGCTGATGTGATTGGTGCGGATCCAGTGACAGTCCGGGTGGGTGCTTATTATCATGATATCGGTAAAATAAAGAGACCCTACTTTTTTGTAGAAAATCAATTTGGCGGAGAAAATCCACATGATAAAATCGCACCAACTTTAAGTACTTTGATTATAACTTCTCATGTGAAAGATGGATTAGAGTTATGTCGTGAATATAAGCTGCCAAAAGTGATATCTGATATTGTAGCGCAACATCATGGCACTCTACTTGCTTCATATTTTTATCGGCGGGCAACAGAGGGGGATCATAGTGAGTGTATCATTGAGTCTGATTTTCGGTATGAAGGACCAAAACCGCAGACAAAAGAGGCGGCACTTATCATGATTGCGGATGCGTGCGAGGCTGCGGTTCGTTCTATCAGTAAACCGAATGCCAATCGCATTGAAGCTATGGTGCGTAAAATTATTCGCGAGAGATTGAATGATGGACAATTTGATGAATGTAATTTGACGTTGCGAGATTTAACGCAAATCGGCGATGTCTATCTTCGTATTTTATCCAGTATGTTTCATTCACGTATAGAATATCCAGATTCGATCAAAGAAATAGAGAGGAAAAGTAAGAATGGAAGTAATATTAAGCAACTTTCCACCGGAAGTGACGGTCATGCCGAAGATAGAGGAGACAGTGAGGAAAGTAATAAATAAAACTGCAGAGTTGTATGATTTAGGGACGGCAGAAGTGAGTGTAACGTTGACAAATAATACGCATATACAACAAATTAATCGTGAATATCGAAATAAAGATGCTGCCACAGATGTAATTTCGTTCGCTTTAAATGAAGGCGAAGAACCTCAAATCATTGATGGACCGGAAATTAACATGCTTGGCGATATTCTTATTTCAATTGAGCGGGCAGTTGAGCAGGCGGAAGCGTATGGTCATAGTGTAGAACGTGAGGTAGCATTTTTGACTGTGCACGGAATGATGCATTTGTTAGGATATGATCATATTGATGAGGAAGACCGTAAAGAAATGCGCAAAGAGGAAGAATATGTATTACAGCATTTAGGCATTTCTAGAGAATAGACGATGAAAAGTGCAAATGTTTTTGAATCCTTCCGTTATGCATTGCGTGGAATTTGGTATTGTCTGCGAAATGAACGTAATTATCAAATTCATGGAATTGCAGCACTGCTTGTTTTTCTTTGTGCATGGTATTATGAACTGGAGCGTTATCAATGGTACATTTTATTGCTTACAGTGATGAGCGTTTTAGTTTTGGAGATGATCAATACAGCTATTGAATTGATCATAGATCTGATATCACCAGAGTTTCATCCAATGGCTAAAATTATTAAAGATATCACAGCAGGTGCAGTATTGATCGCAAGTATAGCAGCAGTTGTAATTGGAGTTTTAATATTTTTTTATTAGTATAAGGTTTTGATAAGGAGAATTTTTATGGAAAATAATAATTATAAATCTGGCTTTGTCGCAGTAATCGGCAGACCAAATGTGGGGAAATCAACATTAATTAATGGGTTAATTGGACAAAAAATTGTAATTATGTCCGATAAACCGCAGACAACACGAAATAAAATTTTATGTGTACTGACGCAGGATGATGCACAAATTTTGTTTATTGATACACCGGGGATACACAAACCTAAACATAAGCTTGGGGAATATATGGTGAATGCAGCTGAAACTACGTTGAAAGAAGTAGACGTTATTTTATTTGTTGTTGATGCCAGTGAGGACATCGGTGCTGGTGAATTATATATTTTAGAACGTCTTCAATCAACAGATAAGCCGGTTATCCTAGTTGTCAATAAAATTGATAAAGTCTCCAAACAACAAGTTTTACCGGCGATATCACGTTACTCTGATCGATATAGTTTTACTGGTGTTGTACCGATTTCTGCAAAAGAAGAAATGAATTTGGATAATTTACTGGTAGAAATAAAAAAATATTTGGAATATGGGCCACAATATTATCCAAGCGATATGGTAACAGATCAACCTGAGCGGTTGGTTATTGCGGAGCTGATTCGTGAGAAAGTGTTACATTTAACGCGAGAAGAAATTCCGCATGCAATTGCTGTAGACATTGAGGAAATGTCTACGCGTAAGAATGAAGATATCTATGTTAGAGCGACGATCTATGTAGAACGTGAATCTCAAAAAGGTATCGTAATTGGAGCAAAAGGTGCATTACTAAAAGAGATTGGCGCATTGGCACGAAAAGATGTAGAGAATTTACTTGGTTCAAAAGTATATCTTGATCTATGGGTAAAAGTAAAAAAAGATTGGCGCAATCGAGATGGAATTTTACGTGGCTTAGGCTACGAATAAATGATAGGAGCGTATGCAAATTTTGGCATACGCTTATTCCTTATGATTGAATTAGCTTTATGTAGAGGTGCAGGAATGAAAGTTATATCTAAGTATTTTTTTAATGGATTAATAGTGATTGTGCCAATTGCAATTACGATTTTTGTTATTGTTGAAATTTTTTCTTTCACAGAAACTTTGCTGGGCAGGCATCTACCGATTCAATTTCCCGGAATTGGACTTATTACGGTTTTAGGCTTGATTTTGCTGGTCGGTTGGTTGTCCTCTTACTGGATTTTACAACGTTTAATTAGTTTTGGTGAAAGTCTTTTAAATAGAATACCTTTTGTCAAATTTATTTATAATAGTGTTAAGCATTTGTCCACAGCTGTGTTCGAGTCTAATAATTTATTTAATGAGGCAGTTTTAGTTCCTTATCCACATGAAGGTGCAAAAGCCATTGGCTTTATTATGTCTGAGTTATCAGAGCCATTAAAAGAAAAATTAGATGGGGATTATGTTTGTGTATTTGTGCCGTGGAGTTTAAATATGACTTCGGGAACAAATTTAATTGTACCTCGCAGAGATGTTATTTCGCTTGACATCAGCAGTGAATCGGCCCTGCAGTATATACTTACGGCTGGGACCGTTATGCCTAGGCATGAAGGTGAGGATGTAATTGCAGAAAAAATAACAGGTGTTCAAAATGAAAAATAAAATTTTCCTAAAAATAGTATATTAAAATTTTGTTTTCCTCTTTATATTTTTCCTTAAATCGGCTATCCTATTAATAGAGTTATGTTTTCAATGTTCAACTAGATAAATAAAGAGTGTTAAAAATCATTTTTATTTAAGCATTATTATAAGTAAATGTGAATTGACATAGCATTTGCGAAGGGATGATGTAATATGTTGTTGAAAAATGTGATGTGGGATATGTTCCAAGATACAGGGCGGATTGAGGCATATTTATTTTATCGGAATTGTGAAGAGGAACATGAAACAGATGAATTGATAAACGAAATGAATGGAAAAGAATTTTCACAAAAATTAGAGCATTAATAAAAATAAGTCAGGTGTTTTGATGGCACAATATTCGACAGAAGCCATTTTGTTAGCAGTACGTAACTGGGGAGAATCAGATAAAATTATTACTTTTTTTTCAAAAGAATTAGGTAAGATAAGTGCGATTGCTTATGGCTGTCGCAGGCCTCGATCTATACTTGCTGGAGGAATGCAGGCATTTAGCCATTTAGAGCTTCACGTTGCAGAGGGAAATCATTTAGATACAATTAAACAATGTGAGACGATTACATCGTTTAAACTTTTACGTGAAGATTTAGTTGCTATGGCTTATGCAAATTTTTTGAGTGAAATTGTTGTAGAGATTTGCCCGGAAAGGCATCCGGAGCCCCATATATATGATGTGTTATTGGCTGCGCTTCCAATGCTGTCAAAACGTAATCCGCGTCTTGTTGCATTAGCTGCAGCTTATCAAATGTTGGAGTATACGGGGTATCAGCCGATCTATACAGAATGTGTAATTTGTGGTGAAACTATTGAGACGGATGCGTTCTTTTCTTTGGAAAAAGGCGGCGTTGTTTGTAAGGCGTGCAAGGCATCCGAAATGATGGATATGCCGATGAAGATGCAAGGGTTTATTCAAAATCTATTAAATCTGAATTGGATTGAACCGGAAACATTTAGTATAAATGGGGCTATTTTAATGCAAACAGAAAATGTATTGCTGAATTATTTAACCTATTTGATTGAAAAACCACTAAAATCTTTGTCATTTATTAAACAGTTGTCTATGCTTAAGCCGTAAATCATAGATTGACATTACTTGGACAATTTGCTAAACTAAAATCATATTTTGTAGTTTAGTATGCAGTAAAATTAAAGCGATGCAGGAAAGAGTAATTTATCGTTATCAGCGAGCCGGGAGTGGTGAAAGCCAGGCAATTAAGATAAATGAAAGGCGTTCTGAAGCTGTGAGAGGAAAGTCCAATAGGGCGAGTAAAACTCATGATAGAGATAAAAGTGGGTCAAAGGCCAATCAGGGTGGAACCGCGGGTGAATTAGCATCTCGTCCCTGTAACAAAATGTATTGTTACAGGGACGAGATGTTTTTTATTTGCTGCTCGCTTAGTTTATTGTATCTACGAATTTGAAGGAGGAATTTTTTATGACATTTCAGGATATTATCCTGACCTTACAAAACTTCTGGGCTGCACAAAATTGTATTCTATCGCAGCCTTATGATGTTGAAAAAGGTGCAGGGACAATGAATCCATCTACTTTCTTGCGCGCATTAGGGCCAGAACCTTGGCATGTTGCTTATGTTGAACCATCGCGCAGACCTGCAGATGGTCGGTACGGTGAGAATCCAAATCGTTTATTTCAGCATCATCAATTTCAAGTAATTATGAAACCTTCCCCAGATAATATTCAAGAATTGTATTTAGAAAGTCTAGTGAAATTAGGAATTAAACCAGAAGAGCACGATATTCGCTTTGTTGAAGACAATTGGGAATCACCGACGCTTGGCGCATGGGGGCTTGGCTGGGAAGTGTGGCTTGATGGAATGGAAATTACACAATTTACGTATTTTCAACAAGTCGGCAGTGTCGACGTAAAACCTGTATCGGTGGAAATAACATATGGGTTAGAACGTTTGGCAATGTATATTCAAGGAGTAGAAAACGTATATGATCTAGAATGGGTGAATGGTGTTACTTATGGCGATGTGTTCCAACGCAATGAGCTGGAACAATCTACTTATAATTTTGAGTTAGCGGATATTGAGCTTTTATTTGAACTCTTTGATAAATATGAAAAAGAAGCGATTCGTATTATTGAAAAAGGATTTGTACTTCCCGCTTATGATTATGTGCTGAAATGTTCACACACTTTTAATTTGTTAGATGCTCGTGGCGCAATTAGTGTAAGCGAGCGTACAGGATTTATTGCCAGAGTTCGCAATATGGCAAGACTCTGTGCGCAGGGGTACTTAAAACAACGTGAGGAATTAGGATATCCGTTGTTAAAGGGAGGTAACATGAATGCGTAACGATGTATTATTAGAAATAGGCACAGAAGAAATTCCAGCAAGGTTTATGCCTGGGATACTCACACAAATAGAAGCTGCAGCGAAAGAGAAGTTTGCTGCATTACGTATTGGCTATGGATCAGTTCGTGCCGTTGGAACACCTCGTCGTATTGCACTTATAATCAAGGATGTCGATGAAAAACAAACTGATATATCTAGTGAGAATAAAGGTCCTTCGGTAAAAGTTGCTTTTGATGCGGAGGGTAATCCAACAAAGGCCGGTATGGGATTTGCTAAAGGTCAGAAAATAGATGTAAAAGACCTCGTTGTAAAAGGTGAGTATGTCTATGCAATTGTGCATGAAAAAGGACAAGCAGTAGATACCTTACTTAAGACGATTTTATCGGATTTAATACATGGTTTAAATTTTCCTAAAAATATGCATTGGGCCGATCTGGATATGAAATTTGTGCGACCGATCAAATGGTTGGTTGCGTTATTTGGTTCGAAAATCATTGATTTTTCAATCGCTGGCGTAAAAACTGGAAATATAACACGTGGGCATCGTTTTTTAAGTAAAGGTAATATCGTAATTCATACTGCAGCAGAGTACAGTATGACGCTAGAGAAAAATTTTGTAATTGTGGATCAAGATGTACGCCGGACGATGATTCGTACTCAGATTGAAACACTTGCAGATACAAAAGGCGGATATGCTGATATTACAGAAGATTTGCTAGAGGAAGTTGTATTTTTAGTTGAATTTCCAACTGCCTTATGTGGAAGTTTTGAAGAGAAATATTTAAATTTACCAGCAGAAACCGTTATCACACCAATGCGTGAACATCAACGTTATTTCCCGGTAATGTCAAAAGATAGTTCTTTAATGCCGCTGTTTATTACAGTGCGAAACGGTGGAGCGGAGCATCTTGAAATTGTTCAGCACGGTAATGAAAGAGTACTTAGAGCACGACTTGCCGATGCACAATTTTTCTTTGAAGAAGATTGTAAAATAAAATTAGTAGATCGACTGGAAAAATTAAAATCAGTTGTATTTCAAGAGGGGCTTGGGAGTATTTTTGATAAAACCAATCGGTTGATCAAAATCTCTGGATTTTTAGTCAAATATACAGACAAAGAGGACGCTGTATTATCAACAATTGAACGTGCTGCAGAATTGGCGAAAACTGATCTTGTGACAGGGATGGTTTGTGAATTTACTGAACTCCAGGGCATTATGGGACGTGAATATGCTTTATTGAATGGTGAAACAAGCGAAGTGGCTGAAGCCATTTATGAGCACTATTTACCACGTTTTGCCGGAGATGCTTTACCGAAGCGTATTGCGGGACGATTGATTAGTATTGCTGATAAAATGGATAATATTGTTGCAACTTTTAGTCGAGGTCTCATTCCTACTGGTTCTCAAGATCCATATGCACTTCGTCGGCAGGCGTTAGGTATTGTAAATATTCTAATTGAAGCTGAATAT
This sequence comes from Massilibacillus massiliensis, assembly GCF_900086705.1. Classification (NCBI taxonomy): domain Bacteria; kingdom Bacillati; phylum Bacillota; class Negativicutes; order Selenomonadales; family Sporomusaceae; genus Anaerosinus; species Anaerosinus massiliensis. The sequence continues at coordinate 484,771 of NZ_LT575483.1, read as the reverse complement.
AATCTTTTATTAAAAAAACTTATACAGCAGAATTTGGCATTGCTTCACATTACAGATGAGAAAAAATGCGTGGAAATCACACAGCAAATTGAAGAATTCTTTCAGTTACGTTTGAAAAATGTATTGGCGGATGAAGCAATTCCACATGATATTGTAGACGCTGTGCTTAACAGCGGTATGGATGATATCTATGCGACTTATTTACGGGCAAAAGTTGTTGCACAGGAAATCCTAAAGCCGGAAATGAAAAATGCTGTGCAAGCTTTTGTACGGGTTGGGAATTTATCAAGTAAGGCTAAATCAACTGAAATCGATGAAAAACTTTTAAAAACTGCGGAGGAATTGGATTTGTATAAAGCCTATCTATCTACGACAAGTGCTGTTGATAGTTTGGTTGAAGGGCATGACTATAAAGGTGCAATAGAAGCACTAATGGATTTGGCTGCTCCAATTCATACGTTTTTTGAAAAAGTAATGGTTATGGATAAGGATGAATCTATTAAGACAAATCGTTTGGCCTTGTTAAAAAGCCTTACGAATAGTATTGATAAGATTGCTGACTTTAGTAAAGTGATTTTATAAACATAGTTTCAGCTATAAAAAGGGCGATTGCAATCAAATGCAATCGCCCTTTCATCTGGTCTGATGATGCTTATAAAATTTCGTTGTTTTCCATGTTATAACGAACTGAGGGAGCAGTATAAGAATTTCCATCTTGATTTACGTTGACGTTTCCGTTAAAATCAGCAATTTTAGTGCTCCAATTATATTGCACGGAATCAGCCGTAATAGATAAATTATCTCGCGATAAATCAACACCGCCATCGATTGTAGCTGTCTTGTTCGTACCATTAACATAGACACTTTGTCCATGAAAGGTTAGTGTATCTTGCTGAACAGTTACCCCGTCTTGTGCCCAAACTTCGAGGGAGGTAATATCGACTCTTGCTTGACCTGCTGTTATAATACGACTGCCAGTCTCAATGTAAACATTTCCTTTTAAAACATATTGCCCCGTATTGGTATCAAAATAATTTATATCAGAAGTAATAATTGGTTTAGCCAATGCGGAAGCTGTCATAAGTAGCAATGATGCCAGCAGTAAAAAAACTACTTTCAACTTTTTCACAGTATATCCCATCCTTTCTATGAACATTATAACAAAAGTCCATAAAAAATGCATTGTTAAAAAAGTGAAATATATTTGCATTGATTTTAGTTCAGTATATAATGGGAGTGATTGGAGATGATGAAAAATGAATGTACGTGAAAGAATTGAAGATCTAGAATACACAATCCTATCGGGCTATGCAAGTAAAAGTGCTGAAAGCACGCGTGATCAAGAAGAGGACGCCTGTGAATTTAGAACAGCTTTTCAACGTGATCGAGATCGCATCATTCATAGCAAAGCTTTTCGTCGCTTAAAACATAAAACTCAGGTGTATACGGCACCAGGAGATCATTATAGAATGCGTATGACGCATAGTTTAGAAGTCGCGCAAATTGCTCGAACGATCGCTAGGGGACTGCGGTTGAATGAAGATTTAACAGAGGCAATTGCACTTGGTCATGATGTCGGGCATACGCCTTTCGGGCATGCTGGTGAAGAAGCGATGAAAAACCTTTTAGGTCATTTTTGTCACAATGAGCAAAGTTTGCGTGTCGTTGAGTACTTAGAGCGTAACGGTGAAGGCCTTAATTTGACGAAAGAAGTCAAGGATGGAATTGTGAATCACACGGGTAGCACATTACCGATCACCTTAGAAGGGAAAATTGTTCGAATTGCCGACCGAATTGCATATTTGTGTCATGATTATGATGATGGCATACGATCGGGAATGTTAACATCGGATATGTTGCCTAAAACAGTATCTGGAGTTCTGGGGATAAAGCCGTCTACAATGATAACGGTAATGGTATCTGATATGATTGTTTCTTCGATGGAGAAGCAAGATATTTTTTTATCGGAAAAAATTCAATCTGCTATGGATCTGTTTAGATCATTTATGTTTAAAACAATTTACTATTCCGGAGAGCTTGCTGTAGAGCGAAAGAAAGCGGCGTATGTAATTGAAAAACTCTATGACTATTTTTTTTCCAATCCAGAACAATTACCAAGAGAGTTTTTGCTTCGTCGTGAAAAATGGGGGCTCAAAACAACTACAGTAGATTATATAGCCGGACTTACTGATTTATATGCAATTCAATTATTCGAAAAAATATTTGTTCCTTCGACAAAAGTGCAAATATAAAGATGAAAAGAGCAATCGTTTGACAGATTGCTCTTTTTTTATCAAATATGTAGCAAATTCATTCATTAATGTCAATAGGAAAAAAGGATATTTGCAATTTGTATTGAATATAATTTAATAATATGATATAAAGTTACTTTTCAAGAAAGCAGGAAAAAGTAAAATTTTATCGAATTTTAGGTAAAATATCATATTTTTAAATTAAAAAGTCTAAAATATAGTTGAGTTAACAAGTCCTGTAAATTGTATAAGGGCGCGATGAAGGGTGAACTTATGAAAGACACAATGTACAATGAGTTTATTGAACGCGTGCGCTCAGAGAGTGATATAGTAACAACCATTTCTGACTATGTATCATTAAAAAAAAATGGAAAGAATTATTGGGGTTGTTGTCCATTTCACAACGAAAAAACACCATCTTTTTCTGTTACGCCAGATAAAGGTTTTTTTTATTGTTTTGGTTGTCATACAGGAGGGAATGTTTTCAATTTTATTATGAAGATTGAAAATGTTAGTTTTTTTGAAGCCGCAAAAATCTTAGCGAGTAAGCTAAATATACCTTTGCCGCAAAAAGAAAAAACACCACAAGAAATTGCTAGAGATCATGAGATGGCAAGACTGTGGAAAGTTCAAGATTTGGCTAGGGATTTTTTTTATGCGTGTCTTACGAAAACGAGTTATGGCAAACCGGCAAAAGAATATTTTGCTCGGCGTGGTGTAAATGATGATGTAATAAATAATTTTAAATTAGGTTTTGCTCCAGAGGCATGGGATAAACTATCCACGGCATTAGAAAAACGCGGCTTCAGTGAAAATGTATTAACAAAGGCAGGTCTTGCCGTAGAGAGAAAGTCTGAAGGTATTTACGATCGTTTTCGCAATCGTGTGATGTTTCCTATTTCAAATGAGCGCGGTCAAGTGATAGGTTTTGGTGGGAGAGTTTTAGATGATAGTCAGCCCAAATATCTAAATTCCCCAGAAACGGCGATTTTTAATAAGCGTAATATTCTATTTGGACTAAATCTTGCATACAGTCATATAAAATCGGCTGGATATGCAATTGTAATGGAAGGTTATATGGATGTGATTACAGCGCATAATTATGGCGTAAAAAATGTGGTTGCTTCTTTAGGAACTTCCTTTACAGTCGAACAGTGTAAAAAACTTCTAAAATATGCACCAGAAATCATATTTGCTTATGATAGTGATGCAGCGGGTCAGAATGCTACAATACGTGCGCTTTCTATTGTGAAAAAAAGTGGGGCACAGGTACGTGTGATTGCGATTCCTGATGGTAAGGATCCCGATGAGTTTATTCGTAAACACGGGCAAAAAGCATTTTTAGCATTAGTCGATGCTGCGAAGCCACTTCTTGATTATCAAGTTGAGAGAGCGTTAAGTGAGTTTGATTATTCTACATTGGAAGGAAAAGTAGCTGTTGTAGCACAAGTAGTGCCAATCTTAGCAGCCACAGAGAATGCAGTTGAAGTAAATGCATTTATTGCGCACATTGCGCAGAAGCTAGGAATTGACGAGAGTGCAATTCGCAGTGAAATTAAAAAGATAATTCCACAAAAACAAAAGGATAAATATGTAAAAACAGGGCAGAATATAAAGATGAGTACACTTGTGCGACAGGTTGATTGTGCTGCAATTGGTGCTGGTCGTCATATTATTCGATTGGTATGGAATGATAATACTATTATACCTTATTTGGAGGCGCAGTTAAAAATAGATGAATTCCAGAGTAACGAACATCGTGCAATTATTAAATTTTTATTAGAAAATTATCGTATGGGAGAACCTATTAATGAAGTAACTGCTTCTTTAAAGTTGGAAGAAGAAAGTAATATAGAATTATCGCATTGTTTATTGATTGAAATAGAAGAAGAAGATAGTTTGCAATTGATTGATGATTGCATAAGATCAGTTCATTTGGCGTATTTAAAAAATTTATATGAGCAACATCGCCTTAAGGCCGATGAATTAGAACGTATGGGGGATGAGGGCTTTTTGCAGGAATTAGCAGAAAGTCAACGAATAAAGTATGAAATTAACAAGATGCATTATGAATAAAATTGATTTAGTGAAAAGCATGGAGAGTAAAATTGTAACTGCTGCGAAAGGAGGGAAGTAAATGGCTGAAAAAAAGAACCTATCTAATCATGGTAGCGAGATTGTTGAAAAGCTATTGAATAAAGGAAAGAAACGCGGTGGCGTTCTTACGTATGGCGAAATTATGGATGCACTTCAAAGTGAGGATTTATCGCCGGATGAAATTGATGATATGTATGAAGTTTTTACGAGTAAGGGAATTGAAATTGTTGATGAGATCACTGAAAATGACAATTTAGATGATTCGGATATAACAGATCTTGACAGTAATTCTCAAGATGAAGTTGATATAGATTTAAGTATTCCTGAGGGAATTAGTATTGACGACCCGGTTAGAATGTATTTAAAAGAAATCGGTCGTGTTCCTCTTTTGACAGCAGAAGAAGAAATATGTCTGGCAAAACGAATGGAGGAAGGCGATGAAGAGGCGAAACGGCGTTTAGCGGAAGCCAATTTGCGTCTTGTTGTTAGTATCGCAAAACGTTATGTTGGTCGCGGGATGTTATTTTTGGATTTGATTCAAGAGGGAAATTTAGGTTTAATCAAAGCTGTTGAAAAATTTGATTATAATAAAGGGTATAAATTTAGTACCTATGCTACTTGGTGGATTCGTCAAGCAATTACGAGAGCAATCGCGGATCAAGCCAGAACGATTCGTATTCCAGTGCATATGGTAGAAACGATTAATAAATTAATTCGTGTTTCTCGTCAATTGTTACAAGAACTAGGTAGAGAACCATTGCCGGAAGAAATAGCAAAAGAAATGGATATCAATGTAGAACGTGTTCGTGAAATCATGAAGATTGCGCAGGAGCCAGTTTCTCTAGAGACTCCAATTGGTGAAGAAGAAGACTCTCATCTAGGCGATTTTATTGAAGATCAGGATGCACCTGCTCCAGCAGAAGCTGCTTCTTTTATGTTATTGAAAGAACAATTGGAAGAAGTTCTTGAAACGCTTACACCGCGTGAGGAAAAAGTCTTAAGGCTCAGATTTGGTTTGGATGATGGACGGGCTCGGACGCTTGAAGAAGTAGGACAAAATTTTGGGGTTACGCGTGAACGTATTCGTCAAATTGAAGCTAAGGCTTTAAGAAAATTAAGACATCCAAGTCGAAGTAAAAAGTTAAAAGACTTCTTAGAATAAATTCTAAGAAGTCTTTTAAAAAAATTGAAAATTTTCTTGACGCAATAGGAAGAATAATATATAATAATTTTTGTTGATAACGTTCCTTGATAGCTCAGTTGGTAGAGCAATCGGCTGTTAACCGATCGGTCGTAGGTTCGAGTCCTACTCAAGGAGCCAATTAAAAAAATGAGGGCCTATAGCTCAGCGGTAGAGCAACCGGCTCATAACCGGTCGGTCCCTGGTTCGATCCCAGGTGGGCCCACCATGTATATATCGTTTAATCTAATAAATGGGCGATTAGCTCAGCTGGGAGAGCGCCTGCCTTACAAGCAGGATGTCAGCAGTTCGATCCTGTTATCGCCCACCATAAGTCATTATAATGCAAAGCGTATGCTTTGCATTTTTTAGTATTTTGCTTTAGTAAATGAAGTAAAAGTAAGATAGAGATCAGAGAAATAATACGAATAGATTTTGTATAAAGAGGGGATTATGTGAGATTAGGAGCAAGATTAAAAACAGTGGCAAGCTTTGTGAAAAAAGGTGATCGCATCGCTGATATTGGTACAGATCACGCATATTTGCCAATTTACTTAGCGAAACAAAAACTGATTTCACGTGCGTTAGCTTGCGATGTGCATCAGGGCCCATATCAGGCGGCAAGACAAGCAATTTTACATGCCAATTTAGCTGATATGATTGAGGTACGGTTTGGTGATGGAATCACAATACTTAAACCTGGAGAAGTCGATCTAGCCGTAATTGCTGGTATGGGAGGAACGACGATGATCGATATATTAAGCAAACGTCCGGAAACAACAGCCAGTTTAAGGGGGCTCATTTTACAACCGATGAATGCAGTCGGGCTCCTGCGTGAATGGCTATTTACGCATGGGTGGAATATTATAGATGAAGAGCTTGTTATAGAGGATACTATACTTTATGAAATAATTTATGCAGAGCAAGGTGATGCTGTTTTGCCAGAACCTGTATTGCTTGATATTGGAACATGTTTATGGCAAAAGCGACACCCATTATTAAGACAACATATCGGAAATCTTATTGTGCAAACGAATCGTATATTACATGGAATGGAGAATAGCCATTCGGTCAACTTGATACCAAAATATCAAATATTCAAAGAAAAAATCAAAAATTTGGAGGGAAAATTAGCATGTCTGTAAAATGTCAGGTTGTTATAGATGCGGTTGAAACTCTGGCTCCACGATATTTAGCGGAAAGTTGGGATAACGTCGGTTTACTCGTTGGGAGCCCGGCGCAAAATATAAAAAAGATCATGGTTTGTCTTGATGTTAATGAAGCAGTGGTTGAGCATGCTACGCAGCAGCAAGTTGATTTGATCATTTCTCATCATCCTCTTATTTTTAAGCCTTTGAAAAATTTGCGAACGGATTTGCCGCAAGGTAAATTGCTCGCCGATTTATTGAGGGCAAATATTGCTGTATATGCTGCACATACGAACTTAGATACGGCAGATGGCGGTGTAAACGATGTATTAGCACACAAACTCAATTTGCAAAAAATAGAACCTCTTACCGTTACTTATCAAGAGGAACTGGTAAAACTTGCTGTTTTTGCACCAGTTGAATATGCTGAAATAATACAAGCTTCACTTGGTAAAGCGGGGGCGGGACATATCGGGAACTATAGTCATTGTGCGTTTCAAGTAACGGGAAAAGGCAGTTTTCTACCTTTACATGGAACGAATCCGTTTATTGGAAAAGAAGGAGCACTAGAACATGTTGATGAGGTTCGTATTGAAACAATCATGCCGAAAAAAATAATCAAGAAAGTAATAAAATCTCTGTTAAGTGTACATCCGTATGAAGAAGTTGCCTATGATCTTTACCCAATAAAAAATACAGGGGGAGAATATGGTCTTGGGCGTATTGGACACCTTGAAGAAAAGATGAAGGCAGAAGAATTTGCCGATAAAGTAAAGCAGGCTTTGGATATTGATTGTATTCGTCTTGTTGGCGAAAGGGGTAAAATGATAAAAAAAGTTGCTTTATGTAGTGGTAGTGGCGCAGAATTTATTGGTAAAGCAGCCTTTGCTGGTGCCGATATTTTGGTAACTGGTGATGTCAAATATCATGAAGCACAAAGAGCTTTGGAAACTGGGATTCATTTATTAGATGCAGGGCATTTTGCTACAGAAATACCTATTGTCAAAACTATTGCTCAATATTTACAGCAATGCAGTATAGATAGAAAGTGGAATACAGATATTTTTTATGATACCTTTAGTAAAGATGTATTTACGACGATTTAATAAATAATGGTTGACGGTTATACGATGGTGGGTATAGAATGAAATTGTTATATAAAAAAATAATGTGCGAGGGAGCTCATGTTATGGGCTGAGAGTGGACTGTAAGTACCAGACCTTTAAACCTGATCGGGATAATGCCCGCGTAGGAAGCTGGGATAAGTGCGCCTAAACCTATACGGGGAGGCGTATTTTTTTTGCTTTCTTTTCAGGAAATTTAAAAAGAGTGGAGGAGAAGATGAGTGGAGATAACGGTGAATGGAAAGTCTGTAACCATAGAGGAAGGTGTTAGTTTAGGACAGTTTGTTCATAACCGTGGTTTTAAGCCACGGACAGTAGTCGTTGAATATAATGAAACCATTGTCAAGGCACAGACTTGGGATGGGATCGTCTTAAAGCCACATGATCGTTTGGAAATCGTTACATTTGTTGGAGGTGGTTGAAATGATGAATGATACATTAAATATAGGTAAACAGGAGTTGTCAAGTAGACTTTTTCTGGGCACAGGAAAGTTTTCAGAAAATAAGATTATGCCAAAAGTAATTGAGGCAGCTAAGGCTCAGGTGATAACTGTAGCTCTGCGCCGTGCAGATCAATCCTATCCAGAGGAAAATATTTTAAATTTTATTCCTAAAAACTGTGTTTTGATGCCGAATACTTCTGGAGCAAGAAATGCTGACGAGGCGGTGCGGATAGCGCACATGTCTCGAGCCTTAGGCTGTGGTGATTGGATTAAAATTGAAGTGATTGCGGATAATCGATACTTGCTGCCGGATAATCAAGAAACGATTAAAGCGACGCAAATTTTAGCTGAAGAAGGATTCATTGTATTACCTTACATGAATCCTGATTTGATGAGTGCAAAGCGCTTAGCAGAAGCCGGAGCAGCTGCGATTATGCCTCTTGGTGCTCCGATTGGCAGTAATCGTGGGTTACAGACCAAAGAGATGATTCGTATTCTTATAAAAGAAAGTGATTTGCCGATCATTGTTGATGCGGGGATAGGGAAACCGTCTGAGGCGGCGGAGGCAATGGAGATGGGAGCTTCGGCCGTTTTAGTCAATACTGCAGTGGCAACGGCAAAAGACCCTATTGCAATGGCGGCGGCCTTTGATTTAGCGGTGAAGGCAGGACGTCAAGCTTATTTAGCTGGTCTTGGCAGAGTGATAGATCATGCTAGTGCATCTTCCCCTTTAACTGGATTTTTACGTGAATAGGAGTGAGTCATCATGCTTTTTATAGATGAATTGGAAAAATATAAAAATTTAGATTATGAAGATTTTTTCCGGAAAGTTACCGATGAAGATATTCTATATGTTTTAAGCAAGCCTTCGCTGGATAGGCAAGATTATTTGACTTTACTATCACCAAAAGCGGAAAATCATATAGAAGCTATAGCGAGAAGGGCAAACCAAGATACCATCCGAAATTTTGGACAGGTCATGCAACTTTTCACTCCGATGTATATTGCAAATTACTGCACAAATCAATGTGTATATTGTGGATTTAATCATAAAAATAAATTAAAGAGAATGAAACTTAGTATAAAAGAAATCCAAACAGAAGGAAAATGTATTGCAGAAACTGGATTAAAACATGTGCTTCTTTTAACTGGTGAATCGCAAACGCATAGTTCACTCCAATATATTTTAAGTGCTGTAGAATCTTTAAAAGAATTTTTTACGAGTATTAGCATAGAAATTTATTCTTTAACAGAAGAAGAGTACAAAGTCGCAGTAGAAACTGGTGTTGATGGGATGACAATGTTTCAAGAAGTTTACGATCCTAGTGTGTATCAAAGATTTCATTTAGCAGGCCCAAAAAGTGATTATGCTTTTCGCTTGGATGCACCGGAGCGCGCCTGTAAAGCGGGTATGCGCAATGTAAACATTGGTGCACTTTTAGGTTTAAATGATTGGCGAAAAGAGGCTTTTTTAACAGGAATTCATGCTGATTATTTGCAAAAAAAATATAGTGAGGTGGAAATCGCGGTTTCAATGCCGCGTATGCGCCCAAGTATAGGTGGTTTCCCACCACCCGTCACCGTAAGTGATAAAAATCTCGTACAATATATTACTGCATATCGGATTTTTATGCCGCGGAGCGGAATTACAATATCTTCTAGAGAAAGTGTAAAACTTAGAAATCATTTAGTGCGTCTGGGAGTTACAAAAATGTCGGCTGGGGTAACTACAGCTGTTGGAGGACATAGTAAAGGCGAGGAGACAGGACAGTTTTCAATTTCTGATCATCGTTCTGTTCGGGAGATGTCGACGATGTTGTATCATGAAGGTTATCAACCAATTTATAAGGATTGGCAGGTGTTAGCATAATGAATCTGTTTGAAAACGGGCTTAGGCGTTATTTAAATGAAGCGCAATTAGAAAAAATTCAACAAACTTCTGTTGGTATTGCAGGTGCTGGAGGGTTGGGGTCTAATTGTGCGATCATGTTGGTTAGAAGCGGCTTTAAAAAGATCACTTTGGTGGATTTTGATGAAGTAGATGTAAGCAATTTAAACAGACAGAATTATTTTACAAAACAAGTTGGGACGTCAAAAGTCTCTGCATTGGCAGATATTTTGCGTGCAATCAATCCAGATCTTCATTTGACAATCGTAAACGATAAAATTACTGAAAAAAATATTCATGATATATTCTTTTCTTGTGATATTATAATAGAAGCTTTAGATACGCCAGAAGGTAAAACTTTGATGGTAGAAACAATGGCTGAAACGAAGAAATTATTAGTGACCGTTTCAGGATTGGCTGGATTTGGGAATAGTGATCGGATTAAAACACGTAAAATTAATGCACATTTTTATGTGATTGGTGATTTGGAAAGTGGAATTGATCGCTTGCCGCCGCTTGCCCCTGGCGTGACCATCGCAGCTGCCAAACAAGTTGATTTGGTACTAGAATTTGTATTAAGTAAAGGGTGAAATGAATGAAAAAACAAGGGATGGATAATTTTTCTTCATCAGGAATTTACGCGTTAACAGCGGAAAATTTATCAAAAGGACGCAGTAATATTCAAATACTTGATGCTCTAATTGAGGCAGGAATTACTTTTTTTCAGTATCGAGAAAAAGAAAAAAAAGCAAAAGAAATGTATGAGGAATGTAGAATTATTCGTGAAAAGACGCAGAGAGCAGGTGTTACTTTTATTGTGAATGATCATATAGATCTGGCCATGGCGGTAAAGGCAGATGGTGTTCATATTGGTCAAGAAGATTTGCCGCCTGAAGTCGTGCGTAAACTTATTGGTAATACTTTAATTCTTGGTCTTTCTACACATAATCCAGAGCAAATGCGGCTTGCAGAATGTTGTGAAGCAGTTGACTATATCGGTGTAGGACCAGTGTTTGCAACAAAAACCAAAAAAGATGTATGTGACGCGGTTGGTCTAGATTATGTTCGTTACGTTGCCAACAATAGTAAATTACCATTCGTTGCAATTGGTGGGATTAAGGAAGAAAATATTGCGGATGTTTCGAATGCAGGTGCAAAAACAATTGCTGTAGTTTCAGATATTGTTGGTGCAGAGGATATCGTGGCGAAGGTACGTCGATTACGTCAGCAGATGTCAAGTTGAACTGGATATAATTGTTAGTTCTAATTGCTTGACATAAGTCGATTGTAATGATAATATTATATCTTGCTTGAACTTAATATTGTTGTGAGTATGAAAGATGATCGCGAGTGCCATTGGCATTTGAGGAAAGTCCGGGCTCCATAGGGCAAGGTGCTGGATAACGTCCAGCGAGGGTGACCTCAGGGAAAGTGCTATAGAAATTTAAACCGCCTAATTTTATTAGGTAAGGATGGAAAGGTGCGGTAAGAGCGCACCAGCAATTAGGTGACTAATTGGCTTGGTAAACCCCACTTGGAGCAAGACCGAATAGGGAAGGGATGATGTTGCCCGCGGAACCTTCCGGGTTGTGTCGCTTGAATCGTTAGGTAACTAACGTATCTAGATAAATGATCATCACCGCGAGAGCGGAACAAAACTCGGCTTATTGATTACTCACATATAGCGTGAAATATGAATGAAGCAAAAGGGACAGTTGATTTTATCGGCTGTCTTTTTTTTATTTAACAAACATAAATGTACTATGTTCTTGACAACCTTTGTAATTCATTGCTAAAATGAAACAAGGGTTTTAGAAAATTTCATTGTGTTTTATTTTGAAAAGTAAGTGTTAAGAGTCGACAAAGATGTCAACTTCCAAGGAGGAGATTGATGTCTTTTTACTGTTTTTCTTGAATAAAAATGCAAAATGGATAAGGAGAGGCTATTGACAAATGCAGAAAATTAGAAAAATTATTACTGCAGTGCTTTGTATTGCAATGTTTGCAAGCTTAGTGGTACTTGCAGGATGTGGTTCTGACAAAAAAGAAGCGGACAAAAAAGTACTTCGTGTTGGCATGGAATGTGGGTATGCGCCATTTAATTGGACGCAAACAACGAACGAAAATGGTGCAGTAAAGATTTCAGGAACCTCTGAATATGCCTACGGTTATGATGTTATTATGGCAAAAAAAATTGCAGAATCAATGGGATATGATTTAGAGATACATAAGATTGAGTGGGATGGTTTGGCACCAGCAGTAAGTACGGGAAAAGTCGATGCTGTTATTGCTGGCATGAGTATTACAAACAAGAGAAAAGAAAGTGTTGATTTTTCTTCTGTTTATTACAATGCATCTATTGTTGCACTTACGCAGAAGAGTAGTCCTTTTGCAAATGCGAAAAACGTAGAGGACTTAAAAGGAGCAGTTGCTACATCGCAGCTCAATACGATTTGGTATGATTTAATTAAACAGATTCCAGAAGCTAAAATTCAGCCTGCAATTGATAATGTACCAGGTATGGTCGTCGCTTTAACTTCGGGGAAAGTTGAGGTTTTGGTTTTAGATAAACCAACGGCAATGGCAGCGTCTTTTGCAAATCCCAATTTGGTTATGTTAGATTTTAAAGATGGTAAAGGGTTTGAAGCTTCAAAAGAAGATGTTGAAATGGGGATCGCGCTGAAAAAAGGAAATAGTGAGTTGTTGAAAAAAATCAATGAAACACTTGCTACGATTAGTGAAGATGATCGTAATAAAATGATGGAAGACGCCATTAAAAATCAGCCTTTATCGAAGTAAGTATGTGAAAACTATTTTTGGGACGGGATAACCGTCCCTTCTTTTAAGTTAAATGAATAGCAGGGTGGAATTTTATGATATCAGATATGCCAGTAACTTTTTTTGAATGGGTTTATTTTTTATTAGAGCAATACGGAATGATGTTAATGAAAGGCGCTGCAATTACCCTTTTATTAGCTTTAGTTGGAACCTTGATTGGTTGTATCATTGGTTTTTTTGTTGGTGTTGTGCAGACGGTTCCGGTAAATCCTCGTGCGAGTATTGTAACGAAAGGATTTTATAAATCAATACAGTTTATTTTATCTGCTTATGTTGAAATATTTCGGGGAACGCCGATGATTGTTCAAGCAATGGTTGTCTATTATGGTTCGATGAGCATGTTTAATATTGATATGTCGGCAATGTTTGCGGGTTTTTTGGTTGTATCGATTAATACTGGTGCATATATGGCAGAAACTGTACGTGGTGGTATTTATTCAATTGATATCGGGCAAACTGAGGCCGCAAAAGCAATTGGGATGAATCATTTTCAGACAATGTATAATGTTATTATGCCGCAGGCGCTTCGTAATATTATGCCGCAGATTGGCAATAATTTAATTATTAATATTAAAGATACATCAGTTTTAAATGTAATCTCAGTAACGGAATTATATTTTGCATCGAAGACTGCAGCGGGTGTTTATTATAAATACTTTGAGGTATTTTTTATTACGTGTGTAATTTATTTTATTTTGACTTTTACCGTATCGAGATTACTGCGCTGGATTGAAAAGAAAATGGACGGTTCTGAAAATTATTCATTGGTAGAATATGATCCGTTAGCCGATCCTTGCGGGCCTTTTGATACGACAAATAAGAAAGGCAGGAATTAATAGGATATGGAAGAAGCTATGATGCGAAATAATGTAAAACCTGTCTTAGAAGTCAAACATTTAGTAAAGTGTTTTGGAGACCGGGAGATTTTAAAAAATATTGATCTTAATATTCAGCAAGGCGATGTCGTCAGTATTATTGGAGCATCAGGTTCTGGTAAATCGACTATGCTGCGTTGCATTAATATGTTAGAGATACCTACTTCGGGAGAAATTCTATATCATGGAGAACATATCACAGATACGAATAAAGAAATTACACTTTATCGAACTAAAGTTGGTATGGTTTTCCAACAGTTCAATTTGTTTAACAATATGACAGTTCTAGAGAACTGTATGGTAGGTCCGGTGAAAGTACTAAAAAAATCAAATGAATTTGCGAAGAAAATTGCATTAAAATATTTAGATAAAGTCGGCATGGCGCAGTATATGAACGCAAAACCAAGTCAATTGTCCGGTGGTCAAAAACAAAGAGTTGCAATTGCCAGAGCATTGGCAATTGAGCCAGAAGTTTTACTTTTTGATGAACCGACATCTGCATTAGATCCGCAAATGGTTGGCGAAGTACTTGCCGTTATGCGTGAATTGGCAAAAGAAGGTCTTACCATGATCATTGTTACGCATGAAATGGCTTTTGCTCGTGATGTTTCTACACGTGTTGTATTTATGGCAGATGGAGTCGTCGTTGAAGATACTTCACCAGATGAATTGTTTACTCACCCGAAAAATCAACGGACAAAGGATTTTTTATCAAGATTTACGAATAATTAAAGCAAATGCTCGAAGTGTAAAATACATTTTGAGCATTTGTTTTTATAAATATTTTATGAACGCTGATTTTTTGGAACATTTGACTTAATCGTGTAGGTACAAATTTAATAAACAATTCGAGTATCTTGATATGTGAATATTTAACGCATAAGATCATGATAAAAGATAGAAGGAAAGTCATCTAATAGATTGGAGGGATATTTATGAAATTCATATCAATTGTTGTCCCTGTTTTTAATGAAGAAGATAATATCGAATATTTTTATATAGAACTATGTAAAGTTATGTCTACCTTGCCATATACATTTGAATTGGTGTTTGTTGATGATGGATCTAGCGACAGCAGTGTATTTATCCTTGATCGTCTAGCGAGCAAGGATGATAGAGTTAAGCCACTTTATTTAGTACGGAATTTCGGACATCAGGTTGCTTTGACCTGTGGTCTTGATCATGCTCTAGGAGATGCGGTTATTACAATGGACGGAGATATGCAGCATCCACCAGCTTTTTTGCCAAATTTGATTGAAAGATGGGAGCAAGGGTATGAAGTTGTGCAAACGATAAGGAAAACTACAGAAGGGGTTTCTTGGCTTAAGAATGCTACATCCTCCTTGTTTTATCGGCTCATGAATTTATTGTCTAAGGTAAAAATTCAACCAGGTGGTTCAGATTTTCGATTATTAGATCAATCGGTTGT
The DNA here is from genome assembly GCF_900086705.1 of Massilibacillus massiliensis. NCBI lineage: Bacteria > Bacillati > Bacillota > Negativicutes > Selenomonadales > Sporomusaceae > Anaerosinus > Anaerosinus massiliensis. The sequence continues at coordinate 469,497 of NZ_LT575483.1, read as the reverse complement.
GAATAGTTTTCGTTGTTATAAAGAGAGAGCTAGATTTATTCGTGGGATTATTGGCGCAATTGGGTATAAGCAAATTCAAATTGAATTCGTTGCACCAAAACGTTATGCCGGTAGCTCCAAATTTTCTATAAAAAAAATGTTGCATTTTGCCTTAGATGGAATTACAGCTTATTCTAAAATTCCGCTTCGCTTTGCTTTTTATATTGGTATTGTTTTTGGATTTATAAGTTTAATTGTTACTTCTCATGTTATTTATATCAAATTATTTACTGAAGAGGCTGTACCTGGTTGGGCGACAATATCAGCGAGTATTTTATTTTTGGGCGGAATGCAATTGATTGGACTTGGAATAATTGGTGAATATGTAGGCCGAATCTTTGAAGAAGTAAAGCAAAGGCCTCTTTATTTTGTGCGAAATCAACCGAATATTTTAGATAAAAATATAAATATAGGTAATAAAAATTAATACAAAGGGAAAGAAAGGTACATTTTAGCAGGAATTTATAAAGTTTGGTCGAATATAGGAAATTATTGAGTATAAATAAGCCGAATCTAACTCAAGAGCGGGGGAACCATTTTTTGGGGTGAATTCTGTTGCGATTTGTAAAATGTTGTTTGCAAGTTGTACATTATGGGTGACTCTACTACCCAAACCCGTCAGCTAACCTCGTAGGCAAAAAGAGAGAGGAGTGACCTTTTGAGTAAGGTATTACGTGTATTAGTACTATCCTTATTGATGGTGAGTTGGTTCTCTATTGCAAATGCATCTGCGTTTAGAAATGGAGATCAAGGTGAAGAAATAACACAACTCCAAACTGCTTTGGCTAATTTAGGTTATGATATTGTTGCTGATGGCGTTTTTGGTTCAGCGACCAAAAGTGCTGTGATTGCATTCCAAACATCTAGAGGTTTGGAAGCGGATGGTCTTGTTGGTTCTGCAACATATCGTGCATTAATGGGAAGAGAACTTCCCGAGGTAAGTCGTGGAGGATCGTATGCTGCTAGACGGATTATACAAACATCCTTCCAATACATAGGTGTTCCGTATGTGTTTGGAGGTACAACACCAAGTGGCTTTGACTGTTCTGGTTTTGTACGTTATGTTTTTGCTAACGCAGGTATTTGGTTACCTAGAACCGCAGATGAGCAATATGAGACTGGCTATTCGGTAGCGAATTTACAACCTGGTGACTTAGTGTTTTTTTCTACATATACTGCAGGGCCTTCGCATTCAGGTATTTATATCGGCAATGGCAATTTTATCAGTGCGACTTCAAGCAGTGGTGTAAAAGTTGATAACCTATACAGTGGGTATTGGGGTTCATGTTATATTGGAGCTCGAAGAGTTCTTTAATTTATTTAATTTGAGGAGACAGATGTCTCCTCTATTTTTATATCTAAAAGTCTGCCGGATATGATTTACTATATTAAAAGACGGGTGCTAATTACTTCTCTTAGCACCCGTCTTTTAATTAATCTGTAAAAATATTATCCCAAAGAGAATAAACGATCATAAGTAGAATAGATAAAAATATCATAGAGTCACCTAAATAGTTCTCCAAGCAAACACTTCCTTTCGACAAAAAATAAATTTCCAATCATTTCTTAGCACAATCTTTGCTCAGCGGCCATATGATAAAGCACAGAAGAATGAGCGGAGGTGTTACTGTGTCTGTTTTATTAGCTTTACTAGGTGCAGTGGGAAAAAGTATAATGCTGTTTGTTGCCTATGTGGCACAAAATACGTTTCCATTACCTTTATCAGAGAAAGAAGAGGAATCTTATTTAAGGCAATTAGCAGGGGGCAAAGAATCAGCTAAGAGTGTATTGATTGAACGTAACTTGCGCTTGGTAGCGCATATTGTAAAGAAGTTTGATAACACGGGAGAAGATATTGATGATTTAATCTCAATCGGTACAATTGGATTGATCAAAGCAATTAATACATTTGATACGAATAAAAAGATTCGTCTTGCTACATACGCTGCTAGATGTATAGAAAATGAAATACTAATGCATCTGCGCAGCACGAGAAGAGCGCGGTCAGAAGTTAGTTTATATGATCCAATTGGTATAGACAAAGAAGGGAATGAAATAACGCTGATCGATGTTCTTGGTACTGATTCTGATGTTGTGGCCGATCTAGTTGAAACGCAATGTGAAAATGAGCGATTAGCCAATCAGATCAATACATTAAATGATCGCGAAAAGCTTGTTCTTAATATGCGATTTGGAATACCAGATGGTATTCGCAAGACACAACGTGATATTGCCAAAATTTTAGGTATATCGCGTAGTTATGTATCAAGAATTGAAAAAAAAGCCGTTACTAAAATCGGCAAAAATTTATATGCAGAAGAAAAAAATATTAGATCTAAATCTTAGTATAGCATAGTCAACCTAGTATGATCAAAAACGTTTTGTGATGCCCTTAGAGCATAGGTCCACAGACAATAAAATTAGGGCGAGTTGATAACATCAACATAAAATGCCTTTGGTCATTACTGAGGCAATGACCAAAGGCATTTTAACGTATATAATAGGCACAATTTAAGCTTTTATTGTGTTTTGAATAGGATGTGTAGTCAAGGTACAAGTTCTAAGCGCGGATTTGGATTAAATTTACGTCCTTTTTTAGCACTTGGTTTTCCATCTACCAAAACTACATCAGAAGTAAAGTCCACGTTAGTGGAAAATATGCTGCTACCAACCGCATATACATCAACAGGAACTTTGTTGGCTTCAAATTTAGCGATTCTCTCTGGTGTAAATCCACCGGACACCATAATTTTGACTTTATGAAAACCGTTATCATCAAGTGCTTTTCGAACATTCTTAACGAGCTGTTCATTTACACCTGTTGGAGCGAAATCTCCCATTTGATTTATTAAAGAAGCATCCACCATTTTATCAGAAGTATCTAAACGTACACCATAAAGTTTATCACCTAAAGCGCGGGCAATTTCCAAACTTGTGTTCACACAATCATTATTAAAATCTACAAGTGCAACTCTGCTTACAGCTTGGTCAATATATTGGTCAAATGCCTGAGTTGCTTTTAATGTGTCGCCTAAATAAGTTGCAATTAATGCGTGAGGAATAGTTCCTGCTGCTTCGACATCCCAGGAAACTGCGTTTGCGGGTGTGGAAATACCACTCATACCGCCAATTTTTGCCGCATAACCATCAGATTGCTGCACACTGTAATGATCGAATCGAGAAGGAAAGAATAATACTGGTTTTCCATTTGCTGCAGATACTGCTTTGCTTGTATTTGTGGCAATTTTAGTTTGACGAGCAATTACGCCAAGATATACAGTTTCTAAATGTGAAAAATCTGCTAGATCTCCTTCAATTGTCATGATTGTTTCCCAAGGTTCGACTTTATCGCCGTCATGCAAGGCATGGATTTTGATTTTTTCAGGATTATGTGCACAACGTTTGATTATAGCGATTGCTTCATCAATACCACAAAGGGTTGCATGTGTACGTTGAAAAATTTGCATGGTAACATGAGGATGATAATTTGCTTTGTTTAAAATTTCTTGTGTTCTTAAAAAATAAATATCGCTATAAAAGCCGTTTTTTATCTCTTCCACAGGAATATTAAATGAGTTTGGATCAATTCTTTTTTTCATCAAGTTTCCTCCTAATAGTACGGAACTATCTGTAGTATTTAATATTTGTATATAATTTTTAAATATGTATAATAGTTATGATACAATAAAAATGTGTTGAATCGCAATAGGGAGGAACTATGAATATCAATATTATTGAAATTAAAAATTTTTCACAAGTGCAAAATGAGCTTACAAAAATCGATTGTGATCCAGTGGGGATTCATATTCTGAAACCTAAATTGCTTTTTAGAGTAATAAAAGTGGAAAATATTAGGTCAAAAGCTGCAAATATATTAAAACAGACGTTTTTAGGTAAAGGCGGAGATGTGGCAGTGTCAAGGCATGCTGCAGATTTAAGTGAGGAATATACAGATGTACTGATTGGCGCAACGATGAAACAGTATCGGTTGGCCTTAGCACAATTAAAGGTACAACCATGGGGACTTGCAAGTCTTGCAGAAAAAATAGAACAAATCTTAAGAAATGTAGACCAATTACCTAATCGTAAATATAATTGGCAAGACAGGAATTTGACGATTGATCACGAAAATAGTTTAATAATGGGAATATTAAATGTTACACCAGATTCATTTTCAGATGGAAATAAATATAACTGTATAGATCAGGCCATCCGTCGTGTCGAAGAACTGCAAATCGATGGAGCTGATATGATCGATATAGGTGCAGAGTCAACGAGGCCTTATGGCGGGAATGAAAAAATTTCTGCTGACCAAGAAATGGAACGGTTAATTCCAATATTGGAAGCTGTTTTACCATATTGTAAGGTACCCGTATCAGTGGATACTTACAAAGCCAGTGTAGCGGAAGCCGCATTACAATACGGTGCTCATATCATCAATGATATTTGGGGGTTGCAATATGATGAAGAGATGGCAAAGGTTGTAGCAAAATATGATGTACCAGTTGTGGTTATGCATAATAAAAATGAGAACGATTATCCAGAAGGTATTATGCATGATATGGATTGTTTTTTCAGGAAAAGCATTGATATAGGCAGAGAGAACGGTATAAAACGTGAAAATATAATTATTGATCCAGGGATAGGTTTTGCTAAAACAACGGCACAAAATTTATACGTCATGTCAAAATTGGAAGCATTCCGAGCATTGGATTGTCCTATATTGTTAGGGACTTCGCGTAAACGTTTTATCGGAGATGTATTAAACTTGCCTGTACACGACAGGGTTGAAGGTACGCTCGCAACGGCTGCTTTAGGGAAAACTAAAGGTGTTCAAATTCATCGTGTTCATGATGTCAAACAGGTAAAAAGAATTTTAAAAATGATGGATGTAATGACGAGGAGTGGAGAAAATGACGAAGATTTTGATTAGTAATGTAATGTTTTATGGATTTCATGGTGTATATGAATATGAACGTGAACAAGGACAGCGATTTTATTTTGATGTGGAACTGAAAACTGTAACAGATAAAGCTGCAGAGACAGATGAATTAAATGATGCTGTTGATTATGTTTCTATCTATCAACTTGTGAAAGATATTGCTGAACATAAGCGCTTTTGCTTACTTGAAGCATTAGCGGCACATATCGGTGATGAGATACTATCGCTTTATACTACGGTTGGTGAAGTTACAGTCCGTGTACGTAAACCTTCTGTGCCAATTGCGGGACCAATTGATTTTGTGCAAATAGAATCTGTGCGGAGTCGTAAATAATATGATCCTATTAGGGCTAGGTTCTAATATGGGGGATAGAGAAAAGTATATATTGGCAGCTGTTGATAAATTGGCTGCACATGAAAAAATAGCTGTAATGCAGAGTTCTTCAATTTATGAAACAGAGCCTTTTGGACGAAAAGAGCAGCGGAGTTATTTGAATGCAGTGATTAGGATTGTAACCGATTTGTCACCGGAAGAGCTTTTAGATGCTTGTCTTTTTATAGAAAAACAATTGGGTAGAAAGAGAGTTTTACATTGGGGACCAAGAAGTATAGATATTGATTTATTAGTGTATGATACGATAGTAAGATCTACAGAAGATTTAAAATTACCACATCCTTATTTGACATTGCGAAAATTTGTATTAGTACCAATGTTAGATATTACGAATGAAAGTATGATAAACGGTTTGACAGTGCAGCAGTTACTGGAGGTTTGTCCGGATGATGGTGAAGTTAATTTCTATGGAAAAATAACGATCTAAGGAGTAGAAAATCGTATGAAGAAATCCCCTAAAATCTTATTTCTTAGTGCCTCGATTGGTTCTGGGCATAGACAAGCTGCTGTATCCATTGCACAAGCTATGAAAAGATTGCAGCATGATATTGTAGTTGAGCATATAGACATTTTGGATTTTGTAAATAAATTTTTCCGCTGTACTTTATTAAACGTTTATTTTAAAAGTTTAATTTTTATTCCCCAAGTATATAAAAAGGCGTATACTTGGGGAAATAGAAAACAAGGTGCTTTATGGATGCGAAAGATCATAAGTGCTTTTTTTGCAAAAAAGTTAAAAGTTTATTTGATGGCTTATAGACCGGATGTTGTCGTATGTACACATGCAACGCCAGCTAATGTGATGCAGTATCTAAAAGAGCATGCACAAATGAGTATTCCAAGTGTTAGTGTCATTACGGATTTTACAGTCCATCAAATGTGGATAAATCAAGATACAAAACAATATTTTGTTGCCGAGGATAGTTTGATTGAGAATTTAATCAAGTGCCACATTAAACAGGAACGAAGCTATGCTTTGGGAATTCCTGTTTCTGTTATGTATGAACGAATTTATGATAAAAATAAGCTTTTAAAATGTATGAAATTTTGTGATAAGACTAAAATAGTATTAATCATGGGCGGAGGTGCTGGAATTTTCCCTATGCTCAAAGTTATTCAATGTTTAAATTCTTGTACCACAGCCATGCAGCTAATTGTTGTCACAGGCGAAAATAAAAATTTATATCGTAAAGTACAAAAGATGCAATCAAAAATCAAACACGATATGCATATATTTGGTTTCGTACATAATATATACGAATTTATGGCAGTGTCTGATATCCTCATATCAAAAGCAGGAGGCGTAACTGTGAGTGAGGCGCTGTGTTCAGCTTTACCCATGATTATATATCAGCCGATTCCTGGACAAGAAGAAGAAAATACAAAATTTCTATTAAGAAAAAAAGTTGCAATAAAAATTAATAAAATTAGTACCTTAAAAAAGGTAATTGACAAAATATTTAGAATAGAGTCTAATGTACTTACTAATATGAAAATAAATGCTAGGCAAATTTCAAAACCTAATGCGGCTAACGATATAGCAAGTTGTATTTTAAATCAGCTTTGCAAATGATGATTCTTATTGTAATATAAGAGAATGGCATAGAATTATTTCCATAAATGAAAATTCGTTTATACAATGTTGATTTTATTAGGTGGTGTTCGCTGTGGAAAAAATATTTTTAGCGGTATTACAAATGGTGCCTGGGATTGGCAGCATGCGATTACGTAAACTAATAGAACACTTTGGCAATGCACAAAATGTATGGAATGCAAGTAAGCTGGATTTACAGGCAAGTGGTTGCATTGATAGGGTAACTTGTGATAAATTAACGGAGTTGAAAAAACAATCAATTGATGTAGATCAGTTCGCTTTTACATGGGAAAAACAAAAGATTCATTTATGCAGTTATCAAGATGATATATATCCGAAGAAATTAAAAGATATTTATAATCCGCCGATGATATTTTTTTATCGAGGAAATTTAGCATTTGCTGATCGGAGTATAGCGATCGTCGGTGCTCGAAAGGCGTCTACATATGGCAGAAACATTGCGCGCATGTTGGGGTGTGAACTTACAAAGGCAAAATTTAGTGTTGTAAGTGGTGCTGCTCGTGGAATTGATACAGCAGCGCATCAAGGTGCCTTAGAGATCGGCTCCACGGTTGCAGTGCTAGGTTGCGGTGTTGATGTAAGTTATCCGCCGGAAAATAAGAATTTGTTAGAGCAGATTGCAGAAGTTGGACTTATTATCTCCGAATATGCACCCGGTACGAAGCCTAATCCTGCTTTTTTCCCAAGTAGGAATCGAATCATTAGTGGATTAACTGATGGCACAGTGGTTGTTGAAGCTGCGCTTAAAAGTGGTTCACTGATTACTGCAGAATATGCATTAAATGAAGGTAGAGATGTATTTGCTGTGCCAGGTAGTATTTTTTCGGCGACAAGCAAAGGGTGTCATAAGCTCATTCAGCAGGGAGCAAAATTGGTTGAATCAATTTCTGACATACTTGAAGAATATAATGTAACGTATTTTAAAAATGAAAAGAGCGGCAATTTTATGCTGTCAGAGGAAGAAAAGGCAATCTATGATTTATTGAGCTATAACGAACCTATGACAGTGGATGAAATTATATTAAAAACGCGAAGTAATGCGTCAAATATCAATTTTATATTATTACAAATGGAATTGCGTGGTCTGCTGCATGAACGTGGCTCGCATTGCTATGTTCGTGCTATGAAGGAGGACATTTTGTGAGTAAAACACTGGTTGTTGTAGAATCACCAGCTAAAGCGAAAACAATAGAGAAATATTTAGGTAAAAATTATACGGTTAAAGCATCAATGGGACATTTGCGTGATTTACCTAAAAGCCAATTTGGTGTAGATATTGAGAATGATTTTACGCCTAAATATATTAATATTCGTGGTAAAGGTGATCTGATTAAGTCTTTGAAAACAGCTGCAAAGACTGCAGACAAGATATATTTGGCATCTGACCCGGATCGTGAAGGGGAAGCAATTGCTTGGCATCTAGCACATATATTAAATATTGATGCGTATGATGCCTGTAGAATTGTATTTCATGAAATTACGAAGCCGGCAATTCAAGAGGCTGTTAAAAATCCGCATCCTATTGATCTAAATCGAGTAGATGCGCAACAGGCACGTCGTATGTTAGATCGAATTGTAGGATATAAATTAAGCCCGCTTTTGTGGCGTAAAATTCGTAAAGGTCTTAGTGCCGGTCGTGTACAGTCTGTAGCAGTTAAAATTATTTGTGACAGAGAAAAAGAGATACAGAAATTTGTGTCGGAAGAATACTGGTCTGTCGGATTAAAATTAAGAGAAAAACCAAAATCTGCAATGTTTGATGCGGAATTGGTTACGGTTGATGGAAATAAGATTTCCATCAAAACGGAAACAGAAGCAGAAAATATAAAAAATGAGTTGGAACAACAAACATTTGCTGTACGTGACATAAAAAAACGTCAGCGTCAGCGCAAACCTGCGCCTCCTTTTATTACAAGCAGTTTACAGCAGGATGCCTCACGAAAATTAGGGTTTACTTCTCGTAAGACGATGATGCTTGCACAGCAATTATATGAAGGGTTAGAATTAGGGAAAAAAGGACCGGTTGGTTTAATCACTTACATGCGTACCGATTCTACGCGAATCGCTGAACTTGCGCAGACAGAAGCAAGAGACTATGTGGGTGAAAGATTTGGTAAAGATTACTTGCCGGAAAAACCACCTGTTTATTCGACTAAAAAATCGCAAGATGCGCATGAAGCAATTCGCCCAACAAGTGTTGTGTTTACACCGGACAGTATTCAAAAATATTTGTCAAAAGATCAATTGAAATTATACACGCTTATTTGGGAACGCTTTGTTGCCAGTCAAATGTCAGCGGCGATCTATGATACCGTAACGATTGATTTTCAAGCAGGCAGATTCGGAGCTAAAGCAACTGGTTCAATCTTAAAATTTGCTGGGTTTACTGCAGTTTATATTGAAGGAAAAGACACAAAGGAAACTGAAAAAGACGTTAATCTACCTGAATTGACGCTTGAACAAGTTGTTCACTTGCAGAAAGTACTACCTAAACAACATTTTACCGAACCACCACCAAGATATAATGAAGCTTCTTTGGTTAAAATTCTTGAAGAAAAAGGAATTGGTCGTCCAAGTACTTATTCTCCAATTATTGAAACCATTTTGGGCAGAGGCTATGTTGTGCGTGCAGATAAAAAATTTGTGCCAACGGAATTAGGTTTCGTTGTGGTTGATATGTTAAAAGAATATTTTGAAGATATTGTTGACGCAGAATTTTCCGCTGCACTTGAAAATAAGTTGGATGAAATTGCAGAGGGGAAATTCGAAAAAAATAAATTATTAAGTGATTTTTATGGTCCATTTGAAAAAACACTTGAACATGCAGAAGAAGATATTGGTCATGTTGAATTACCGGTGGAAGTTTCTGATGTTCCATGCGAACATTGCGGAAGAATGATGGTAGTAAAACAAGGGAGATACGGAAAATTTCTTGCATGTCCAGGATTTCCCGAATGTAGAAATACGAAACCTTTATTAAAAGACACTGGGGTCTTATGTGGAAAATGCGGCGGTAATATTGTAGAACGTCGGACAAAACGCGGGAAAAATTTTTACGGATGTAAAAACTATCCGGACTGTGATTTCGTTACTTGGGATATGCCGTTGAAAGAAAATTGTCCGACCTGCGGAGCGTTTATGTTAAAACATAATTATAAAAATGGGCGATTTATTACGTATTGCAGTAATGCTCTCTGTGAGACAAGAAAAGAACATCCTATTAACAAAGAATTAGAAAAATTAAAGAAAAAAGAAGAAAATCCTGATAAAAAGGAAGAAAAAGAAATTTCGACTAAATCATCAGAGGTAAAAAAGAAGAAATCAACAAAGACTAGAAGTAAAAAGAAAAGTAGTACAAAACAAGCGGAGGAAAATTAGTGTCTAAAGTAATTATAATTGGAGCCGGTCTTGCTGGCAGTGAAGCTGCTTGGCAGATCGCACAAAAGGGTATCCATGTAGAGCTATATGAAATGCGTCCAAAGGTGTCGACCCCGGCACATCATAGTGAGAATTTTGCAGAGTTGGTTTGCAGTAATTCTCTTCGCGGGGCGGGACTTGAAAACGCTGTTGGTTTAATGAAAGAAGAAATGCGCCAAATGCACTCACTGATCATGGAAGCTGCTGATGCAACGAAGATTCCAGCTGGCGGTGCACTTGCTGTAGACCGCAATGCTTTTAGTGAATATATTACAGATAAAATAAAAAATCATCCATTGATTCAGGTTGTTCATGAAGAAGTTATCGAAATTCCAAAAACAGACGATGTTGTTATCATTGCAAGCGGCCCTTTGACATCACCAGCATTCTCCAATTCGATAGCGAAATTAACAGGACAGGAATATTTATATTTTTACGATGCGGCTGCACCGATCGTTGTAAAAGAATCTTTAAATATGGAAAAAGCGTATAAAGCTTCTCGTTATGGCAAAGGTGATGACGATTATATTAACTGTCCAATGAATAAGGAAGAATACGCAAGTTTTTGGCAGGAGCTTGTACAGGCAGAAAAAACAGCAACAAAAGATTTTGAAAAAGCGATTTTTTTTGAAGGCTGTATGCCTGTTGAAGAGATGGCAAGTCGTGGGGTAGATACTTTAAGATATGGTCCTTTAAAGCCAGTTGGGCTTGAACATCCAGTTACCGGCGAAAGACCATACGCAGTTGTGCAACTCAGACAAGATAATTATGCGGCAAGTCTTTATAATATCGTAGGCTTTCAAACGCATTTAAAATGGCCAGAACAAAAACGTGTTTTTAGTCTGATTCCAGGTTTGGATACAGCAGAATTTGTTCGTTATGGTGTAATGCACCGTAATACATTTATCAATTCTCCAATGGTGTTGAAACCTACACTTCAAATGCAAACGAATGCAAAAATTTTATTTGCTGGTCAGATGACGGGGGTAGAAGGTTATATAGAATCGGCTGCGAGTGGTCTTGTTGCAGGGATCAATTCCGTTAAAATAACAAATGGATGTGAACCGCTTATTTACCCTGCCGATACAGCGCATGGTGCAATGTGTCAGTATATTACAAATGCTGATGCAAAGAAATTTCAACCAATGAATATTAATTTTGGCTTATTGCCGCCGTTAAATGAAAGAATTAAGGATAAAAAGTTAAAAAATCGTACAATTGCAGAAAGAGCGCTAGCTAGTTTAGCGTCTTTTAGACATACTATATAACATAAAATCTATTTGGAGGTGTTGAAATGTTTCATGCTACAACAATTGTGGCTGTAAAGCATAAAGGGAAAACAGCAATTGCCGGCGATGGGCAAGTTACCTTTGGTGGCAATACGGTAATGAAACATAATGCCAAAAAAGTCAGACGCCTGTATCATGGTAAAGTTCTGGCCGGGTTTGCAGGCTCGGTTGCAGATGCATTTACTTTGTTTGGAAAATTTGAGACGAAACTAGAAGAGTTTAATGGGAATTTAATGCGGGCGGCTGTGGAATTGGCAAAAGAATGGCGTACCGATCGTGTATTAAGAAAATTGGAAGCATTGCTGATCATTATGGATCATGAAAAGATGTTGATTTTATCAGGTAATGGAGAAGTGATAGAGCCAGATGATGGTGTGACTGCAATTGGCTCTGGCGGTGCTTATGCTTTAGCAGCAGCACGTGGCATGGTTAAGTATTCTAACTTATCAGCATCCGAAATAGCGGAAGAAGCGCTAAAGATTGCAGCGGATATATGTGTGTTTACCAATCATCATATTACCGTAGAAGAATTAGATTAGGAGGGCTGATTTTGAAAGAACAAACCCCAAAGCAAATTGTTTATGAGCTAGATAAATATATCGTTGGACAGTCACAGGCCAAAAAATCTGTTGCTGTTGCACTTCGAAATCGTTGGAGAAGCAAACAATTACCTGAATCATTAAAAGATGAAATTATTCCCAAAAATATTTTAATGATAGGTTCTACCGGTGTTGGAAAGACCGAAATTGCCAGACGTCTCGCCAAATTGGTGAATGCACCGTTTGTTAAAGTTGAAGCAACTAAATTTACTGAAGTAGGTTATGTCGGGCGTGATGTAGAGTCTATGGTAAGAGATTTAGTGGAAACTTCAATTAGAATGCTGAAGCAAGAAAAAATGTTAGAAGTAAATGATAAAGCATTAGAACTTGCCAATGAAAGGATCATTGAATGCTTTATACCAACGCAGAAAAAAGAAAACTCTCGTAATCCATTTGAAATGCTGTTTAATAATAACGAAACAAAAGAAAATTCACCGGTACAGGAAGAAGAACCTAAATATCAGGCGGGAAGAGAATGGTGTCGTAAACGTTTGATGGCAGGTGAAATGGAAGACGAATTGATTGAAATCAGCGTAGAAGATACAGCCACGCCGATGATTGGAATGTTGTCTGGCTCGGGTATCGAAGAGATGGGAAACAATATTCAGGATATGCTTGGTAGTCTAATGCCGAAAAAACAAAAGAAACGTAAAGTAACCGTTCAAAATGCAAGAAAAATTTTCACGCAGGAAGAAGCACAAAAGCTGATTGATATGGATGAAGTTGTTACAAGTGCGATGAAGATAGCAGAAGATAATGGGATTATTTTTCTTGATGAAATTGACAAAGTAGCTGGACGAGGTAATTCATCAGGACCAGATGTTTCGCGTGAAGGTGTGCAAAGAGATATACTTCCCATCGTGGAGGGGTCGACAGTTGTTACAAAATATGGACCTATTAAAACGGATCATATCTTATTTATTGCGGCAGGGGCTTTCCATACAGCAAAACCATCAGATTTGATTCCAGAATTACAAGGTCGGTTTCCAATTCGAGTAGAGCTTACGAATCTGTCCAAAGCAGATTTCATGCAAATTTTAACAGAGCCAGCGAACGCTTTAATTAAGCAATATATATATTTATTAGAAACAGAAGGCGTGAAGATAAAATTTACAGATGATGCGATAGAAGAGCTTGCTGAGATTGCTTGTAATGTAAATGCGCAAACAGAAAATATTGGTGCGAGGCGTTTACATACAATTTTAGAAAAACTACTAGAAGATTTAGCTTTTGAAGCTCCAGATATAAAAGAAAAAAATGTGACGATTGATAAAGCATATGTTGATTTAAAATTAGGACATATTGTAGTAAATCAAGATTTAAGTCATTTTATCTTATAAATGTAAAGAAAAATAAGGAAGGATCTATAATTATTTTTCTTATCGTGGTAATATATAATTATGTTACATTAGCTGAATTTGTAAAAAAATGAAAAGTGAGTGGCTAGAAGGGGAGGTCTGTTATGATTGGTTCATTATTAGAAAGAACAAGAAAAATAAATAAATTATTGCAAAAATCCGAAAGTGTGGAATATGATGGTATCTCGCGTGTATTAAGTAATGTAATTGGAGCCAATGTATATATTGTCGATAAAACGGGGGAAGTTTTTGGGCATGCTTTTATTGATGACTTTGAATGTGAGCTAATGATTGATAAAGTGATCATGCAGGGTGAATTTCCGAAACATTATGTAAATTGGTTGTTAAAAATTGATGAAACTTCACCGAATTTGCAGTTAGAAAGTGGTATGTGTGCATTCAGCCAAGAAACAGAGTGTTTCTTTCATAACAAGATTACTACAATTGTACCGATCTATGGTGTCGGTGAACGGATAGGAACATTAATTGTTGCCAAGTTTGATGAGAAATTTACAGATGAAGATTTGATTTTAGCTGAGTATGGTGCGACTGTTGTTGGTATGGAAGTTCTAAGAGATCATAGTCAAAAAATTGAGATTGAAGCACGAAAAAAAGCAACTGTACAAATCGCTCTGGCAACTTTATCTTATTCAGAGGTGGAAGCAGCGATTAATATTTTAGGTGAATTGGATGGAAACGAAGGTTTACTGGTTGCAAGTAAAATTGCAGATCGCGTAGGAATTACAAGATCCGTTATTGTAAATGCGTTGAGAAAATTTGAAAGTGCGGGTGTGATTGAATCAAAATCACTCGGCATGAAGGGAACATATATTAAAGTGCTCAATGAGCATTTATTAGAAGAAGTTCATAAATTGAAACGATAAGAATAAGGATAAAAAGAAGTGTCGCTTTAGCGACATTTTTTTTTGTTTTCTCTGAAAAAAATAGATATAAATACTCATTTTTACATATTTTTCTTTAAAAGGATACATAAATAGATTTTTCTATGATATAATTTACAAGAATTATTTAAAATTCAAGTTTATTGATAGGACAATATGCTCAATTATCTTGTTTATGGTAAAAATAAAGGGTTTTGGCGAATTTTTAAAAGGAATTTTGCTGAAAAGTGTAGAAATATAAACTCGTTTAATAATCCTTATGTTTATTCTTATTTTAAATACAGTTTGGTGATAATGGAGGAAAAGAAGATATGATTGAAAAAATAACCCAGTCGCCATTGGTGAATGTGTTGAGCCAGTCATTAAGTGCTTCAAATATGAGACATAGTGTAATTAGTAATAATATTGCAAATGTAAATACGCCTGGATTTAAGAAAAGTGAAGTTGTTTTTGAAAGCTTGTTGGCAGAACAACTGGCTCCAACTGGCAAGCATTTGCAAATGGTGCGTACACAAGATAAGCATCTCCCGATTGATGAAACGCATAATGGAATTGTAAATCCGCAGATTCAGACCATCGGTACTACAACAATGCGGACGGATGGCAACAACGTTGATATTGATTCAGAAATGGCAGCGTTAGCGAAAAATACAATTTATTATAACGCAGTGGTTAGACAATTAGGTGATTATTTTTCAAGTATGAAATCTGTTATAGCAGGTCAAAAATAAATGCGTTTATAAGTGGTTAGAGTTTACATAAATATTAAAGGAGGAACTTTGTGTGGGAATGTTTGGTGCAATAGATGCAGCAGCGTCAGGAATGACAGCTGAACGTTTACGAATGGATGTTATTTCCAACAACATAGCGAATGCCAATACTACGCGTACAGAAGAAGGCGGTGCGTATCGTCGCCGGGTGGTTATTTTTGAACCGAGAAATGGAGAAACGAACTCGTTTTCGAAAACTTTATCAAAAGAAATGCAAAATGAAGCTGGTGAGGGTGTGAGAGCTGTTCAAATTACGACAGACAATACACCTGGACGTACGATATATGATCCTAGTCATCCGGATGCAAACGCCGAAGGATATGTGGAAATGCCAAATTTAAACATAGTTTCTGAAATGGTAGATATGATTACTGCTTCGAGAGCTTATGAAGCGAATGTAACGTCTGTGAATGCAGCGAAGAGCATGGCGATGAAAACATTGGATATTGGAAAATAGAAGAGGTGTGTTGAATGCAAGTTGAAGCATTGAAGTTGACGCCGGTTGTAAGTAGTGCAACTACACATCTTGGTGAAAATCAAAAAATAGTACAAAAAAGTTTTGGCGAGTATTTTAATGAAGCTTTAAATAATGTAAATGAACTTCAATTAAAAGGGCAACAAGCGAATATTGATATGGCGGCGGGAAAGGTGAAAGATATATCCCAAGTAATTGTAGCAACTGAAAAAGCAAGCATTGCTTTACAGCTTACTATGCAAGTACGTAATAAAGTGATAGATGCATATCAAGAAGTTATGCGCATGCAGGTTTGATGTAGAGTAATATACTTTTTTGGTGAAAGGATGAGACGATGGCAGACTGGAAGGAGCAGTCTCTGCAAGTTTGGAATAAACTTGGTAAAAGGCAACGGTATACGATTATGGGAGTTGCTGCACTATTAATGATAACGATTTTTGGTTGGAGTTATTGGTGGGGTAGTAAACCGGATATGGTACCTTTGTTTACGGGGATGGAAGCGAAAGATGCGGGCGAAGTTGCAGCAAAGCTCAAAGAAATGAAAATACCTTATGAACCGCAAGAATCATCACGTGGTACAGCGATTTTAGTGCAAGCAAAAGATGTACATAATGCTCGTTTAGAACTTGCGACTCAAGGGTTGCCGCGTGGGCAAAAAGGTTTTGAAATATTTGATGATAGTAAACTTGGTGTTACCGAATTTCAGAACAAAGTAAACTATTTGCAAGCATTACAGGGTGAACTAACGAGGACAATCGAACAATTGGAAGAGGTTGAAAAAGCGCGGGTTCATATTGTATTGCCGGAAGATAGTTTATATAAGAAAAATGAAAAACCGGCAACAGCTTCTATTATGTTGAAGTTGAAACCGAATCAGCAATTATCTAAACAACATATAAAAGGTATTGTGAACCTAGTTGCACATAGTGTGCAGGGATTGCAGGCGCAAAATATTACGATTGTAGATAATGCCGGCAAAATATTGAACGATCCGGAAGATGATGAAAAATCTGTAGGTAATGCGACTCTAACACAATTGGATATGACGAAAAAAGTACAAGATCGCTTACAAAAAGATCTGCAGACTTTTTTGGATCAAGTATTAGGTGAGGGAAAAGCCGTTGCGAGAGTCAATGTTGAACTGACTTTTGATCAGCGTACACTGGATCGGCAAGTTTTTGAACCAGTAGTTGATGATTCGGGAATTGTTCGTAGTTCGCAAGAAAATGCTGAAAGCTATAATGGTACATCAGCAGCTCCAGGAGGACCAGCAGGAACTACATCGAATATTCCGGGGTATGTTGCTGCCAATAATACACAATCGCAGTATGATAAAAAAGAAGTAACAAAAAACTTTGAAATAAATGAGAGTAAAGAAAAGGTAGTTGCGGCACCAGGTTCAATTAAACGCTTAACTGTGGCGGTTTTGGTTGATGAACAAATGCCGAGAAATCAACAAGATAGTATCTCTAGAGCGGCATCCTCTGCCATTGGTTTGGATACAGGACGTGGAGACACAATTTCTGTAGAAGCGGTACCGTTCAGCACTGAGTTGGCAGACCGTCAAGCTAGAGAAGACCAAGCACGTCTTGACAGAGAAAATCAGATGTTCTGGATGAAAGTAGCTTTAGGAGTCTTGGTTCTCGCGATGATTGGAGCATTTATCTATATGCGTCGCCGGAAAGCTCGTCTTGCTAAAGAAGCTGAAGAACGGGCTGCTCTTGAAGCGTTGCAGCAAGCTCAAAAAGAAGCAAAGGCGAATGAGCAAGCAGCTGCTATGGAAAGTCTTGATGAAATGTCACCAGAAGAGAAAAATCGCATGACAGAGAGACAAGCTTTGGAAGAGCTAATTAAGACGCGACCAGAGGAAGTTGCCCAATTGGTAAGAACATGGTTGTCAGAAGAATAATAAGTTATTGTAGGTGAGCATATGTATGAATCTAATGAGTTGACAAATAAACAGAAGGCGGCAATTCTCTTTATTGCACTTGGTCCAGAAATTTCGGCACAACTTTTTAAACATTTGCATGAAGATGAAATTGAAAAACTCACCTTGGAGATAGCAAACCAACGCCAAGTAACACAAGAACAAAAAGACAAAGTAATTAGTGAGTTTTACCAAATGGCAATGGCAAAAGAGTATATTTCTACAGGTGGCTTGGAATATGCTCGTGAAGTGCTGGAAAAAGCCCTGGGCTCAGAAGAAGCAGTTAATATTATTAACCGCTTAACTTCGAGTCTGCAGATTCGTCCGTTTGATTTTGCCCGAAAAACAGATCCAGCACAACTTTTAAATTTTATCCAAAGCGAACATCCACAAACAATTGCGTTGATTATGGCGTATCTATCAGCTGATCAATCGGCAGCCATTATTTCTGCACTTCCGCCTGAACGCCAGGTGGAAGTAGCTAGAAGAATTGCAACGATGGATAGAACAACCCCAGATGTTTTGCGTGAAGTTGAACGTGTGTTGGAAAGAAAGCTTTCTTCTCTTGTAACACAAGATTTTACAGCAGCGGGTGGTGTTAGCTCTATTGTCGAAGTATTGAATCGTGTTGATAGGACAACAGAACGTACAATTATTGAAAATTTAGAAGTAGAAAATCCAGAACTTGCTGAAGAAATAAAACGTCTTATGTTTGTATTTGAAGATATTGTTATGCTGGACGATCGGTCGCTGCAATTGGTATTGCGTGAAGTAGATCAGAAAGATTTGGCACTGGCACTAAAAGCCACTGCGCCTGAAGTTGGTGAAAAAGTATATAAAAATATGTCTAAGCGTGCTGCTGATATGTTGAAAGAAGAAATTGAATATATGGGTCCTGTTAAGATACGTGATGTAGAAGAATCACAACAAAAAGTAGTAAACGTAATTAGACGCCTTGAAGAATCTGGTGAAATTATAGTATCTCGCGGTAAAGGAGACGAAATGGTTGTCTAGGGTTATAAAAAGCGCTATATTACAAGATAGTCCTAAAGTGTTGGAGAATCCAGAGATAAATTTTGTTGGAAAATTACAGGGCGAAATAGAGTTTGACCGAGAGGACATTGCTGCAGCCGCTGCTTATGCTGTTATGTTGGAAGAACAAAAACGTAAAGGTGCTAAAATTGTTGAAGATGCTGAAATGCAGCGGAATCACATTATAGCAAATGCACAAAAAGAGGCAGAAGCTATTTTAATAGATGCTAAGCAAGAAGCAGAAGGAATAAAAAATGCAGCATACGATGAAGGTAAAGAAAAAGGTTATCATGAAGGACATGATAATGGATATCAAACAGCAAAGAATGAAATGACGGATGCGATAAAAGAAACAACTGAAAAGGCAGAACGCATACTTGGATTAGCTGAAAATGAAGCAAAAAATAGTATTCTGAAAGCGGAAAACAAAATTGTTCAAATTTCTATGGCAATCGCGGACAAAATTATACCACAGCATGTGATTGATGTACCTCAGATTGTATTACCGCTGGTGAAAACAGCTTTAGAAAAAGTCCGTGATCAAAATGAGATTGTGATTAAAGTTTCTCCTGATGATTATGAGCTCGTATTAATGGCAAAAAGTGAATTTCAAGCGATGCTTGATTCAGATAGTCAACTGACAATTTCCGCAGACGCAACACTGACGAATGGAAACTGTATTGTTGAAAGTGCAAATGGAAATGTTGATGCCAGGTTGAGCACACAGATTGAAACAGTAAAAAAAGCGATTCAGGAAGTTATGTAGAGATGGATATTGATATTAGTAAATATATGAATGCGATAAACTCCTGCGAGCCAATTAAAATGAATGGAAAGATTACACAGGTCATTGGCTTAGTTATCGAATCGCAGGGGCCTAATGTCAGTCTTGGGGAGCTATGTTATGTCTGTTCCAGATTAAAACAGGTCGAACAGATTCCTGCTGAAGTTGTTGGTTTCCGTCAAGGGCGCGTGCTACTTATGCCAATTGGTGAAATGCAGGGCATTGGACCGGGGTGTGAGGTAATATCGGCACAAAAAACACTAAAAGTAGGCGTCGGCAGGAATTTATTGGGTCGAGTATTGGATGGATTGGGTAATCCAATGGATGGTAAGGGTCCTTTGAATACAGAACAAGAGTATCCATTGAATGCGATTCCCCCACATCCGCTTTCCAGACCTCGGATACATGAAGTTTTACCGGTTGGCGTGAGAGCGATTGATGGCGCGATTACAATGGGGTGCGGTCAACGTATCGGCATCATGGCTGGTAGTGGTGTTGGAAAAAGTACATTGCTTGGGATGATTGCGCGCAACACGGAAGCTGATATTAGTGTAATTGCATTGATTGGTGAACGTGGCCGTGAGGTTAGAGAATTTATTGAACGTGATTTAGGCGAAGAGGGCTTAAAACGGTCTGTTGTTATTGTAGCTACATCGGATCAACCAGCACTTGTGAGAATTAAAGGTGCCATGACGGCAACCGCAATCGCCGAATATTTTCGAGATCAAGGTATGAATGTCGTATTAATGATGGACTCAGTAACACGTTTTGCTATGGCACAACGCGAAGTTGGTTTAACTGTAGGTGAACCTCCCGCGACTCGTGGATATACGCCGTCTGTTTTTGCAATGCTGCCAAGACTATTGGAGAGAGCTGGTACAAATGATATTGGTTCTATTACAGGAATTTACACTGTACTTGTAGATGGGGATGATATGAATGAACCAATTGCCGATGCGGTTAGAAGTATCTTGGATGGTCATATTGTTCTTTCGAGGTCGATCGCAGCTCAAAACCATTATCCCGCGATTGATCTTTTAAATAGCGTAAGTCGAGTAATGCTTGAAATTGTAGAAAAGACGCATTATGATGCAGCGCAAAAAATGCGATCTTTAATGGCAGTCTATCGTGAAGCAGAAGACCTCATTAATATTGGTGCGTATGTCAAGGGATCAAATGCAAATATTGACAGAGCGATTGTGCAGATTGAAGCAATCAAAAGTTTTCTGCAACAAGGTGTATATGAAGTTGATACTTTTGATGATACAGTAAAACGATTGCTTGGATTATCTTCTTGAAATTTATCAATAGATTAGGGAGAATGCTTTAATTGAAAAAGTTTAAATTTCGGTTAAATGCGGTACTTAAAGTTGAACAAATAAAAAAAGAGCAAGCAGAAATTGAGTTCGCGAAGGCAGCAAAATTTTTGCTGGATCAAAAGAACAAGTTAGTTGATTATGAAAATGAACTCTTACATGGGATGCAAGAATATTATAAGATGTCGAATCAAAAAATTACAGTTGATACATTGACAAGCTATAGCGGTTATTTTGATCGGATGCGTCTTCAAATTGAAAATCAAAAACAATGTATTGTGGAAGCTGAATTGGCGAAGAAAGAAAAACTTAAAATTTTGCAACTGGCAATGAGTAAATTAAAAACAGTTGAACAATTACGTGATAAAAGTTTTGAAAAATTTCAACGAGAGCAGTTACTTGATGAACAAAAAGAACTTGATGAAATTGGATTGCAAATATACACACGGATGGCAAGGTGAATGTAAATGATGGAAGGAATTAATCAGGTTTTACAAAGGATTCATACGATTGAAGATAAATTTTCTCCTAAGAATTTTAATAATTATAAATTTCAAGCTTATGTTGATCAGGCGATGAAACAAAAAAATGGAGAAATTAATTCAAAAGCAAAAACAGGCAATGCAGCAACAATGGCAAATAAGTCTGTTGCTTCGAATACTGCTTCAGCAGATATTGCATCTTTAATTGATCAAGCAGCGCATAAATATGGTGTAGATCCTAGTCTTGTAAACGCTGTTGCTAAAACGGAATCAAATTATACGGCAGATGCTGTTTCAGATGCTGGAGCAGTTGGTATCATGCAGCTTATGCCTGCGACAGCGGATTCACTTGGTGTTAAAAATATTTACGATCCGCGTGACAATATTGAAGGCGGTGTAAAATATATTAAGCAGCTGTTAAATACTTTCGATGGAGATGTATCAAAAGCTGTAGCCGCTTATAATGCAGGACCACAAGCAGTAAAAAACTATAATGGGATTCCACCATATGCTGAAACTCAAAACTATGTAAGAAAAGTTCTTGATCTATATAGCTGATTTGGAAAGTATCCTAGAAGGTAGGTAGTGAGATGGCGGCAAACAAAGCAAAAAGTGAAGAATCAACAAAAAAAATAGAAGAGCTTGAAAATGAATTTGAAGATGATGAGGAATTTGAAGAAGAAGAAAAACAGTCTCTATTTCTTCGAATAACTAAGATTCTGGTTGCTTTTTTTGTAATTTTAGCTTTGATCATTGGTGGCTTTTTCTTGGGTGTTTATTTGAGGGTTTTTGATGTAAGCCAAGTCAATGAAAAACTTGGGCTATATAATTATCCGATTATCGGACAATATTTTGAAAAACCGCTGAATGCTAAGTCAGAAACCCAAGAGACAAATAATTCAGATAAACCTGGTGAGCCAATTATTATTCCGGATTCAAAGAATAAAGATGGAAGTAATCCTGATGATCCTTTGAAATTAACAGAAGAGGAAAAGAAACCAGATGCCTCTAAGCCCTTAGTTTTAGATAAAGCGGAAATTGATAAACAACTTAAAATAAGACAAGCAGAGGAAAAAAAACGGATATCTAAACTTGCACGTTTATATGGCGCGATGAAACCTGAAGAAGCAGTACCAATTTTAGAAAGCTTAGATGATGATATGATCATTAGTATTCTGGGTAAGATGGATGAATCCCAAGTGTCTAAATTATTGCCAAAGTTTGATGCTTCGCGCAGCGCAAGGTTAACTCGTTTGATGTATAATGGGAAGCCTGCAGTAAACCAAGTTAGATGAAACTTGATTTTAATATATTAGTTTGCCGTGAAAGGAGGTGATAAATATGGACATGATGATGAATTTTGCAAACGTGGCGCCTGAAACAAATCGTGTATTACAAGAAACAACGACTAAGACTGCTTCTACGCAAAATGCGAAGCAAAAGAATGATCAAAAAGGCGAAAAAAAGTTCACTGATATTTTTGCTGATGCTAGAACAAAAAAAGATCAGATTGTGGAAAATTCAGAGGATGGTTCAAATGATTTAAAGCAATCTATGCATTTGCAGCAAGCAGCCTTTTTATTAACCGTGGCTTCGATACCAGAAATCCAAACAACCAAACCAGCAGTACAAGATGAAAATCTAAATGGTGCACTTGGAACGCAAGCAAGTAATATTAATTTTGCTGACGTGATAAAAAGCCAAACACAAAGCACTTCTAATGTTGAAGTAACAAGCATCGATACTATGTTAACTTCAGTGAACGCAGACACTGATCCTTTAAATGTATTGATGAAATCTTCTGGAGACGCAGTTGAGCCTAATTTGGCAACAGAATTTTTGCAGCCTACAAATCGTGATGCAACTGCAAATAATGTGGCAGAAGTTTTTGCAAATCAAGCAGAAGCTTTGAAGTCGATAGAAGAAGGCAGTCGTGATCTTGTAGTAAAAACAGTTGTTGAGCAACCTGTTTTGGCTGAGTTGCAAACGGTAAATCAACAAATGAGAAGACTTTTGCCTGATGCAACAGGTGAAAAACAAGTAGATAAGGGGCTTTCTGATGACTCTTTAGAAGAAATAGTTAATCCGTTAACGATCAGCAAAGAAAACACTTCTGAGTTAAAAGTTGATTCTGTACGTACCATTGATGCAGTGACGAATATAAGTAGTGCAACAGAGGAACAAGCTGGAATGTTTGATATGACAGGTAAAAATGCGGAACAAATGAATACAAATTCTTTTGGACAAATTTTGACTATGACAACGAATCAAACCAATCACAGCGCAGAAACGCCTGCTACCGCAAATTCTGCACCGCAAGTGCCTGCATCTGAAATTCATGGGCAGATCGTTGAACAAGCACGCTTGATCAAAGGGACTGAAGACACGCAAATGGTAATTAAGTTAAAGCCGGAACATCTAGGGGAATTAACCTTAAAAGTTACCGTAGAGAATGGTGTTGTAAGTGCTTCTTTCCATAGTGATAATACGCAAGTAAGAAATATTTTAGAAACAACTTTAGTGCAGTTAAAGCAAGAACTGACGAACCAAGGGCTTAAAGTAGATACGGTTGGTGTTTATGGTGGACTTGGCGAATTTTTCTCTGATAGCAGGCAAAGTCAACCGGGACAGCAAGGACAGAACAATCGCTTTAAAAATCGTAAAATAGATTTGGCCAATTTTGAGGATGAAGTTGATAAAGTAAATGAAGTTTCCTTAGTGAATAAAGCTGAGGAAGGAATCGATTATAAAATATAAGGAGGGGTTCTTATGTCAGATAGTACAGTTTTAAATACGAAAAATGGAACAGCAGTTTCTAATTTAGCGACTACTACTACTGCAACTACTGCCAATAATGAATTAGGCAAAGAACAATTTTTGAAGTTGTTGGTTACACAGATGCAATATCAAGATCCTTTGGATCCACAAGATAATAGTGAATATGTTGCTCAATTGGCGCAATTCTCTGCACTTGAACAAATGACGAATTTGAATACAGCAATGAGTTCGGTTCAAGCAAATTCTGTAGTAGGTAAAGGCATTATTTGGACAGATGCGAAAAATAATACGTATACTGGGGTTGTAAGCTCCGTAAAATATGCAAATGGTGAAGCAAAGTTAATGGTAGGAAACACAGAAGTTGACTTGTCGCAAGTTTCTTATATAGGTGCTGATGCTACCAACAATATTGTGTCAGAGCAAATTCAATATTTGAATCGATTGCAAGCAAGTGGGCTTATAGGTAAAAAAGTTACTTGGAAAGATTCTGACAATGTATCTCAATCAGGTACAGTGACTTCTGTTAAAATTGTGGATGGAGAAACAAAATTAATGGTAGGAAATACGGAAGTATCGATGTCAAGTTTGACTAACATTGAAGTAGCTTAGTTTTTTATAATGAAATCTGTTTCTTTTAAGGAGGTAGAGTCGTGGCTGATAATGTTATTTATTATCAAACACAGCCATTATTACCGCTTGATAACCGTACAAAACCAACAAATTTGTCTGCGGTCACCAAAAGAAATGAAGGAAAGGATAGTTTTTCTAAGCTATTAGATCAAGAAATTTCTGGAGTGAAATTTTCTCAACATGCATTAGATCGCATGAAATTTCGTAATTTGCAATTTAGTAGTCATGATTTAATGAAATTAAATGATGCTGTAGAGAAAATTGCGCAAAAAGGGGCGAAAGAGTCCTTAGTTTATATGCGTGATGTAGCTTTAGTTGTTAGTGTGACCAACAAAACGGTTATTACAGCCATGGATGGAAAAAGTGCAAAAGATACTATATTTACAAATATTGATAGTGCAGTTATTTTATAAGCTGGACCTTAACAGGGAGCTTAGCGTTATTGAATGATCGATATGACGCACTGCATAATTGAGGAGGTTGATTTTTATGATGCGTTCATTATTTTCCGGCGTGTCCGGGTTGAAAAACCATCAAACACGTATGGATGTGATTGGTGACAATATCGCCAATGTAAATACAACAGGATTTAAGGGAAGTCGGGCAACTTTTCAGGACATTTTAAGCCAAACGATCACAGGAGCATCATCACCACAAGGTAATTTAGGTGGAACAAATGCCAAACAAATAGGGCTAGGTGTTGGACTCGCTAGCATTGATGCAAATATGACAGATGGTAGTGTTCAATCTACAGGTTACAATACAGATCTTTGCCTTTCTGGATCAGGATTTTTTATGGTAGCAAATGGAGGAAATACATTCTATACACGTGATGGTTCTTTCCGCTTTGATGAAAATGGTAACTATGTAAATAGTGGCGGCTTGAAGGTACAAGGTTGGATGGCCGATGAAACAGGTACGATTAATAGTAATGCTGGAGTTACAGATATTCTTGTACCGGTAGGTCAAACTATGGCAGCAAAGGCAACTACTGAAGTAAAATATAGTAAAAACTTGTCTGCTGATGCTAGCAATGGCACCACGATTACAGCAGGATTGACGAAAAAAGAAACAATTAAAAATTTAGGTTTAGCGTCAGGAACCGCAGACTATACGGCTGTAGATGGATTAGCATCAGGTAGCACAATAACTCTCAGCGATGGAACAACTAAAGTCTCGTACGATGGAACAAACTATACGACGACTGTTGTGAATACGAAAGATACTGCAACAACTGGTTTGACAAAAGCTAATGTGTTGGAAAATTTGGGAATTGCAACAGGGAGCGCAGATGAAGCTATAATTAATAACTTGGATACACTAACGAAGAGTATAACTTTGAGTAACGGTGCAACAGTTGCTTATGATGCAGCTAGTGGGAAATATACAGTAACAACACCTAACTTGACTAATGCAAATGTTATGAGTAAATTAGGCTTGAGCTCTGGAACTGATTTTGATAATATCAACAATTTGACTCCAGGAGATCCTTCAATTACACTTTCTGATGGGTCTGTAATAGAATATCTTGCTGGTGGTACATATACTTTAACTCAGTCTAATTTAACTCAGTCACAGGTAATGAGTAATTTAGGCCTGAGTGCAGGATCTTCAGATTATAAACTTGTCGATGGAATGGATACGATAACTCTTAGTGATGGAATGACTCAAGTTTCTTATGATGGAATAGGTAAAACTTATACGACGATAGCCAAAGCAGATACAGCAGTAAAGGTAGTTGCTTCTGTTGCGGCGTATGATAGTCAAGGTGTGAAACATACGATTACAGGTACGTTTACTAAGTCAAAAAACAATAATGAATGGACTTTTTCACCAGGAACAGCAACAGATACTGGTTGTACAATCAGTGGTGGTACGGGAACAATAACTTTTGATGAGAATGGTAAATATCTTTCTTCCACAGTTTCTGCATTGACGTTTAAGCCAAGTGACGCGGGCTTAGGTGGGGCAACAACAACGTTAACTTTAGATTTCTCATCTTTGACGCAATATGAGGGTGATAGTGCCATTGCCGTTGATAAAGATGGGAATACTGCGGGAAGTTTGGAGAGCGTAAGTCTAGATAGTTCTGGTACAATTGTTGGTAGTTTCAGTAATGGTTTAAAGAAAAACTTAGCACAAGTTGCTTTGGCTACTTTCAATAATCCAGCGGGGTTAACGAAATCGGGTACAAGTTTATATAGTGTCTCCAATAACTCTGGTGATCCTCAAATTAGTTCAGCAGGTACTGGCGGCGCAGGTACATTGACTCCATCAAGTTTAGAGATGTCAAATGTAAATTTATCAGAACAATTTAGTGATATGATTATTACCCAACGTGGTTTCCAATCCAATTCGAAGATTATTACTGTTTCTGATGAAATGCTAGAAACATTGGTAAACTTAAAACGTTAAAGAATAAATAATTGGGGGAAAGTGAATTTCCCCCTTTTCTAAAATACAGGAGGAGTATACATATGATTAAGTTAACAAAATTCAATTCAGGTGAACAGGGCGAATTTATTTTAAATGCCGAAATAATTGAAACAATTGAGCAAACTCCTGACACTGTAGTTACGTTGACCAATGGGAAAAAAATTATTATAGAAGAAAAAATGGAAGAAGTCGTTAGACGTGTCATGACATATAAACGTGCTTTATATAGTGGCAATAATTTCCGTTGATAATCTTGAATATCCAATGGAATTAGCTTGTAGTTTAGGCTGGTGACATTTTTATTTATATTGAATGATTATGAATGTAATGTGGACAGCATTTGAATGTCCTTTATTGTATGGAGGTGGATGATATTGGCTGAAGAAGGAACTAAGAAAAAAAGTCCAATGTTGATGATTGTAGGTTTGATTGTGGTGGGGTTAATTCTGGCAGGTGGGATGTCCTATTTTATCGCTACGAAAGTGATGACCGACTCTGTTGGGAAAGTTCCATCCAGGGATCCAGGGATTTTTGTAAAGCTTGGTGATCCTAAAGAAGGCGTAATCGTGAATGTTGGTGGCGTGAAAAGCGGACGTTATTTGAAAGTTGGCGTTGTTTTGGAGTTAGATCCAGAGAAAGCTGGCAGCAAAGATGGAAAGATCACACCGGCAGTAGAAACGAAAATCTTAGATTCTGTACTGCAATTACTTAGAGCACAAAAAATAGAAAATTTTGATCCTAGTAAGCAGGAGGAATTAAAGGTACAAATCAAAGATGAAGTAAATAAAATTCTTGGTGAAAACACTGTATATCAAGTATATATTACGAATTTTGTTTTGCAATAATATTTTTATATGGTTTAATAGTATAGGGTATGAAAGGAGGAGGAATATTGTCAGGGGATGTCTTATCGCAGTCAGAAATTGACCAATTATTATCAGCGTTGTCTACAGGTGTTGTTTCAGCTGAGGAAATGAAAGTTGAAGAAAAACAGAAAAAAATCAAGATCTATGATTTTAAACGCCCTGATAAATTTTCAAAGGATCAGATTCGTACATTGTACATGCTGCATGAAAATTTTGCCCGACTTTTAAATACCTATTTATCAACACATCTTAGGACGATGATCAATGTAGATGTTGCATCGGTTGAACAGTTAACTTATGAAGAGTTTGTTCGTTCACTATCAAATCCGAGTGTTATAGGGATTTTGGATATGGATCCATTAAAAGGAAATGTAATATTTGAAATGAATCCGAATATTACGTTTGCGATTATTGATCGATTATTTGGTGGTGCTGGTGAGGCTTTAAGTAAAATTAGGGCATTGACAGATATCGAAGAAGTTGTTGTACGCAAAATTATGAATAAGGCTTTGGAAAATTTTAAAGAAGCTTGGCAAAATGTTGTGCAAATAACACCACATTTGGAGGCCATTGAAACAAATCCGCAATTTACGCAAATTGTACCTCCAAATGATATGGTTGTAATCATTACACTTCAAGTGAAAATTGGTGAAGTGGAAGGTCTAATGAATATTTGTATTCCGTATTTAGTTCTAGAGCCGGTTATGGCTAAATTGACGACTACATTTTGGGTTGCTTCATCTGTTATGAAAGAAGATAATCCGGAACAGATTGAAATATTGCAACGGAAGATTAGAAGGACGTATGTTCCGATGTCGGTTGAGTTAGGCAATGTTGAGGTTAGTGTACATGAATTTTTAAACTTGATGGTTGGGGATGTATTACAGTTGGAAACAAAAGTTGGCGAGGAATTAAACCTAATTGTAGGTACGAGGCCTAAATTTTTCTGTAGGCCTGGTGTTTCAGGTAAAAATGTAGCTGTCCAGATATCTAGGGTAAATACAGAAGGGGATGATAACGATGAATGATGGTTTTCTTTCGCAAGATGAAATAAATGCTTTGCTTGAAGGCAACACTGAAGGAGGTTCGCAGGAAACTGCAACAACAGAAAATTCAAGTAACGCAGACGATGTGATAAATGAAATGGAACGAGATGCACTTGGAGAGATCGGTAACATCTCTATGGGAAGTGCTGCTACTACTTTATCAGTTCTTCTTGGACGTCGCGTTGATATTACAACTCCTCGTGTTTCCGTTGATACTCTAGGTTCGATTAAAGACCACTATCCGTTGCCGTATTTATTAGTGGAGGTTGGTTATACAATCGGAATTGATGGCAATAATATTTTGGCGATTCGGGAACAAGATTCTTTGATTATTGCTGATTTGATGATGGGTGGAGATGGTACGAATCCGCCAACAGAATTAAATGAGCTTTATATGAGTGCTGTGGGTGAAGCAATGAACCAGATGATGGGGTCGGTATCGACTTCATTGTCAACAATGTTTAATAAAAAAATTGATATTTCACCACCAAATGTAAAGTTAGTGGATCTAGCATCAGCCGAACCAGTAAGTGAGTTAGTAGCGAATGATGAGCCGATCGTTAGAGTTGCATTTCGAATGGAAGTAGAAGGTTTAATTGACAGTGAAATTATGCAGATATTACCGATAAAGATAGCAAAAGATATGGTAGAAAGCTTAATGACACCGCCTGCAAGTGAAACTTCTGAAGTCGCAACTACTTCACCAGCATCTGTGTCAGTGCAAGAGCCTGTGGCAGCAGTCGCACAAGCTCCTCAGCAAGTTGCCGCTACAGCAGCGCCAATGCAGCAACAAACCATGTATGCAGCAGGTCCTGCTCCGCAAGCAGCACGTGTTGCTCCGGGCGTACCGGTACAACCAGTACAATTTGCACCATTAACTGCGAATGGTACACCTATATCGGATGCTAATCTTGGTTTAATTATGGATGTGCCACTTCAAGTTACTGTAGAATTGGGAAGAACGAAAAAACTGATCAAAGATATTTTGGATCTGGCAGCTGGTTCTATTATTGAGTTAGATAAACTGGCTGGTGAGCCCGTAGATATTTTAGTAAATGGAAAGCTTTTAGCAAAAGGCGAAGTTGTTGTTATTGATGAAAATTTTGGCGTGAGAATAACTGATATTATCAGTCCTATGGAAAGAGCTAGAAATATTCAGTAATTTATATTAATATATTAAATAGAGTATTTAACTATCCTAGTTTAACAAGTGAAAATAATTTATGTTTAAGGAGAGATGTTTCATGGCAATAAGAGTTTTAATTGTTGATGATGCAGCATTCATGAGAATGATGGTAAAAGATATTTTAAGTAAAAATGGTTATGAGATTGTTGGAGAAGCAGAGAATGGGTTAAAAGCTTTGGAGAAGTTCCAAGAATTAAAACCTGATTTGACTACAATGGATATTACAATGCCAGAAATGGATGGAATTAGCGCAGTAAAGGAGATCAAAAAAATTGATCCAAATGCAAAAGTGATTATGTGTAGCGCGATGGGACAGCAGGCGATGGTTATTGAAGCAATTCAAGCTGGTGCTAGAGACTTTATTGTAAAACCATTCCAACCTGATCGTGTTTTGGAAGCGGTACGTAAAGCTGTAGGATAATCATGCAGATAAGAAAATATTTATTGATAGGCAGTTTGTCGATATTATTTTTTCTATGCGCAGAGCCTGTATCATTGGTACAGGCTGCGCAAGAAGCAACAAATCAAGCAGGTGGTTATCTTTCTGCTTATCAAGATAGTACAACCGTAGCGGAGCCAACGAAATCCTCTTGGCTTTCTACGTTTGCATATCTTATTAGTTTACTTATGGTGTTTACTTTTGTTATTGGACTTGCTTATTTTGCTTCTCGATTTTTAGGTAAGAAATTTGGCAGTGTAAATTTAAGTAAGTCGGCAAAAGTATTAGAAAGTTTACCACTGGGGAACAATCGAGCTTTATATGTTATCGAAATAGCAGGCGAAGTTTTATTAATTGGTGTAACAGATCATAATATTACGTTATTAAATAAAATTACAGATGAATTAGAGATAGGAAAGCTTCGTAGTCAGGAGAGTATTGGTTTTTCTAATGAAAATTTTAATACCATGTTTGAAAGGCAGTTAGTATCTTTAGAACAGATGGCACGCAAATTTCCTAATATTTTAAATAACAACAAAGATCGTAAATAGAGAAGAGGTAGAGTAGGTGTTTAAACAACAAAATGTTGTTTTGCTAGTGGGAGTGCTATGTGTATTATTTTTTCTGCCGGCTGGCGTTTCTGCAGCACCACTAATTCCAAATGTAAATATTGGAATTAATGGCGCAGATAATCCGCAGGATGTAGCACTTAGTTTACAAGTTTTAGGAGTACTGACTGTCTTATCACTTGCGCCATCCATATTAATCATGACTACATCTTTTGTACGAATCATGGTTGTTTTATCTTTTTTGCGTAATGCATTAGGAACGCAGAATATGCCGCCCAACCAAGTAGTTGTTGCATTAGCTTTATTTTTAACTTTTTTCATTATGTCACCATACCTTACATTAGCGAATAATAATGGATTGCAACCATATTTGGCGGGTCAGATTACGCAGGAGAAGGCGATCACGGAGGTCGTGAATCCCATTCGTGAATTTATGTTTAAGCAAACGCGTGAATCAGATTTGGCTTTATTTGTAAATTTGTCTCAGGCACCAAGGCCAGAATCACAAACGGACGTATCAACCTTTACTTTGATACCAGCGTTTATCATTAGTGAATTAAAAACCGCCTTTCAAATCGGATTTATGATCTATATTCCGTTTATTGTGATTGATATGATTGTTGCAAGTACGTTGATGTCTATGGGTATGATGATGCTTCCACCGACGATGATATCATTGCCTTTTAAAATTTTATTGTTTGTTATGGTGGATGGCTGGCATTTGTTAATTCAATCGTTGATCAGTACATTTAAATAGGAGCTGGTATTTTGTCTAGTGATGTAGTAATACAATTGGGTCAAGAAGCTCTAATGATGGTTATGCTTGTGTCGGCCCCAATGCTAGGATTGGGTTTGTTAGTCGGAGTTTTAGTTAGTATTTTTCAAGCAACTACGCAGATTCAAGAGCAAACATTGGCCTTTATTCCAAAGATCATTGCAGTATTTGTTTCGATTTTGATTTTTGGACCTTGGATGCTCAGATTATTAACTGATTATGTTAGAAATTTATTTATGGGATTACCTGGTTTTATTGGTTAGTAAGGTGGATATATTAAATTGGATATATTAAATGTATTAGAGAATCAATTGGGCCTTTTTTTATTGGTATTGACACGGATTAGCGGGATTTTTATTATTTCTCCTTTTTTAGGTAGTGCAAATATTCCGGGTGTGATTAGAATTAGTGCTTCAGTTGCAATTTCATTTGTATTGTTTCCACTGGTCAGCTTACAGAATGGAATGGTGATTCCAGAAACATTAATTGGGTATATTATTGTTATTTGTACAGAACTTTTTATTGGATGGATGATTGGATTTATTGCTTCCTTGGTTTTTCATGGTATACGTATGGCTGGGCAGATCTTGGACATGCAAGTTGGCTTTGCGATGGTAAATGTATTAGATCCAACGACTGGACAGCAAATTCCTTTGATTGGAAGTTTTAAATATAATTTAGCAATTATTATTTTTCTAGTTACGAATAGTCATCATTTATTACTGACAGGATTATTTG
The DNA here is from genome assembly GCF_900086705.1 of Massilibacillus massiliensis. Taxonomy (NCBI): domain Bacteria; kingdom Bacillati; phylum Bacillota; class Negativicutes; order Selenomonadales; family Sporomusaceae; genus Anaerosinus; species Anaerosinus massiliensis. The sequence continues at coordinate 436,693 of NZ_LT575483.1, read as the reverse complement.
ATAGTTTTCAGTTGGTTCCCATTTTAAGTAATCCTTTCGCTCCAAGTATCACGAAATTAGTAATAGATATGGTTGCTGCTACATTTACGATTGCAATAAAGATTAGTTTACCTGTATTAGTTGCAATTATTTTGACAGATGTAGCGCTAGGCATTCTTGCAAGAACGATGCCGCAAATGAATATTTTTGTTGTTGGTATTCCTGCAAAAATTTTTATTGGATTATTTGTTTTAGCTTTTGCATTACCTTTTTACATCTTGTTTTTGGATGTGGCTTTTAATGAAATGTATGGAAATATTTATATTATATTACGGGCGATGGGATAAATCTCAAAGTCAAGATAAAGCAAATCGGTATTTTGATTTTGACTTGCAGCTATTTAATGGCGAAAAAACAGAAGAAGCAACACCGAAAAAGAAAGCGGACGCAAAGAAAAAAGGACAAGTTGGTAAAAGTCAAGAGATAAATTCTACATTTATTTTATTGATGGCGTTTTTTTCACTTAAAATTTTAGGCAGCTATATTTACGACCAAATAGCATATTATATGATTTTTGTTTTCTCTAATATACCTGAGAATATTACGACAGAAGTTGTGATGAATATCTTTTTTGATGTTGTTATTTTATTAATGAAAACTGCGTTGCCAATTATGTTATCAATTTTAGTCGTTTCGTTAATTGTGAATTTATTTCAAGTTGGAATTAATTTTACCTTTGAACCAATTATGCCAAGTTTGAGTAAGTTGAATCCTATTTCCGGTATGCAACGTATGTTTTCAAAACGTTCGTTAGTTGAATTACTGAAATCTATTTTTAAGATTTTAATTATTGGTTATTTTATTGTTGGATTTTTAAAAAAAGAAATTGTGCATTTGCCTAAATTGGTCTACGTAGATATTTATGAAGCTTTACGTATGGTTTCTACTATGTTGTTTAGCTTAGCTTTTCAGATATGCGAAGTTTTGCTGGTGCTTGCAGTTTTGGATTATTTATACCAAAAATGGCAGCACAATGAAAGTATTAAAATGAGTAAACAAGACATTAAAGATGAAGCAAAGCAGTCGGAGGGAAATCCACAGCTTAAGGCTAAGATTAAGCAAAAGCAAAGAGCAATTGCGATGCAGCGGATGATGCAAGAAGTGCCAAAAGCAGATGTTATTATTACAAATCCAACACATTTTGCGGTTGCTTTAAAGTATGAAAAAGGTATGATGGCACCAGTGATTGTTGCAAAAGGGCAAGATTTGATTGCACAAAGAATCAAATCCATTGCAAAAGAAGCTAAGGTTGCCATTGTTGAAAATAAACCACTTGCACGGGCTTTGTATGCGACTACAGAAGTTGGTGACGTGGTCCCACATGAATTATATAAGTCTGTTGCGGAAGTGCTGGCCTATGTTTATAGGCTTAAAAAGAAATTGTCATAATAAACAATATGTAATAAGGGGCGAAAAATTTTGTCTACGCAAACATCTTCTACTGGTTTTATAAAAAAGTATAGCGATATTATCATAGCTGTTGCAATTATAACAATTGTTATTATGATGATTATTCCATTGCCTACCTTATTATTAGACCTATTATTATGTGTAAATATTACATTATCATTAGTCATTGTTATGGTAGCGATTTATAATACAGAACCGCTAGAGTTCTCGGTTTTCCCGTCCTTGTTGTTAATTACCACTTTATTTCGTTTGGCTTTGAATGTATCCTCTACACGGTTAATTTTGTTACAAGGTTATGCGGGAGAAGTCATCATGTCTTTTGGTAACTTCGTTGTTGGTGGTAACGCGGTTGTTGGTTTTATTGTGTTCGTTATTTTAATTATTATTCAATTTATTGTTATTACAAAAGGATCGGAACGTGTTGCTGAGGTTGCAGCACGTTTTACTTTGGACGCGATGCCCGGAAAACAGATGAGTATAGATGCGGATCTGAATTCTGGTGCAATTTCTGATGCTGAAGCTCGGAAAAGACGTATGAAAATACAAAATGAAGCCGATTTCTATGGCGCAATGGATGGTGCGAGTAAGTTTGTAAAGGGAGATGCGATTGCTGCAATTATCATCATCATTATAAACATTTTAGGTGGATTTGTGATTGGCATGGTGCAGCGTAATTTGGATGTCGCCCATGCTTTATCCACGTATACGTTGTTGACAGTTGGTGAAGGTTTAGTAAATCAAATCCCGGCATTGTTAGTTTCGACTGCAACCGGTATTGTGGTAACGAGAGCTGCATCAGATAATAATTTAGGCCAAGACTTGACTACACAACTATTTAATAATCCGCGGGTATTTTTTATTGCATCGGGTGTTTTATGTGCACTTGCGATGGTTCCTGGTTTGCCGGGGCTTCCTTTTACGGTATTGGCAGCAATTACATTTATGATTGCCTATAATTTAAGAAAAAATGCCAATGCATCTGTTGAAAATAGCATGGAGCAACAAGAAGAGAAGGAAAAAGAAGAAATTAGAAAACCTGAAAATATTATTTCATTATTACAAGTCGATCCAATGGAACTTGAAATTGGCTATAGTTTGATTCCTTTGGTGGATAAAGGGCAGGGCGGAGATTTATTAGAACGTATCGTTATGATACGTCGGCAATGTGCACTAGAGATGGGGCTTGTTGTTCCAACAATACGTATTCGTGATAATATACAAATAAAACCCAATGCCTATAGTGTAAAGTTAAAAGGAATTGAGATCGCAAAAGGCGAATTATTATTAGATCATTATTTAGCGATGAATTCAGGAACCGTGCTTGAAGAAATTACAGGGATTGATACAATAGAGCCTGCTTTTGGTTTACCTGCACTTTGGATTCCAGAAGCAGAAAGAGAACAAGCCGAGTTAAATGGTTATACAGTTGTTGATGCAGTATCGGTATTAGCTACACATATCACAGAAGTCATTAAGGCACATGCTTCGGAGATTTTGGGACGTCAAGAGACGCAAAATTTAGTAGATAGTATCAAGCAAAATAATGCATCTGTTGTGGAGGAATTGATTCCGGATTTAATGTCGATTGGTGATGTTCAGAAAGTATTAGCTAATTTATTGAGAGAACGAATTTCGATTCGTGATATGGTTACAATTTTAGAAGTTTTAGCTGACTATGCTAAGATGACTAAGGATACGGAAATATTGACTGAATATGTACGACATGCATTATCTAGGCAAATAACAAAGCAAAACGTGCAAAATAATATTCTGCCAGTTGTTACTTTAGATCCTGCTGCAGAAAACATTATATCTTCAGCTGTACAGCGGAATGATCGTGGTTCCTATGTGAGCTTAGAGCCGAATCATATGCAGTTGTTACTTCATAGCATAAATGAGGAATTGCCTAAGTTAACGAATCTTGGATATCAGCCAATTGTGCTTACAAGTCCAGCCGTTCGCCTTTATTTTCGCAAACTCATTGAACGTTCAGTTCCTGGACTTGTTGTATTATCGCATGCAGAAATTCAGCCTGATGTTGAAATTCAAGTTTTAGGGGTGGTGAAAATATAAATGAAGATCAAAGTATTTACAGCTAGTTCTATGCAAGAAGCAATGGGACAAGTTAAAAGTGAACTTGGTATTGATGCAGTGATTTTACATACACGACGATTTCACAAAGGCGGAATTTTCGGCTATATGGGAAAAGAGATGATTGAAGTAACTGCTGCAGTAGAAGATAAACCACAAATGCCTGTAGTTCCTAAATCGTCTCCTGTTATACCAGAGGTTATACTTCCTAAAAATATAGTAAAGCAATATACAAATGCTGGTAGCCAACAACTACCAGCTAATCCTATATTATCTGATAACGATATTACAAACGTTAAAGAAGAAGCAGCAGATGTAAGTATAGAAACGACGAATTTCGTAGAGAATCTTGAACGCAATAGTAAAGAAAAAACACTTGAAAATGATATAACATCTAAAGACGATAAAATCGTGCAGTTGCAGCAAGAGTTAGATCATATGAAAAAAATGTTAGAACAAGTTATTAGTTCTGTACCTCAAAATAAAGTTGAAACGATGTCTTTATTTGATGCTCTAACCGAAAACGAAGTGGATGGTAAAATTGCTGAAGAGATTGTAACAAATATTCTTGATGAAGCTGTGTTAAATAATAAAGATATGCCGGAAACGGCAGATTTTTTGGCCGATTATTTTGAACAGGCAATGAGGCCTGCTCTGGGTATTGAAATTCATGAAGATAGAACTAAAATAGTTGCTTTAATTGGTGCGACGGGTGTGGGGAAAACTACGACAATAGCTAAAATAGCGGCAAATTTTGTTTTGGATAAAGCTTGTAGTGTGGCGCTTATTACAGCGGATACTTATCGGATTTCGGCAGTTGAACAGTTGAAAACGTATTCTGATATTATAGGGATACCGCTTGAGATTGTATATTCACCTGATGAATTAAAGGTTGCTATTGACAAGCATCGTGATAAACAATTAGTTCTGATTGATACCGCTGGACGAAGTCAGCATAATGATTTCCAATTAGAGGAATTGAAATGTTTATTAGAAGTAAATGCAGATATTGAAAAACATTTGGTATTAAGTGCAACAACGAAATATAAAGATGCTGTAGATATTCTTAGAAAGTTTTCTGTTTGCGAACCTGATAAAGTTTTATTTACGAAGGTCGATGAAACAAGTACAGTTGGGGCTATTATAAATCTAGTTTATCAGTATCCAATCACACTTTCTTATATTACAAATGGGCAAAGTGTACCGGATGATATTGTTTTAGCGGATTCAAAAGAGTTGGCGAAGTTATTGTTGAGGTAAAAAGTATGATGGAGATTGATCAAGCAGAAAGTTTAAGAAAGTTAGTCAATGGGAAGCAATCTGTCATTAAAAAACAACAATTTATCGAATTTGATCATTCTAATAGGAATCTTGAACATAAAGCGCGAATAATAGCAGTTAGTAGTGGCAAGGGTGGTGTTGGCAAGACTAATATTACTGTTAATTTAGCAATTGCATTATCTATGCAAGGAACAAGAGTGTTAATTATTGATGCTGATTTAGGAATGGCGAATGTTGATGTTGTTTTGGGGACTTCTTCAAAACATAATTTACTTAAGTTGTTACAAGATGATATAAATTTAGAAGATGTTCTTGTGGATGGACCTTGTGGGGTCAAATATCTATCTGGAGGATCTGGAATTGAGCAATTGGCGAATTTGGGATATAGTGCATTTGACAAATTGATGCGAAAATTAAATCGCTGTGAAGATATTGCTGATATTATTTTGTTAGATACAGGGGCTGGAATTGGTAATAATGTTCTAAATTTTTTGAAGGCTGCCGATGAGGTTATTTTAGTGACGACACCAGAACCCACGGCGATGACAGATGTTTATGCGATTATGAAGGCTTATTCAAATTGTACAAATCATGCTAAGATAAAGCTTATTGTAAATCGTGTGTATGAGACAGGAGAAGCGACCTTAGTTGTCTCTAAATTAAGTAAAACTGCTTTAAAATTTTTAAATTTAACAGTCATATATTTCGGAGAAATTTATGAAGATCGGAATTTGATCCGTGCTGTTAAAGCACAGGTGCCTTTGATTTTAATGTATCCAAATACAGTTTCTGCAAAATGCATTAAACATATCGCGAAAAATCTTACAAATGGGGAAGTTTCAGCAAAGGCAAAAGGGTTAAAGGGATTTGTGAATAAATTTATGTCTTTTTTAAGATGATACTAATTTTCTGTGTTGGGAGTGTTTGTGAATGGTGGATAGACAAAAATTTTTGCCTAGTGGAATTTTAGAAATTGGGCAGTGTGTGGAAGTAAGTGTTACTACCGATACAGAAAATCATAAATATACCAGTAGAATTGAAGAGTATGATTCCCAAAATTTAATTTTAGCAATGCCCATGGTAAAAGGATATCCGATTATTCCTATGTTCGGCAGTGATGTTTGCGTTAGATTTGTAAAAAATCAAACGTCTTATCGATTTACTTCTGTTTATATTGATAAAAAAGCCGGAGCTGTTCCTGTCTGGATTATAAAGATGCCGGAGGACATAGAAAAAGTTCAACTTAGAGAATTTGTTAGAGTTGATGCTCTTCTGCCTTTAAAGGTACAACTTGAAGATGAGAAACATAATTTGTTACCGCCAATTTCTTGCTATATTAAAGATGTTAGTGGTGGTGGTGTTCAGTTGGTTATGAAACAGATTGTTCAACCAGGACAAAAAATTTATATAGATGCTCAATTTCCGGAAGTTGGGAACTTGCAAACTTATTGTGAAGTTGTCAGAGCCATAGAAGTAAATAAATCTGATAAGATTTTTTGGATAGGTACCAAATTTGTAGACTTGTCAGAGGCGATAAGAACAAAGCTAATTCGTTTTATTTTTAAACGCCAAAGGGAATTGCTCCAGAAACAACGTTGATATGTGGGGTGATAAATATGATAAAAATTATAATTGCCGATGATTCCGTTTTTATGAGAAAGTTATTATCTGATTTATTTTCACAGGAGCCAGATTTTGTTGTGCTAGACACTGCGAGTAATGGAAAAGAGGCAATTGATAAAATAAAAAAATTAAAACCTGACTTAGTTACGATGGATATTCATATGCCTGTTATGGATGGTTTGACTACGTTAGAGTATTTGATGAAGGATTATAAGATTCCTGTTGTAATGATTAGTAGTTTAACAAAGGCTGGCGCCGATGCGACAATTAAAGCATTATCGCTAGGAGCGGTGGATTTTATAGAGAAAGTATCAGGTCCTCTTCCTAGTATTGATAAGATTAAGGATGAAATTCTATTAAAATGCCGTGCAGCAGTGAATGCAAACCTTGTTAAACCATTTGCTGGAACGAAGTTGGTTTCAAATCTTATAAAATCCGATCATAAAGCAATGATGGTAAGTTATAATAATGAAAAATTAATTGCGATTGGGACATCTACTGGTGGGCCAAAAGCACTTCAACAAATTATCACGCAATTGCCGCTTGATTTGCCTTGTGGGGTGGTAATTGTGCAACATATGCCTGCTGGCTTTACGAAATCTTTGGCGGATCGCTTAAATACGCTATCCAAATTAGATGTTAAGGAAGCTGAAAATAATGATATAATAAAAGCAGGTAAAGTATTTATTGCTCCGGGAAACTATCACATGACAATTGAAAGTCAGGGTGAGGCTCGAGTAATAAAACTCAATCAAAATCCGCCGATTGCAAGCCATCGACCAGCCGTAGATGTATTATTTGAGTCTGTTGCTAAATTTGGTAATAAGGTTATAGCAGTAGTACTTACTGGTATGGGGAGTGATGGAGCAAAAGGAATGCAATACATAAAACGATCAGGCGGTTATTCAATTGCTGAAGATAAGAGTACAGCAGTTGTTTACGGGATGCCCAAAGCTGTGGCAGAGCTAGGTTTAGTTGACAAGATTTTACCGGTGGATGCAATTGCAGCAGAGTTAGTTCAGTTAGTAAAAAATAGTAAGATACACAAAACAATTGGGGGAATTTAGAATGGACACAAACCAGTATATGGGAATGTTTTTAGAAGAGTCTCGTGAACATTTGCAAACGCTGAATAGCTGTCTGCTTGAGTTGGAGCATAACCCTGAAGATCCATCTGTACTCAATGAAATTTTTCGTAGTGCACACACAATTAAGGGAATGTCAGCTACTATGGGATTTACTGAAATAGCTGAGTTAACTCATGAGATGGAAAATGTTCTCGATTTGCTTAGGAAAAATCAATTAAAGGCGAATGATGATATTGTTAATACAATTTTTAAATGTGTTGACACATTAGAACAAATGGTAGAAAGTGTTGAAAGTGAAACGGAGCACGGAATTGATGTTTCTGCACTCGTAAAAAAACTTGTTTCTATCGCTAAAGGTGAATCAATTCCACAAATGAGTCAAAGCGGATCTACAAAGGAAACAAGTAGTGTTGCGGTGAAATCTTCAACAGAATTTAATGATACTGAAATTGCTGTGATTAATAAAGCAAAAGCTTCGGGGTTACAGCCACTTGAAATTAAAATTAAATTAAGTGAAACTTGTCTGTTGAAGTCAGCTAGAGCGTATATTATTATGAATGCTTTAGAAGAGATTGGTGAAGTGATTAAAACTGTTCCGCCGACAGAAGATTTAGAACAAGAGAATTTTGACAACAGTTTCGATATAATTTTTATTACTAGTAATGAGAATTCTAAAGTTCAAGAGGTCTTATTGGCAGTATCAGAAGTTGAAAGTGTAGAGATTAATAGTATTCAAATTTCTGGTGAGGTAGCATCCAAACAGGATAATATAGGTACTTCTACGGTGCCTGTTTCTAAAGCAAATGCAGAATCGGTACCTGCTGTTGCAAAGCCTAAAACGGCAACTGCTGGAATTGAGAAAAAATTAAAGAGTGGACAATCAGTACGTGTTGATATTGAAAAATTAGATTCATTATTAAACTTAGTTGGAGAACTGGTAATCAACAAGACACGTTTAGAGCAAATTGGAATTACGCATCGTTTGACAGAGCTTGTGGAAACGATAGAGCAAATGGACCGAGTAACTACGGATTTACAATCGGTTGTAATGAAGGTGAGAATGGTTCCTGTTGGACAAGTATTTAATCGTTTTCCAAGAATGGTACGTGATTTATCTCGTGAATTAAATAAAGAGATTAATTTAACGATTGAAGGGGAAGAAACTGAATTAGATAGGACTGTAATTGATGAGATTGGAGATCCGTTGGTACATTTAATTCGGAATTCAATTGATCATGGTGTTGAGCATCCTGATGAACGTATTGCGAAAGGCAAGGATCCAACTGGGGAAGTAGGGTTAATTGCTCGACATGAAGGCAATAACGTTATCATTATGGTAGAAGATGATGGTAAAGGGATTGATCCTAACAAGATTAAAAGCAAAGCTGTTGAAAAGGGGCTTATCAGTCAAGATGATGCAGATAAGATGGATGATAGCGATGCGGTACGATTAGTATTTTTACCTGGATTTTCAACCGCTGAAGTTGTTACCGATGTATCTGGTAGAGGCGTTGGAATGGACGTTGTAAAAAATAAAATTGAGTCACTTGGTGGATTAATTGATGTTGAAACTAAAATCGATGAAGGCAGTAAATTTAAAATTCGGTTACCTTTAACTTTAGCTATTATTCAAGCGTTGTTGGTGAAGGTTCACGAAGAGATTTATGCAATTCCTTTGGGGAATATCGACAGTACAATTAATATTACAATGGATGATATTAAAACAATTCAGAATAAAGAAGTGATTTTACTGCGTGGTCAAATCATTCCAATTATTCGTTTGGCAGATGTATTGAACGTTCCTGAATGTGAAGAAACAGAAAGCAATGACTTATTTGTTGTTGTTGTACATATGGGAGATCAAAAAGCGGGAATTATTGTAGATAATTTGATTGGGCAACAAGAGATCGTAATCAAAACATTAGGTAACTTATTAACTGGGATTAAGGTGATTGCGGGTGCTACGATCTTAGGAAATGGTCAAGTTGCGTTAATCTTAGATGTTGGAACGCTGATGCAATAAGTGAGGGGGGATTACTGTTATGTCTGAAAAAACATATTCAAATGATGAAGTGCAATTGGTCGCGTTTAAATTAGCGCGTGAAGAATATGGCGTGGATATTTTAAATGTGCAGGAGATAAAAAAATTAACTGATATTACACGTGTTCCTTATACACCTGGTTTTATAAAAGGTGTTATGAATTTGCGTGGTAGTGTGTTACCGGTAATTGATTTAAAAAAACGTTTAAGCTTAACTGAAGAGCCTTATTCTGAAGATACACGCATTATTATTGTTAAAGTTGATGACATTTCCGTAGGAATGATTGTTGATGCAGTTACGGAAGTTTTAGCGATTGGACCAGACAATATAGAAGCGCCAGAAGCCGTAGTTGACGGTAATGCAAGTGGAAATAATTTCATCAGTGGTGTAGGAAATTTAAATAATCGTTTGGTCATTATGCTTAAGCTAGACGAGATTATTGGATTGAATGGAGAAGCAAAATAATTTTGGTGGAATGAATGAGGTGTCAGTAGTGACAGATGAAATATTAAATTTATCCGCAGATCAGCTTGATGCGCTTAGAGAAATTGGCAATGTTGGTGCGGGGAATTCGGCAACTGCATTATCACAGATTATCAATCGCAAGATTGATATGTCTGTGCCAAAAGTCGCAATTATGCCATTAGGTGATGTCCCTGATGTTGTTGGTGGACCTGATGCGATGGTTGTAGGGGTATTTTTGCGAGTATATGGCTTAGCACCGGGAAGTGTTTTGTTTTTATTACCACGAGATAGTGCTTTTTATTTAATTGATATGCTTATGGCTAAGGAACGGGGATCTACCAAAAATTTAGATTTTATGGATGAATCTGCACTTATGGAAATAGGCAATATTTTAGCAGGTTCTTATTTAAATGCTTTATCTTATTTTACGAAACTGACGTTATTACCATCCATTCCGGCTTTGGCTTTAGATATGGCTGGAGCGATTTTAAGTGTAGTATTAGTTCAGTTAGGCCAGATGGGTGATCATGCTTTGGTTATTGAGACAGAGTTTTTATCAGAAGATGATGGTATTAGAGGACATTTCTTTTTAATCCCTGACCCAGGATCATTGAATACTATTTTATCCGCAGTAGGGGTGAAATAATAATGTCAGAGTTAATAAGAGTAGGAATGGCTGATTATAAAGTTGGGGCTTCACCAAATTCATTAATTAGTTATGGGTTAGGATCTTGTGTAGGTATTGCTTTCTATGATCCTGCCGCTAAAGTTGGCGGCTTGCTTCATATTATGCTTCCTGATAGTGCACAAGCCAGGTCGAATGAGAACCCCGCAAAATTTGCGGATACTGGTATTCCGTTAATGTTAAAGGATATGATTGCATTAGGTGCGGTAAAGTCGCGTATTGTTGCTAAAATTGCAGGTGGTGCGCAGATGTTTAAATTTGCGAATGCAACTGATATCATGCGTGTTGGTGAACGTAATGCGGAGGCTGTGAAAGCGATTTTAAAGGATTTGAATATTAAATTGATCGCGAATGATACAGGCGGTAATTATGGTCGAACAGTAGAATTAAAATTAGAAACCGGAATTTATAGAATTAAGACGATTGATAAGGGTGAAAAAGAACTTTAAGCAGGTGATTATGGTGTTAAAGATATGGCTGGCTATTGGACTGGCAGCGATTGTTGCAGTGATAACTATTTTTATGGGAATTATAAATCAGGCTAGATTCACGGTCATACTGTATCGTACGCTGATTTCAATTGGTATTTTTGCAAGTTTTGGCTATGTTATGGGCGTAGTTGGTGAAAAGTTTTTTTTATCTTATGTGAAAAAAGCTTTAGAATCTGAGAAGCTCTCTGACGAAAAGAACGAAGAATTTATCCAGGATGAGACGAATGAAGCAAATATGAGTGGAGATTCTCTTGATAGTTTGAAAGAGGAGCAAAAAGAAGCAGATTTTGCTCCATTTACTACAGATAATTTTAAACGTGTTGTTTCGCCGCCTAACAGTTAATTGTAGTTGGAGGGTGAATAGAAAATGTCTAATAGTTTAAGCAAGCAAAAATATGAGGTTGAAGAATTATGGAATGCTTATCAGGTTGATAGAAGTCCTCAAATCAGGGAAAAGTTAGTCCATATATATTTATCGCTTGTAAATATAATTGCTGGTCGCATTGCAATTAGTTTGCCAGCATATGTAGATCGCGATGATTTAATTAGTAGCGGTTTTTTTGGTCTTTTGGATGCGATTGAGCGTTATGAGCCTAATCGTGGTAACAAATTCGAAACGTATGCGGGTGTTAGGATCAGAGGTGCAATTTTAGATTCACTTCGTGCGAGAGACTGGTTACCAGTCTCTTTAAGACAGAAAATTAGAAAATATGAGCATGTAGTGAATGAATTAGAGGCAAGTTTTGGCAGGGCAGCAACAGATCAAGAGATTGCAGATAAATTAGGGATTTCTATTAAAGACTTGAGTATATTGCTGAATCAGTTAAATGTAGCAACTGTAATTCCTTTAGAGGAATATGTAAGGACTGAAACGGTGCAAGGTGCAATGGTAAATCCATCAGATAATATTGAACAAAAGGAACTACAAGAGAGTTTAGCGAGAGCAATAGATAAGTTACCAGATAAAGAAAAATTAGTGGTGTCTTTATATTATTATGATGAATTGACATTAAAAGAAATTAGCTTAATTCTTAAACTATCTGAGGCAAGAATTTCGCAGTTACATACGAAAGCAGTCTTCCGGTTGCGTGGCTATTTGTCTAGAATTAAATCTAGCTTGGTATAGAAGAGTAGTATTTGGATGAAATAGATATTACTATAGAAACGAATGTATAGTTTAAATTGCATCAATATATATAAATAAAGATTTTAAAATTTGTTTTTATATATTGATGCAAATAACAAATTCGTTATATAGTTTCGGGGAGGTATTTTGCATGGATGACAAAAATACGAAGTTTGAATGTTCCGAAACGGGTAGTGAAGAAAAAGGATATAGTATAAAATTTAAAGAAGATGGAGTTTTCTTTACTGTTTTTCCACAAGATGAAATGAGCAATGATTTCGAATTAACAGATATTACAAAAATATTAAATGAACATGGAAGTGTGGATTATGATATTGAGCTTATTACGAAGGCAATTCGTAATAAGGATGGAGTTGAAGTTAAAATATGTAATCCTTTGATTGATGAAGAGCTTGTGGAAAATATTGATCCTGAAATTAATATTTATGTGAGCAAAGACAAAATGGAAGCGACTGCAAGTATTGCAATGGATAGAAACTCGAATATACCTACTTTTAATATGGTGATGGATAAGCTAAATGAAAAAGGTATTGTTTTTGGAGTGGATGAAGAAGCTATAAAAAAATTAGTAAAAGGTGTAAATGGGACAGGTAGTTTTGAAGCTGTGATTGTCAGAGGGACGAAACCTAAAAATGGAATTGATGCAAAATTAATAAAGTATATTGATACTGATGCAAAAGGGCGCCCAGCAGAGCTGGAGCATGGCAGAGTTGATTTCAAAAATTTAAATTTATTTACGATTGTAAATAAAGGGCAAGTATTGGCAGAGCGTATTCCACATACACAAGGTGAACCAGGAATGAATATTTTTGGTGATACTGTTGCTGCAAAGCCAGGAAAACCAGTCATGATACCGACAGGTAAAAATACTAAAATTATTGAAGAACATAAGATTATTTCTTTAATTGACGGGCAATTCACAATAACAGGAAATAAGATGACCGTTGTACCGACAATCGAAATTAAAGGTGATGTAGACTTGTCTACAGGAAATATTAATTTCAATGGTAGTGTTGTAATTCGTGGCAGCGTTCAATTAGGTTTTAGTGTTAAAGCAGAAGGTGATGTAGAGATTTATGGTAATATTAGTGGGGGAACTGTGGAAGGAAAAAATATTACTGTAAAAGCTGGAATTCAGGGAATGCAACGTGGTATTGTGGCAGCGAAAGAAGATGTAAAAGCAAGTTTTGCAGAAAATGCGAATATTACTGCCGGTAGAGATATTATTATTAGCGAAGCGGTATTGCATTCTAATATTAGTGCAGGAAAGAAAATTGTAGTGCAGGGGAAACGAGGTATGATTGCGGGTGGAAGTGCGATTGCGGGAGAAGAAATTCTCGTAAAAGTTGCAGGTAATCAAATGGATACGAGCACTAAATTGGAAGTTGGGATTAATCCAATGCTCCTGAATCAATATGATGAGGCAAAAAAAGCATTGAAAAAGGCTGAAGGAGAATTAGATCAAGCGAAAAAAGCTTTGAATGTTTTAAAGGCAATCAATCCTAATGAACTCCCTTTAGCGAAAAAGGAATTATTACTTCGTTTGACGAAGTCGCAATTTCCACTTGCTGGACAGGTGAAAGCATTAAAAGATAAAATTAAGCAAATTGAAAATGAATTTGAAAATTTAAAAACGGGTAAAATTAAAGTTTCTGATATTACATATTCTGGTGTCAAGATTATTGTTCGATCTATTGTTAAACAAATAAAATCCAAAACACAGCATTGTACTTTTTTTGAGGAAGATGGCGAAGTGAAGATTGGCGAATATTAGTTGAATATTGTCTGTATATAATTACTTTTAGGTGGTGGAATGGATGAATATTAGCCCATTAGATATGCAAGTAATTATTCCAAAATCTACAGAGGTTGCAAAAATACAGCATGTGAGAGATCAACAGAGCGTAGTGCAACATGAACAGGGTGCTGTAAAATTTGAACAACAATCTGATGCTAAATTAACACAAGTACAAACTTCAGAAAAATCAGAAGGTCAAAAGATAAAGGATCAGCAAAAGAAAGAAAGAGAGAAAAAAGAAGCAGAAAAAAGAAATGCAAAGCGTAAGGAAGAAGAGACGGAAGAAAATTCTGTAACTGATACGATTCGCGGCAGAAATGTTGATATAAGAATGTAATGTTTTTTCTATATGAGGTGTTTTATGATTACGGCTATGGTAGGTTTTTTTTTCATATTGGTCGTTATGGTGGTTGTGATCATTAGACGACAAATAAAAAAGAATAATGTAAATGATGGTTTAGATTATTCTACGACACGGCTGCAGATTCATTTAGAAGAGGCTGCAGATGTTATTATAAAACGTATGGAAGAACATGTAAATCAATTGGAGTTCTTGATTGAAGAGGCAAATCAAAAAATTGTCCAATTGGATCAATATATGAAAAAAATAGAAAAACTTGAAGGGCAGAAAAAAGAAGTTGTACAAAAAGAGTTGTCCGAAAATACTGTTAAATTGATGGAGCCAGTAATGGAAGAACCAACAACTTCGTGCATAGATAAACCTAAAATCATGCTGAAAGAATCAGCGATTAACACAGAAGTATTTCATATGCTTGGAGAAGGTTTTTCTTTGGATGAGATATCAAAAAAGACTGGTGTTGGAAAAGGGGCAATTAAGTTAATTAAGCAAATGTATAAAAATAAAAAATTAAGTTAAATATAAAATAATAGAAAAATATTCTTGTTATCATAATTATAATATGGTATACTATTTGACGGTGTAAAAAAACGCACGCATTCTAATTTTGTACTGTGCCATCTTGGTGAAAACAAAAGATGATGAATGCGGAGGAAAAAAACAGGAGGTGCACCACATGGCTATAATTTCTATGAAACAACTATTAGAAGCAGGTGTTCATTTCGGACATCAAACAAGAAGATGGAACCCTAAAATGGCTCCTTATATCTTCACAGAACGTAACGGAATCTATATTATTGATTTGCAAAAAACAGTAAAAAAAGTGGACGAAGCATATAATTTTCTTCGTGACGTTGCGGCGCAAGGTGAGTCTATTCTTTTCGTTGGTACAAAAAAACAAGCACAAGAGGCTGTGAAAGACGAAGCAATTAAAGCGGACATGTACTATGTGAATGAAAGATGGTTAGGCGGAATGCTTACAAACTTCCAGACGATTCAAAAACGTATTAATCGTTTGAAAGAATTAGAAACGATGGAAGAAAATGGTACGTTTGAAGTTTTGACAAAAAAAGAAGTTCTTTCATTGCGTCATGAAATGGAAAGATTGCAAAAATTCTTAGGCGGTATTAAAACAATGACGAAACTTCCAGGAGCTTTGTTTATTGTGGATCCTCGTAAAGAAAGAATTGCAGTAGCTGAAGCGAAAAAACTAGGTATTCCAATTGTCGGTATTGTTGATACAAACTGTGATCCAGACGAAATAGATTATGTTATTCCAGGAAATGATGATGCAATACGTGCTGTAAAACTTCTTACAGCAAGAATGGCGGATGCTGTTATTGAAGGACGTCAAGGTGACGTTACTGAAGAAGAAGAAGCTGAATAAAATATGTGAACGATTAGGGTAAGGGAAATCTTCCCTTACCTTTAATTTGATTAAGTATAGGGGGATTTATATGGCAACTGTAACTGCTGCAATGGTTAAAGAATTGCGTGAAATAACTGGCGCTGGTATGATGGATTGTAAAAAGGCACTAAATGAAACGGATGGTAATATAGAAAAAGCAGTTGATTTCCTACGTGAAAAAGGACTGGCTGCTGCTGCAAAAAAAGCTGGACGTGTTGCTGCTGAAGGTGTTGTTGAAGCTTATATTCATGGTGGGGGAAGAATTGGTGTTATGGTTGAAATCAACTGTGAAACTGATTTTGTTGCAAAAACGGATGATTTTAAAGAGTTGGCTCGAGATGTTGCTATGCAAATCGCAGCTACTAACCCTTTATTTGTCCGTCGTGAAGAAGTAGATCCAACGGTACTTGATCATGAGCGTGAAGTATTACGTGCACAGGCTTTAAATGAAGGAAAACCTGAAAACATTGTTGAAAAGATGATTGTTGGTCGTATTGAAAAATATTATAAGGAAATTTGCTTAATGGAGCAGCCGTTTATCAAAGATCCAGATCAGACAATTGCACAGATTATTAACAGTAAAATTGCTAAGATTGGTGAAAATATTTCGATTAGAAGATTTACAAGATATCAACTTGGTGAAGGTATTGAGAAAAAAGTAGATGATTTTGCTGCTGAAGTAATGGCTGCAGTAAAATAATAAGAGAGAACACGTTGTGTTCTCTTTTTTAAAAGTCGAAGGAAATTTATAAGATTTGTCGAATGAATAAATACTGGGGGTTTTGTATTTGGAAACAGCTAAATATAAACGTGTAATTCTAAAACTAAGTGGTGAGGCTCTCGCTGGTGATAAAGGGTTTGGTATTGACCCAGTAGTTGTGGAATCAATTGCACAGCAAATAAAAGGAATTCGTAACCATCATATCGATGTTGCTGTCGTTGTTGGTGGTGGAAATATATGGCGTGGGCTTGCGGGAAGCTCGAAAGGTATGGATCGCGCAACAGCTGATTATATGGGAATGCTTGCCACTGTTATGAATTCATTGGCTCTTCAAGATGCATTAGAAAAGATTGATGTGGATACAAGGGTGCAGAGTGCAATTGAAATGAGACAGATGGCGGAATCTTACATTAGACGTAAAGCAATTCGTCATCTTGAAAAAGGTAGAGTTGTTATTTTTGCGGCTGGAACAGGTAATCCTTATTTTTCAACCGATACAACGGCTGCACTTCGTGCCGCTGAGATTGAAGCGGATGTAATTTTAATGGCAAAGAAAAATACGGATGGTGTTTATGACGCAGATCCGCGTTATAACCCTGACGCAAAGAAATTTGAAACGTTAGAATATATTGAGGTTCTTCAACGTGGACTGGCAGTTATGGATTCAACGGCAACTAGCTTATGTATGGATAATAAAATTCCTATTGTTGTATTTAATATGGATGAGCACACGAATATTTTAAAAGTAGCATTAGGGCAAAATATTGGTACTACGGTTGGAGGGAAAGCATAGTGATTAAGGAAGTATTTAATTCTCATGAAGATCGAATGAAAAAATCCGTGGAATCATTAAAAAGAGAGTATTCGTCTCTACGTGCTGGTCGTGCGACCCCTGCATTATTAGATAAAGTAATGGTTGATTATTATGGAACTCCAACGCCTGTAAATCAAGTTGCGAATGTGAGTGTTCCAGAACCGAGGATGATTACGATACAACCTTGGGAAAAGACAATGTTAGCGGCACTTGAAAAAGCTATTATGAAATCTGACTTAGGTTTAAATCCAAACAATGACGGAACAATGATTCGACTATCGATTCCGCAACTAACCAAGGAAAGACGAAATGAACTTGCTAAAGTTATCCATAAAAAAGCTGAGGATGCTAAAGTTGCATTAAGAAATATCCGTCGTGATGCAAATGATGCAATAAAAAAACTTGAAAAAGATAAATTGATTACTGAGGATGAAAATAAAAAAGCACAAGAGGATATGCAAAAGTTAATAGATAAATATATTAAAGAAATAGATGTTGTAATGGCTGGTAAAGAAAAAGAAATAATGGAAGTGTGAAAATTGGATACGGTAGGGTTTCAATTGCAGGATGTCATTAGAAAGTTAGATAATGAAGGTTGGAAGTATACGATCCAATATACATATCCTACACGTGATTACTTTCCTCTTGATGAAACGATGGTGTATGTTGTAAAACAGCAGCAGGGAAACGATGGTTCTTTAAATTTGATCGTCGCAGCAACGATGGGAAAGGGGGTGTAATTTACAAATGGCTTATAAAATTAATGATGATTGTATTTCTTGTGGTTCTTGCGCTGGAACTTGCCCAGTAGGTGCTATTTCAGAAGGAGATTCCAAATATGAAATTTCTTCTGAAGAATGCGTTGAGTGTGGTGCTTGTGCGGCGGTTTGTCCAGTTGGTGCTATTTTAGCTCCATGATAAAAACCCCCTCTTAAGCTAGAGGGGGTTTCGTTTCTTAAGTTCATATGTTGGAGGTAAATTATGTGGAAAAAGTGGATTGGTAGGAAAGAAGCGGAGAATAAATCTGCGGAAGTTTATGCTGATATAGATTTATCGAAATTACCAAGACATATTGCTATCATTATGGATGGAAATGGAAGATGGGCACAGAAGCAAGGTTTGTTGCGTACCTTTGGTCATCGCGTTGGAGTAGAAAGCTTAAAAGAGATTGTTAGATCGGCGTCAAATATCGGCATAAAGGCTTTGACTGCTTATGCTTTTTCTACAGAAAATTGGAAAAGGCCGGATGAAGAAGTTACTTTTTTAATGAACCTATTTTCAGAATATATTGATCGTGAAATTGATGAATTAGATGCTGAAAATATTAAAATAAGATTTATCGGTCGGATTGAAGAGTTATCCGATCAGTTAAAAATTAAATTTGAAAATGCTCAGACGCGTACCGTTGATAATACTGGATTGATATTAAATTTAGCCGTAAATTATGGTAGTAGAGATGAGATTACGCGTGCTGTTAAGATAATTGCTCAAAAAGTAACAGAAAATAGAGTATCGATAGATGCTATTGATGAGAAAATGATAGAAGATTCTCTGGATACAGTTGGAGTTCCCCCTTTGGATTTAGTGATTCGACCGGGTGGAGACTATAGGATTAGTAATTTTTTACTTTGGCAAGCTGCATATGCTGAATTTTGGTATACGAATATCAATTGGCCGGACTTTAAGCCTTGCCATTTGTATGAGGCAATCCGTGATTATCAAAAAAGAGATAGAAGGTTTGGTGGGGTAAAAGCAAAGAGCCCATCATAAAAGGTGAAGAATGTTAATTAAAAGAATCATAACAGGTATTATTGGAATTATAGCTACGATATATGTTGTAAATTACGGTGGAGCTGTATTTGGTTTATCTGTGATTTTATTTGCAATGATTGGCTGGCATGAATTTTTTAAAGCTTTTAAAAATATTGGAATAAAGTTGTGGTATAGCTTTGGCATGCTTACGATTGTTTTTCTATTAAGTTGTGCTTGGATTGGCAACAGCCAAGAATTTGTGGCGGTTCTCACGATTTCGTTTTTAATGATTTTGGGAAAAGTGGTATTAGATTATACGAATTTTACGCTCAATCATGCCGCGATGACCGTGAGCGGAATATTTTATATTGCATTGTCGTTTGCGCATTTAATATTATTGAGATTTACTGATGATGCTGTGATGATTGAGACCGCGATTGGTTCTATTTCTGCAGGAGGAGCGCTGCTCTGGGTTGCTTTTGTCGGGACATGGGCAAGTGATACCTTTGCATTTTTTGTTGGATCAAGAATTGGGAAGCATAAATTATGTCCGACGATTAGTCCAGGGAAAACTGTTGAAGGGTTCATAGGTGGTATTATAGGTACAATCCTTTTACTTATAGGGCTTGCACACTTGTTCCACTTTTCGATATTACATATGAGTATTTTAGGAATATGTATTGCGGTTGTTGCAACAATTGGCGATTTAGTAGAGTCTTCAATTAAACGTTTGACTGGAATTAAAGATTCTGGACAGCTTCTACCTGGGCATGGCGGTGCTTTAGATCGCTTTGATAGCATCATGTTTACGGTGCCGTTTGTTTATTACTATATTCATCTGTTTAAGTTGTACTAATTGAATTGTGAGGAAAATAGAATGAAAAATATTGCAGTATTGGGTTCTACGGGATCTATTGGTACACAGACTTTAGACGTCGTAGCAAAGAATCCAGATATGTTTAGAATAATTGCTGTAGCAGCGAATACAAATGATCGATTACTAGAAGAACAAATTGAAAAATTTAAACCGGAATACGCAGTATTGGTGAATCCATCTGCCGCAAAACGATTAAAAGATCGATACATAGGTTGCACAAAAATTTTATCGGGTAAAGAAGGCTTATTACAGGCAGCAACGCTTGAAAATGTCGATACTGTAGTTACCTCAATGGTAGGGTTTGCTGGTCTTGAACCGACGATAGCAGCAATTCATGCAAAAAAAAATATTGCTTTAGCCAATAAAGAAACTTTAGTCGTTGCTGGGGAAATTGTTATGAACTTGGCTAAGGAAAAAGGAATCTCTATTTTGCCGGTGGATAGTGAACATAGTGCAATATTTCAGTGCTTGCAGGGAGAAAATAAACATAATTTAAATAAAATTATTATTACAGCATCTGGTGGTCCTTTTAGGGGTAGAACAAGGGCTGAATTAGCTAAAGTTACAGTGGCAGAATGTTTGAAACATCCAAATTGGGCAATGGGAAAGAAAATTACAATTGATTCTGCAACTTTGGCGAATAAAGGCTTGGAAGTTATTGAAGCAAAATGGTTATATGGTTTAACGTATGAACAAATAGAGACGATTGTTCATCCACAGAGCATCATTCATTCCATGATAGAATTTAATGATGGAGCTGTGATTGCGCAATTGGGGATGCCAGATATGCGTGTACCAATTCAATATGCTCTAACCTATCCAAATCGTGTAAAGGCTGATTTCCCTAAAATTGATTTTAAAACGCTCAAGGATTTGACATTTGAAGAGCCCGATATGGATACTTTCGTTGCGTTGAAACTCGCTTATAAGGCAGGGCAAATAGGTGGAACTATGCCTTGTGTTTTTAATGGAGCAAATGAGATTGCTGTAAATGCTTTTTTAAGTGGTAAGATATCCTTTTTACAGATTTATGATATTATTCATGATGCGATGGAATATCATAAAGTGATATTAGAGCCAAATTTAAAAAATTTGTATGATACAGATGCGTGGGTTAGAGCGTATGCAAAAGATCTTTCAGAACATACTAAGTAATAAAAATTTGCTGGACAGGAGGCGAAGGTTTGTCTACTACACTAATTGCAACTATCTTTGTATTTGGTTTACTCGTTTTATTTCATGAATTCGGGCATTTTATTACAGCTAAAATGGTGGGGATGCGCGTTGATGAATTTGCTATTGGTTTTGGTCCTAAACTTATAAGTTTTAAACATGGGGAAACTTTATATTCGCTTAGAATTATTCCACTTGGTGGATTTAATAAAATTGCAGGAATGGATCCTGATGAAGAGCAAGATGAACGTTCTTATAATGCGAAGCCAATATGGGCTAGGATGCTTGTTATCCTGGCAGGTTCTTTTATGAATTTTGTTTTGCCCGTATTGATTTTTTGTATTATTTTTATGAGTTCTGGAATAACGACGCCATCTAATGAACCCATCTTAGGTGAAGTGATTTCACATAAATCAGCAGCACAAGCTGGACTTATGGCTGGAGATAAAATCATAGAAATTGATGGAAAACAAATTGCTTCTTGGCGTGAATTTGTTGAAACGGTTCAAGTAAGTGGTGGCAAAGTATTAAAAGTCCATTTTGAACGTAATGGAGAAGAACATACAGCAAGCATGATTCCTGAATATGATGAAACCTCAAAACGTGCTTTAATTGGGGTAGTATCTTCTGTTGATACATATCATCCCGGAATCTTAGAATCAGTTGGGTTAGCTTTTAAAAATACTGGTTTTATCATTATGAAAATGGTAGAAGGTTTAAGTCAAATGTTTACGGGCAGAGCTGCTGCTGATTTAGCTGGTCCTATTGGTGTTGCCCAAATGGCAGGTGAAGTTGCCCAAATGGGATTTGTGCCGTTATTGCAATTTGCTGCTTTTTTAAGCATCAATTTAGGGATTATTAACTTGTTACCTGTTCCTGCTTTAGATGGCGGACATTTTGTTACTTTGATTTTAGAAGCACTTCGAGGGAAGCCTCTTGGTGCTAAAAGTGTACAATATGCACAAATGATCGGGTTTGTTTTACTTATGGGACTGATGATTTTTGCAACTTTTAAGGATATTATAAGATTGAATTTATTTGGATGATTTTTATTTAAATCGCTATAGATTTAAATTAAGTGAACTAAATTTTCATTATACAAAGGATTGTTTTGATTGTGAGGAATTTTTATGGTACGTAAAAACACACGAGCAATAAAAATAGGTGATATTCAAATTGGTGGAGGCGCTCCAATTGCAGTACAATCTATGACGAATACAAAGACAAACGATATTTCAGCTTCAATTGCACAAATCGATGCATTAACGGAGGCTGGATGTGATCTTGTTCGTTTAGCTGTTCCGGATATGGAAGCTGCACAGGCATTAAAAGTGATAAAAAATGGAGTTCGTGTTCCGCTAATTGCGGATATTCATTTTGATTATCGATTGGCACTTGCTGCAATGGAAAGCGGCGTGGATGCGCTTAGATTGAATCCTGGAAATATAGGAGACGCAGATCGGGTGGAATTGGTAGTTAAAGAAGCGAAAAAACGCCATATTCCGATTCGTATTGGTGTAAATGCCGGATCATTAGATAAAGTTTTATTAAATAAATATGGTAAAGCGACGCCGGAAGCGATGGTTGAGAGCGCTTTGCAGCATATAAAAATTTTGGAACGTCTTAATTTTTATGATACGAAAATTTCATTAAAAGCACATGATGTTCCACTTACAATCGCTGCTTATCAGTTAATGTCTGAGACGGTTGATTATCCATTACATTTAGGAATTACAGAAGCAGGCACGATCAATTCTGGTATGATTAAATCGGCTGTAGGAATTGGGGCTTTATTATCGCAGGGAATTGGTGATACGTTTCGGATTTCATTAACTGGTGATCCTGTCGTTGAAGTCCAGGTTGCAAATCAAATTTTAAAATCATTAGGACTGAAAGAATATGGACCGACGATGATTTCTTGTCCAACCTGTGGACGTTGTAATATCAATTTAGCAGAAATTGCGATTAAGGTTGAAAACAAGTTAAATCAGGTTAAGAAACCGATTCGTGTTGCTGTCATGGGATGTGTGGTCAATGGCCCCGGAGAAGCGAGAGAAGCTGATGTTGGTATTGCCGGCGGGAAGGGCGAAGGATTACTTTTTAGAAAAGGTCAGATCATTCGAAAAGTTCCAGAAGAAGAGTTAGTAGACGAATTATTTTTAGAGATTGATAAAATTTTAGAGGAGGACTAAGTTTTAATGCGTACAACACAATTATATGCACCAACCTTGCGTGAGACACCGGCTGATGCAGAAGTCGTAAGTCATCAATTAATGCTAAGAGCAGGCTTAATCAGAAAGGCTGCCGGGGGCGTTTATACATATTTACCACTTGCTTGGCGTGTCTTGAAAAAAATTGAGACGATTGTTCGTGAAGAAATGGATGCCGCAGGTGGGCAAGAACTTGCAATGCCAATTATGCAACCCGCTGAATTGTGGCACGAAACTGGTCGTTGGGATGTTTATGGAGATGAAATGTTCCGTTTAAAGGATCGGCACGCGCGTAGTTTTTGTCTTGGGCCAACGCATGAAGAGATGATCACCAGTTTAGTACGTAGTGATGTTCGCTCTTATCGTCAGTTACCACTTATGTTGTATCAGATTCAGAATAAGTATCGGGATGAGATTCGTCCTCGTTTTGGGTTAATGCGTGGACGTGAATTTATTATGAAGGATTTATATTCTTTTGATAAGGATGAAGCTGGGCTGGATATAAGCTATCAAAAAATGTACAATGCCTATACGAAGATTTTTTCGAGATGTGGTTTGAATTTTCGTGCAGTAGAGGCTGATGGTGGTGCAATCGGGGGCAGCAATACGCATGAGTTTATGGTAATTGCTGAGTCTGGTGAAGCTGGAATTGTATATTGTAATGCTTGTGATTATGCAGCTAATGTTGAGAAAGCTGAATTAAAGCCTCTAATGTCAGAGGCGGAGCTTGCATTACCGTTAGAGATTATAGATACACCGGATACGAAAACGATTGAATCTCTTGCTACATTTTTGAATGTGGATATAAAGAAAACAATTAAAGCAGTAGCGTTTCAAAATGAAAAAGAAGAAGTTGTCTTAGCTTTTGTTAGAGGGGATCACGAAGTCAATGATATAAAATTGCAAAACGCGGTGGGCGCAATTGCACTTACTATGGCGACTGATCAAGCAATTCGCGAAGTCGGTGGGGTTCCTGGATTTATGAGCCCTGTTGGCATTCAAGGTGCAAAAATTGTTGTAGATCATACAGTGATGGAAATGTGCAATGCAATCGGCGGTGCGAACATTGAGGACAAACATTATAAAAATTTAAATCCCAAACGTGATTTTAAAGATGTTATCGTAACGGATCTTCGTTTAATTGAGAAGGGGGACCCATGTCCGCATTGTGGCGCACCTTTAGAAACTGCTCGTGGCATTGAAGCAGGACAAGTGTTTAAATTGGGAACGAAATATAGCGAAGCGTTAAAAGCCACTTTTCTTGATGAAAATGGTCGTGAAAAACCAATGGTAATGGGATGCTATGGCGTTGGTGTAAGTCGAACGATGGCAGCAGCGATCGAACAAAATTTTGATGAACACGGTATTATTTGGCCAGTAGCAATAGCGCCGTATATGGTTGCTGTTGTGCCTATAAATGCAAAAGATGAAGAGCAGATGATAATTGCGGAAGAATTATATGCAAATCTCCAAAGGATGGGGATCGAGACAATTCTTGATGATCGGAAAGAACGTGCTGGTGTTAAATTTAAGGATGCAGATTTAATTGGCTATCCACTACGTATTACAGTCGGTCCAAAAGCTGTGAACGAAGATACAATTGAATTGAAGGTTAGACGTTCAGGCGATACATTAAATTATACAAGATCCAATTGTTTAGATGCTGTAAAGAAAATTCTTGCAGATTTATCATAGAAAACAGAAGGGAGCATACCAAAAATGGTATGCTCCCTTTTATGAAAAAAATTATTCTTCTTATTCCACTACTTTATTTAAGTTTTCAATGAGCTTATCTATATCAATACCATGTGCTCCAGCACCTTGCTCGATATTTTCAAAACGAGCGGCAGCGCAACCTAGGCAGCCCATACCAGCATTTTGAAATACTTCAACAGTTTGCGGATATTTTTGAACTACTTCAAGGATACCCATTTCTTTTGTTATAGTCATGATAGCATCTCCTTATGATGATTTGAATTTTTATCAAAAGTCATTATAACATATTTTTTACAGAGATATAATAGTTATTCTAAAATATACTGGCATTTTTCTGCATATGGAGGTAAAATGATAGGCGTGTGATTATTTTTATAGGAGAGTTTGTGAAATTATGGGGATTATTGCGTTTTCAATAGGAAATTTAAATTTTTATTGGTATGGTTTTATGCTCAGTATGGCAATTTTAGCAGGAATGGCTATCACACGATTGGTGTTGTTTTTTCGTCATGAAAGATTTGAGCCAGTTCTTGATTTATTGCTATGGGGATTACCAGTCGGTCTTATTTTTTCGCGTATTTTTTATGTTGTTTTGCATTGGCACTTATATGCTGGGAAGTTCGTTGAAGTTTTTTCTTTAACCCGTGGTGGATTTTCAATTTATGGAGCTTTTTTAGGTTTTCTTTGCGTATTATATTTTTATACAAAAATTGTGAATGTGTCTTTATGGAGTTGGCTAGATCGTTTAGTGCCAGCCTTTGTATTAGGACTTGCAATTGTACAGCTAGGAAATTTTGTTCTTCAAACTGTGGTTGGTATGCCGGATGACGGAAAAATTGTAGAATATATTGAATATGCTTTTAGACCGGCAGGTTTTGAACAGTATGAATATTTTACTCCAGTTGCCTTATATCAATCGATATGGCAATTTGTTACGTTTCTAATTATTAGCATACTTACCTGGATTCAAATCAAAAATCATAGCATTTTAGCGGGAAATATATTTTTAATTGGGATGAGTTTAGTTTGTTTGGGTAGATTTTTATTTGGTTTTTTTTATTTGTCGATACAGACTGGAATGCAATTACATTTAGGGCAAGTTTTTAGTTTAGGCGGATTTATATTTTGTAGTGGATTGTATTTGTTAAGAAAATTTGTGCCATATAATTTCATGATAAAAAATATTTTTAGGGTATAAAGTGTATAAGAAGGAGCAGTTCAAAATGAAGTATTCTTACAAATATATTCTGCTGATTGGTATGTTAGTTGTTTTGCCAATCGTGCTTTCAGCGCCAAAATCAATGGATGCAAAATACATGGAACCATGTAAAAATGATACAAAAGTGGTTGTTTTAAATTATCATAAAGTAGATAATATGAATATTTCTTTATCGGTAAATCCAAAAGATTTTGATGAGCAAATGGCTTATTTAAAAGAAGAAGGGTATTCTACGATTACCCCGGATCAATTGATCGATAATTTAGAAAATGGAACTTCTCTACCAGATAAACCATTGATCATTACTTTTGATGACGGCTATTTAGATAATTATACAAATGCATATCCGATTTTGAAAAAATATGGTTTTACAGCAACGATATTTGTTGTAACTGATTTTATTAGTTCTGATCCGAGATTTATGACATGGGATCAGGTACGTGAATTATCAGATTCTGGATTTTCCATCGGTTCACATACGATGCAGCATAAATCTTTAACTGAGATAAAAGAAGAAGAAATAAGAAAAGAGTTGATAGGATCAGCACAGGCGTTGGAATATCAACTTGGTAAAAAGGTTAGCTATTTTGCGTATCCGACGGGTACTTACAATTTAAAAATTGCACAATTTGTTAAGGAAGCTGGATATAAAGCTGCATTCACCATAAAATATGGTAATGTTGATAAAGCTAGCAATATTTACGCTTTAGAGCGCGTGCCTATTTTTCATACGGAACAAACTTTTAAAAGTTTTTGTCAAAGAATTCAATACATACCTTTATTAGAGCGGCTAGGATGGATTAAAAGTTAATAGATATCTAGGTATAATGACTTATTCTATAAAAAAATAAAAAAAAATCCAGAAAAAAAGAGGATTTTTTGATAAGAAATAAAATAATAAAAGTATTGCTATTTATGTAAATTTTATTTGATATTTTGCAATACTATGATGTAGTAATTGATTGAATTGAGGGGAATGTTACTTTTGGACTTTCATCATATCAGTGTTTTAATGGAAGAAACCATCAATGCACTAGTGACGAATATAGATGGTGTTTATGTGGATTGTACTTTAGGCGGCAGTGGACATGCAAGGCGTGTGATTGATCGATTGAGTCCGAAAGGGCGATTTATCGGAATTGATCAAGATCCGGCGGCGATTACTGTCGGAAAAGAAAGGCTTGCTGGGGCAAGATGTAGAGTAGATATTGTAAATCAAAATTTTAATGCACTGCATCGGGTTTTAGGGGATCTAGGCGTTGAAAAGGTTGATGGTGTTTTATTTGATTTAGGGGTTTCTTCGCATCAGCTTGATGTAGCAAAGCGAGGCTTTTCTTATATGCAAGATGCTCCATTAGATATGAGAATGGACACGCAAGCTGGGTTATCTGCGTTTGATGTGGTAAATACTTATAGTGAAGAGGAGCTTACGAATATCATTTATAAGTATGGTGAAGAACGTTGGGCTAAACGAATTGCCAAATTTATGATTGAAACTAGGGTGAATGGCGCAATTCATACTACTGGTGAGTTGGTCGATATTATCAAGAAGGCTGTACCTGCAGGGGCAAGAAAAGAAGGTGGACATCCTGCCAAAAGAACTTTTCAAGCAATTCGAATAGAGGTAAATAATGAACTTGGTATACTGGAAGATGCATTCAAAACTGCCGTTGCACATTTGAATGTTGGTGGGAGAATTTGCATTATAACTTTTCACTCGTTAGAGGATCGAATCGCAAAGCAAACATTGCAAACCTTAGCAAAAGGGTGTATTTGCCCTCCGAGACTACCGGTATGTATATGTAATCATAAAGCAGAAATCAGAGTGATTGGTAAGCCTATGGTGGCTTCAGTGAGTGAGTTAGATGAAAATCCGCGTGCTCGCAGTGCGAAGCTAAGAGTAGCGGAAAAGTTATAAAGGTTGGATTGTGTTCTAAATTTAGATAGGAGGAAATATATATGTTAGCAAAAAGAAAACTTGAGTTTGATGAGTTTGAAATATATGAAGAACAACCAACGCAAGATCAAGCTGCCATAAGCATACCGCAAGTTGATAGAAAACTGCGTAAAAGATGTTTTATCTTAATTGCTGTTTTTGCCGCTCTAGCTATGTTTACTACGATTAGAAGCGAGATGATTGTAAGTAAAGGGTATGCTTTAGTTCAAGTAAAATCTCAAGCTACACAACTAGAAAGTGAAAATGAACGTTTAAAGCTTGAAAATGCAAAATTAAAATCGCCACAACGTATTAAAAATATGGCGATGTCAAACTTGGGGATGATTGTGCCTGAAGAAGTATACTTTGCTTCTCAAAGCGGCAATTAACAATTATAATTGGGGGAGATATGATTGGCGTCAGCATCACATGTTACGATTCGAAAAAGATTAGCAGTGGTTCTTATCTTTGTTATGGTAATTATGGGAGCATTAAGTTGTCGTCTGGGATATCTTCAGCTTTATCAGAGTCATTGGTTAAATGAAAGTGCAATAGATCAGCGCGTTAGAAATATTCCTATTGAAGCGAGGCGAGGGGATATTTATGATCGAAATGGACAAAAGTTGGCAGTGAGTATCAGCATTGAATCGGTTTATGCGATACCAGCCGAAATACATGATGTGGAAAAGACAGCAGCCAATCTGGCTGCTATTTTGAATTTAGATCAAAATAAATTAGCAAATAAATTAAAAAAACGACAAGCTTTTACTTGGATTGCGCGTAAAATTACAGAAGAGCAGGCTGAAAATGTAAAAAAAGCAGATTTAGAAGGGATTGGATTAACGGAAGAGGGGGAAAGGTATTATCCAAATGATAATATAGCGGCGCATGTATTAGGTTTTACTGGGCTGGATAGTCAAGGGCTAGATGGGGTAGAACTTACTTTTGATCAATACCTGCGTGGAAATAGGGGAAGCATTGTCATCGAGTATGATGCAAAAGGAAGAGAAATCCCGTATGCTATGCATCGATATATTGCACCGCAAGTCGGCAATGATGTGTATTTGACGATAGATATTGTAATTCAGCAAATTGTGGAACGGGAATTAGATAAGGTCATGCAGGATACAAAGGCAAAAGCGGCTACGATTATCGCAATGGATCCCTATACAGGAGAAGTCTTGGCACTTGCGAATCGTCCTGATTACAATCCCAATAAATTTGCTGAATATGCACCGAAAAATTGGCGGAATGCTGCAATTTCAAATGCATTTGAGCCTGGGTCAACCTTTAAAATATTAACTACAGCAGCTGCACTTGGTGAAGAAATTGTAAATGTAAATGAAAGATTTTTTGACTCTGGTGCAATTGAGGTTCAGGGTAGAACGATTCATTGCTGGAAGCATGGTGGCCATGGCAGTCAAACTTTTAAAGAAGTTGTTGAAAATTCTTGTAATACCGGATTTGTGACAGTTGGATTAAGATTAGGGGCTGAAAACTTTTATAAATATTTAAATGCATTTGGTTTAGGTAAAACTACAGGCATTGATTTACCTGGAGAAGCGAAGGGCATATTAATAAAAGAAAGTAAGGTTACTCCAATTAATATCGCAACGATGGCGATGGGCCAAAGTGTTGCAGTGACACCTATTCAGTTGATTAATGCTGTTTGTGCAATTACCAATGGAGGTATGCATTTGAAACCGCAAATTGTGAGAGAAATCAAAAATAAAGATGGTTCTATGGTACAAAGTTTTGAAAAAGAAGAGCTAGGTCAAGTACTTTCTCCTCAAGTTTCAACACAGGTAAAAGAAATTTTAGAAAGTGTTGTAGAAAATGGCACGGGGAAGAATGCGTTCGTAGAGGGATATCGTACTGGTGGTAAAACAGGAACTGCACAAAAAGTAGGTCAGGGTGGATATATGCCAGGAAAATATATTGCTTCATTTATTGGGTTTGCTCCGGCAGATAAGCCAAAAATTGTTTTTATGGTTGCAATTGATGAACCTGAAGGGATTTATTATGGCGGACAAATTGCGGCTCCTGTTTTCAAAAATGCAATGCAAGATGTATTTCGCTATTTGAAAATTGAATCAAAATGAAAAATTGTAAGAAGTAGGCTGTAAAAATATGCTTTTACAGTTTATAATATATTGTTAATAGGATTGGTAATAATACTATATAGTAGGGGGTAAGTTGAAATGGAAAAAAATTTAAAACAAATGATAGATTTATTGCCGGGATGTCAGGTATATGGTGAAAAAG
This sequence comes from Massilibacillus massiliensis, assembly GCF_900086705.1. Classification (NCBI taxonomy): domain Bacteria; kingdom Bacillati; phylum Bacillota; class Negativicutes; order Selenomonadales; family Sporomusaceae; genus Anaerosinus; species Anaerosinus massiliensis. The sequence continues at coordinate 406,084 of NZ_LT575483.1, read as the reverse complement.
ATAAGAAAATCGAAATGATTGCACATGACTCTCGTAAAGTGAATGCGAATATGTTATTTGTCTGTATTACCGGTGCGACTGTCGATGGGCATAATTATATTGAGCAAGCAGTAAAAAATGGTGCTGTAGCCGTGTTAGTAGAAAAAGATGTAGTTGTACCCGATGATATTACTGTGATCCGAGTGCAAGATGTTAAAGCTAGCATACAGGCTATTGTGCCATATTTTTATGACTATCCAGCAAGAAAAATGCGGATGATCGGGATTACTGGTACCAACGGAAAAACAACAACGAGTTATTTAATTCGTGCTATATTAAGAACTGCCGGTTTTAAAGTTGGTGTGATTGGAACGATTCAGATCTTGATTGAAGATCGTGTGCTGCCAATTCACAACACTACACCGGATGTTATTGATTTACAAAGTATATTAGCGGAAATGGCTGACTGTGGAATGGATTATGTTGTCATGGAGGTTTCATCACACGCATTGGCACAAAATAGGGTTGCTGGCTGTGAATTTGATGCTGCTGTATTTACCAATGTAACACAAGACCATTTGGATTATCATAAAACTTTCGAAAATTACATTGCAGCAAAGGCAAAATTATTTGCATCATTGGTCGATGAAAATAATGCAAAATCTAATAAAAATGCGATTGTGAATTTGGATGATGATGCAAGCCAAGCGATGCTTGATCAAACAAAATGTAATGTACTTACATATGGTGTAAAGAAAAAATCCGATATTATTGCGCAAGATATTTGTGTTTTGGCACGCGGGGCAAATTTTACGGTTACAGGTGATTTTGGGAGTATGCCGTTAAATTTAAAAATTACTGGCGTATTTAATGTTTACAATGTTATGGGTGCGATCGGCGCTGCTTTAGCCGAAGGTATTGATGAAAAAGTGATAAGAGAAACATTGGAGGCATTTACGAGCGTTCCAGGACGTTTTGAGTTAGTAGATGAAGGACAAAATTTCAGTGTAATCGTCGATTATGCACATACACCAGATGGGCTTGAAAATATTTTAAAAACAGCAAGAGAAATTGCAGAAAATCGTATTATTACAGTATTTGGCTGTGGTGGAGATCGAGACAGAACGAAACGTCCGATTATGGGGCGTATTGCTACGGAATTATCGGATGTAGTTATCGCAACTTCAGATAATCCAAGAACTGAAGATCCTGAATTTATTTTATCTCAAGTGGAAGAAGGTGTTCTTGCGGTATTGGGTGATAAGCAGCATGAAAAGATTACAGATCGTAAGACTGCGATTCATCAAGCGATCTCTATTGCAGAGGCGGGAGATATTGTTATTATTGCAGGAAAAGGACATGAAGATTATCAGATCTTAAAAGATAGAACGATTCATTTTGATGATAAAGAAATTGCTCGTGAGGCAATCAGGGGGCTAAAATAAATGCTCAATTTTACGGTGGAGAATGTGACACTTGCAACCAAAGGCTGTTTATTAAAAAATATAAAACAGAATTTTACAAAAGTCGTAACGGATACTCGTTTAATTGAAGAGGGCGCATTATTTATAGCACTTAGAGGAGAGCGTTTTGATGGACATACATTTGTCGCACAAGCAATTGAAAATGGAGCATATGGTATCATCGTAAGCCAAGATTATACAGTAGCGGAACTTGAAAGATTTTCTGCTACAGTCATAAGAGTAGACGATACTTTAACTGCATATCAGCAATTGGCAAAATTATACCGCGATTCTTTTTCTATTCCTGTGATTGCGATTACTGGGTCTAATGGAAAAACAACGACGAAAGATTTGACAGCGGCAGTGCTTGGTAGTAAATTTAATGTGCTGAAAACAAAAGCAAATTACAATAATGAAATTGGTTTACCGCTTACTTTATTGAATTTAACAGAAGTACATGATGTTGCGGTCGTAGAAATGGGAATGCGTGGATTTGGGCAAATTGATGTATTGGCTAAAATTGCTTCACCGACGATTGGGATAGTAACAAATGTTGGTGAGACGCACATGGAGCTATTAGGTTCTTTGGAGAATATTGCGAAAGCTAAAAGTGAACTTGTCGGTGCTATGGGAAAAGGTGTAGCTATTTTAAATGTGGATGATACCTATGTGCGTTCTATGCAGAGCAAGGCAAACGGGACTGTAATATACTTTGGGTTTTCCGAAGATGCTGACATAAGGGCAAGTAATGTGCAAATCGTTGATGAAAAAACTATATTTGATTGTAGTTTTAACGGAACTAAATATTCGTTTACTTTACCTATGGTTGGAAAGCATAATGTTTATAATGCACTTGCTGCAATCGCAGCGGGGTTCTACCTTGGTTTAAGTGCGAAGGATATGCAAAAAGGCTTGTGTAATTTTACGGCAAGTGGAATGCGTTTGGAGATCCATACTGTAGGGCAATATACAGTCATTAATGATGCCTACAATGCTAGTCCAATGTCAATGACCGCAGCGATTGAAACCTTAAAAGAAGTCGCGAAAAAAAGAGCTGTAGTTGTTCTGGGAGACATGTTAGAATTGGGGGATATTGCAGTAAAAGCGCATGCCGATATTGGTCTTAAGCTAGCGCAGCGAAATATTGATGTTGTAGTGACAATTGGTCAGATGGCAAAATATATTGCAGACACTGCACGTAAAAATGGCATTGATCATGTTTTCGCCTGTGATTCTCATCGTGAGGCGGGAATAATTTTAAAAAATTTATTGCAAGCTGGTGATACGGTACTCGTAAAAGGTTCACGTGGTATGCAGATGGAAAAAGTGATTGAGTTGATGTAAGCAGGAGGATATCTATGGCAGTATTATTTTATGCGGCAATTATGGCAGTGATTATCACGATGGTGAGTGGACCGCTTATCATTCCGTTGCTGCGAAAATTAAAATTTGGGCAAAGTATTCGTGAGGAAGGGCCAAAGAGTCATTATGCAAAATCGGGAACGCCAACCATGGGCGGACTTATTATTTTGTTTGCTTTGGTTATTCCTACGATTGTTTTTTCTGGAAATACGATGGAAGTATGGTTGGCTTTATTTTTAACTTTGGGTCATGGTTTCATTGGATTTTTAGATGATTTTATAAAAGTTGTGCTTAAGCGGTCATTAGGGTTAAAGGCAAAACAAAAATTATTGGGTCAAATTATGATGGCGGTTGCATTAGCTTATATTGCAACGAATTATATGGGCCGCGGAACAGATCTTTGGATACCGATTATCGGACATAATATAGACTTTGGTGCACTATACTATGTATTGATATTTTTTGTACTTGTAGGCACTACAAATGCCGTCAATTTAACAGATGGACTTGATGGACTTGCTGCTGGAACTACCACTGTAGCAGCTGTTACTTATGCGGTTATATGTATGTATTTTGCAAAAATAGAGCTGGCAATTTTTTGTATGGCAGTTGCTGGAGCAACCTTAGGCTTTTTACGATTTAATGTACATCCGGCAAAAGTGTTCATGGGAGATACAGGTTCTTTGGCTTTAGGTGGTGCGTTAGCTGCAGTTGCAGTGATGACAAAAACAGAAGCCTTGCTTATTATTGTCGGCGGAATTTTCGTAGTTGAAGCGTTATCCGTTATTATTCAGGTAATTTCTTTTAAAACTACAGGAAAACGTGTTTTTTTGATGAGTCCAATTCATCACCATTTTGAATTATCTGGTTGGACAGAAACCAAGGTTGTCACTGTATTTTGGTTAACTGGAGTATTTTTTAGTGTAGTTGCTTTAACGATATTAATTGTGAGTTAAGCAGGAGGAATAAATAATGAATTTTGCAAATAAAAAAGTTGTTGTCTTAGGCGTTGGAATCAGCGGTAATGCGGTTGCACGAGTTGCAAAAGAATTAGGCGCCACTGTAATTTTAAGTGATGCAAATGAACAAATTGCACAAAAATATGATTTAGACACGTTAAAAAAGTGTGGAATACAAGTCGAATTAGGAGCTCAAGATGAAGCTTTAGTAACGAATATTGACTATTTAATCTTGTCACCGGGTGTACCGATTTCAGTTCCATTGGTACAAAGAGCAATAGAAAAAGGTGTCGAGGTAATCAGTGAAATTGAAGTCGCTTATCGTTTATGTAAAGTGCCAATGTATGCGATTACCGGAACAAATGGAAAAACAACAACAACAACATTACTTGGTGAATTTATGAAAAAGACAGGTAAGAAAGTAGGTGTTGGTGGAAATATTGGCGTAGCGTTATCGAGTGAGGTACATAGAGTTGGAGCAGAAGGCTGCATAGTTGCAGAAATATCGAGTTATCAATTAGAAGCCTCCATCGATTTCAATCCGCATATAGTAAGTATTTTAAATGTTACTCCAGATCATATTGCACGGCATGGTTCTTTAGAGAATTATCAAAAGATGAAAGAAAAGATTTTCTCTCATCATACAAAGGACGATTATTTAGTACTGAATTATGATGATGACAAAGTACGAGATATGGCGAAGCGGGCAAAAAGTACGGTAATGTTTTTTAGCCGCTTAAGGGAATTGAATGAGGGCGCTTTTGTTAAAAATAATGAGTTGATGATTGTTTGGCAAGGGAAGTCCTATAAAATTTGTTCAGTAGATGATGTGAAAATAAAAGGCGGACATAATATTGAAAACGCATTAGCTGCAGCTGGCGTTGCTTTTTTAGCTGGTGTTGATGTTCAATCAATGGCTGAAGTTTTAAAAGAATTTTCTGGGGTAGAACATCGAATAGAACCTGTAACAACGATTCATGGAGTTCCGTATTTTAATGATTCGAAAGCAACAAACCCTGAATCATCAATTAAGGCATTAGAAGCGTTTGATGGGCATATTATTTTAATTGCCGGAGGTCATGACAAGAATACAGATTTAACAGAATTTATGCAACTTGTGAAAAAGAAAGTAGATGCACTCATTTTGATAGGAAATGCTGCAGCGCGATTTAAAGAAGCAGCGATTGCAAATGAGTTTCATAACATTTATGAAACTGGGTATTCTATGGAAGAAGCTGTTAAATTAGCAAATCAATTAGCAAATCACCCACAAGTCGTATTATTATCACCAGCTTGTGCCAGCTATGATATGTTTGATGGTTTTGAAGAACGGGGGAGAGCGTTTAAAGAACTTGTTTATAAATTAAAATAGGGGGGAGTTCGCTTGGTTGCTAGACCTAATTCGCCCGATTATATCATTTTTTATTCAGTCTTAGCTTTATTGGGGCTAGGCATCGTAATGGTATATAGTGCAAGTGCCGTATCGGCGAATGTAAATTTTAACGATAGCTACTATTTTTTGAAACGGCAAATTGTGTGGGCTTCACTTGGATTACTAGCGATGATTTTTACGATGAATATCGATTATCATGTATGGCGAAAACTAGCAAAACCTATTATTTTAATTACGATTATATTACTAATTTTAGTTTTAGTTCCGGGAATGGGAAAGGTAGTAAATGGTGCAAGACGGTGGCTGGGAAGTGGTTCGCTTTATATTCAACCATCTGAAATTGCTAAATTAAGTATGGTGTTGTTTAGCGCTTATTATTTAGCAAACTATCAAAATAAGATTGAAAACTTTAGAAAATGTGTTGTTCCGCAATTGGGTATGTTAGCCATTATCTTTGGGCTCATATTAAAGGAACCAGATCTCGGCACAGCCTTATCCATTGCGGGTACAGTTTTTGTTTTACTCTTTATCGCAGGCGCAAAAATTTGGCATTTAGCATCCTTAACCGCAGTTGGTGTTGTTGGTATTGTGGCGGCAATATTAGCTGAGCCATATCGGTTAAAGAGATTGGTGGCTTTTCATGATCCTTGGGCCGATCCGTTAAATACCGGATATCATATCATTCAGTCACTTTATGCAATTGGGTCAGGTGGAATTTTCGGTGTTGGATTGGGTCGTAGTCGTGAAAAATTTTTATATTTGCCAGAACCTCATACAGATTTTATTTTCTCTATCTTAGGAGAAGAACTTGGTTTGATCGGAACAACAACAATTTTGGTGTTATTTTTCTTGTTTGCTTGGCGCGGTTTAAGAACAGCGATGTCAGCGCCTGATGTGTATGGAAGTATATTAGCTACAGGGTTAACGACAATGATATTGGTGCAGGCATTGATGAATATTGCTGTTGTAACAGCTTCAATGCCGGTTACTGGTATTCCATTACCCTTTTTAAGTTTTGGAGGGTCAGCACTTATTTTTACGATGGCTGGCGTGGGCATTTTGCTTAACATATCCAAACGTGCAATTTAATAGGATTGGGGAATCTCGGTAGTAAGGAGCGTAGGATAATTCATGAGAATAATTGTATCGGGCGGGGGAACAGGTGGGCACATCTACCCCGCTATTACTTTGATCAAAACAATACAATCTATGACGGATCATTGTGAAGTATTGTATGTCGGGACAAAGGCTGGTTTAGAGGCGGATATTATTCCTAAAGAAGGACTAGCATTTAAAACGGTAGATATTTGTGGCTTTGAACGCAAGCTGAGTGTAAAGAATGTTAAAACAATTTTCAAGTCGATGCAGAGTGTATGGACAGCAAGAAAAATTATCAAGGAGTTTAAGCCAAATGTTGTAATTGGTACTGGGGGGTATGTTTGCGGGCCAGTTTTATTAGCTGCTAGTCTAATGAAAATTCCAACCATGATTCAGGAACAGAATGTAATTCCAGGCATTACAAATAAAATTTTGGCGAAGTTTGTTGATAAAATTGCGGTTGGGTATAACGAAGCCGGGCAATATTTTTCTCCAGATAAAGTCGTGTTTACTGGAAATCCCATTAGACAGGAAGTCATGAGTGCAGATAAGAATGCGGGAATTTATAAATTTGAGCTTGATCGTAAGAAAAAGACAATTTTGATTTCGGGTGGAAGTCGTGGTGCGAGAAGTATCAATCGTGCAATGATTGCTGTACATAAACATTTTTCGAAAAATAGTAATATACAACTATTGCATGTTACTGGCAAAAATGAGTATAATGACATAGTTACAAAGCTGCAAAAGCAAGGTATAGATACGGAAGGTATTGGAAATATTATAATTAAACCATATTTGTATGATATGCCACAAGCTTTGGCAATTGCAGATTTGGCAATATTTAGAGCTGGGGCAGTTGGTCTTGCAGAGCTTACCGCTAGAGGCATTCCCTCTATTTTGATTCCATATCCCTATGCAGCTGAAAATCATCAGGAATACAATGCAATGATAATGCAAAAAAAAGGAGCGGCAATTGTCATTCGCGATTGTGATTTATCAGCAGAGTGTCTGATTCATGTAATAGATGAATTGTTAGAAAATGATACGAAATTAGAGCATATGGCTAAGGCGAGTCTGGCGTTAGGAAAGCCAGAAGCTGCAAGCGAAATTGCAGGTCTTGCAATAAACCTGGCAAAACAATGTTGATATTGTAACAGATTGCATATTTTATGCATAAAATATAGCACATATTTAGTTAAGGTTGTTGATGCGCGAAAGGAGAGAAAAATTGTTGCTAAATGGTATTAATAAAATTCATTTTGTCGGCATTGGTGGAGCTGGCATGAGCGCAATTGCGAAAATTTTGGTTGAAAAGGGGTTTGAAGTTTCAGGTTCTGATTTGCAAGATTCAGAAATTGTTTCAAAACTAAAAGCTTTAGGGGCTACTATTTTTTATGGGCAAAGAAAAGAGAATGTTAAGAATGCAGATGCAATCGTAGTGTCTACCGCAATATCTGAACAAAATCCAGAAGTAGTTGCAGCAAAAGAGAAGCATATAAAAATATTTCATCGCTCGGACATTGTAGCGGCATTAATGAATCAGCAGATGGGTATTGCGATTGCGGGTGCTCATGGAAAAACAACGACGACTTCAATGATTGGTGTAATGTTAGATTATGCAGGGAGTGATCCTAGCATTATTATTGGAGGAGAAGTTGATTACTTAGGAAGTAATGCTAAACTCGGTCATGGTGAATATCTGGTTGCGGAGGCAGATGAAAGTGATGGTTCTTTCTTAAAATTATTGCCTAAAATCGCCGTTGTTACAAATATTGAAAATGATCATATGGATTTCTATGGTACGATGGAAAATATTTTAAAAACTTTTGAGAAATTTTTAAATAATTTACCACAAAAAGATGGGTTAGCAGTTCTTTGTTTTAATAATGTACATATTAGAAATATTGCAAAAAAACTTGACCGTAAATTTATTTCTTATGCGATAGATGAGGACGCAGATTATGTTGCGAAAAATATTACAACAAATGGTGCAGGAACGTCTTTTGAAGTGTATCGACATGGCGAAAATTTAGGTAGAATTTCATTGAATATTCCTGGTAAACACAATGTTTTAAATGCGTTGGCTTCTATTATTGTGGGGGATCAATTGGGGCTTTCTATCACATCTATGGCAGCAGGGCTTCGCCAATTTAATGGTGCCAAACGTCGTTTTCAAACAAAAGGCAGGGTGAAGGATGTGTGGGTAGTTGATGATTACGCGCATCATCCGACAGAACTTAGCACAACACTATCTGCAGCCAGACAAACAAAACCCAAACGTTTGATTTGCGTGTTTCAGCCACACAGATATTCGCGTACGCAGTTACTACGTAAAGAGTTTGGAGTTTGCTTTGATGAAGCAGATATGCTTGTTCTAACAGATGTTTATTCTGCTGGAGAAAAACCGATTGAAGGTGTTTCGGGTGAAACGATCCGAACCGAAGTAGAAAAGCATATGCATAAAGATATTGTATATATTGCAGATAGGAAAGAAATTGCATCTTATCTTAGCGATTTTGTCACAGCAGGGGATCTTGTTATGACAATGGGGGCTGGTAACATTTATTTGACAGGGGAAGAGCTTGTTGCAAAATTAAATGAGAAATAAATGTGATAATTTGGGGTGATTGTACTTTTCTAGGAGGTTAGGCGATGGATAAGTTTATCGTCACAGGGGAAGTACATTTGAAAGGCTCTGTTAGAGTTAGTGGAGCAAAAAATGCTGCTTTGCCAATTTTAGCGGCGACAATGTTATGTTCAGGAACAAGTATAATTCATGATGTGCCTGATTTAAGTGATATTAAGAATATGGTTGCTATTTTAGAACTTTTAGGTGCTAAGGTTTCACGAGAAGGAAATTCTTTAGTTGTGGACAGTAGCGCAGTGAGTGAGGTTTTTATTCCAGAGCTATTGATGCGAGAAATGCGTGCTTCTATTTTTTTAATGGGTGCTTTAATTGGCCGATTTAAAGAAGTTCGTTTGTCTTATCCTGGTGGTTGTACGATTGGACCAAGACCAATTGATTTGCACATTAAAGCGCTGGAAAAACTAGGAGCAAATGTAACAGAGAAACATGGGCTCATTATCGCAGAGGCAAAAAGATTAGCTGGAGCCGAAATTGTATTAGATTTTCCAAGTGTAGGTGCGACTGAAAATGCGATGATGTCGGCTGTTTTAGCAGAAGGGATAACGACGATTCGAAATGCAGCGCGTGAGCCAGAAATTATTGATTTAGAAACATTCTTAAATAAAATGGGAGCTCGTATTTGCGGTGCTGGGACAGATACCATTTTAATTCATGGAGTGCAAAAATTATACGCGACGGAGCATACGGTTATACCGGACCGAATTGAAGCAGGAACTTTTATTTTAGCTGGTGCGATTTCACGTGGAGAAGTTACAGTAACAAATGTTCCCACAAATTGTTTGTTTTCGCTTTTAGATAAGTTATCAGGAATTGGGGCGATTCTTACTGTTGGAAATGATTTTATACGGGTAAAAGCTGATCAATTATATAATACCGATATAAAAACACTTCCGTTTCCGGGGTTTCCGACGGATTTACAGGCACCGATGCTTGCTGTATTAACGATTGCTAAGGGAACAAGTATTGTAACAGAAACGATATTTGAAAATCGTTTTCAGCATGTAGATCAGTTGATTCGGATGGGAGCGAAAATCCGAGTTGAAGGACGCAGCGCAATTGTTCGTGGTGTAAATAAGTTAACAGGAACTCTTGTAGAAGCATTAGACTTAAGAGCTGGAGCTTCGTTAGTTTTAGCTGCATTAGCTGCAGAAGGAACATCTGTTATAAAACAAGTAAATCATATTGATCGCGGATATGAAACGATAGAAAAGAAATTACAAAGTTTAGGCGCATGCATTATTCGGGATATGGAATAGAGGAGAGAACATTCATGAAAGATAAAAAAATTGTAGTATTGATGGGAGGACCTTCAGAAGAAAGGGAAGTTTCATTAAATACAGGAAATGCAATATTGGGTGCATTATTAGAAAAAGGATATAATGCTGTTGGCATAGAACTTGACCCGCCAAAATTATTTGAACAGTTACAAAAAAGCGGATGTGATGTAGTTTTTAATGCAATTCATGGTAAATTTGGTGAAGATGGAAAATTACAAGGTGCATTAGATTTATTAGGAATTCCGTACACTGGATCGGGTGTGCTTGCCAGTGCAATCGCGATGGATAAAGCGGCATCAAAAAGTTTATTTGTTGCGAGTGGGATTTCTACGCCAAAATCTAAAGTTTATACAAAATTTGATTTAAAACGTGATTTAGCAAATGAAATTACCAATGAATTTGCAATCCCGGTTGTGGTAAAAGCAGCGGCACAAGGGTCCAGCATCGGTGTGACGATTGTAGAGAAAATAGAGGATTTGCAAGCGGCTATAAACAACGCATTTAAATACAGCCCTAATATATTAGTGGAAGAATTTATTAAAGGTCGTGAGTTAACTGTTGCTGTTTGGGGAAACGAAAATAAGGAAGCGTTTCCAATCATTGAGATTATTCCTCACTCAGGTAAATATGATTATGAATCGAAGTATACAAAAGGTGCAACAGAATATCTGGTGCCAGCTGCACTAGATGAGGATGTCGTGAAGAAAGTGCAAAAAAATGCTTTGCGGGCATTTGATCTTCTTGGGTGCAGTGGAATCGCGCGTGTTGATCTGATGCTGGGTGAAGATGGAATTCCTTATGTGCTTGAAGTCAATTCTGTCCCAGGAATGACTTCAACGAGTTTGGTGCCAAAAGCTGCACAGGCTGCCGGCGTAAGTTTTCCGGATTTATGTGAAAAATTATTATGGATGGCAAAAGATTAGTTCTTTTCATGTAAAATTTAGACAGCATTTCATGCTGTCTAAATTTTTTTAATAAAGTATCAATTAAACATTTTATATTATGGTAAGCTAGTGTATAATAAATAATGTTTTTACGATTATAAAAAGAAATCGAGGTGAATTTGAAATGGCTGATCTAGAGGATAGTAGTGTAGTGAAAAATTCGACTTCAAAGCAATTATTTTTAAGTTTATTATTTATATTTATCGTATTAATCACGGGATTTTCTTTTATCATTTCACCTACTTTTTCTATAGGAGAAATTAAAGTTGATGGGAATAAATATTTGACCACGGAAGAAATTTACCAAATTGCAGGTGTGCCAGAGAAAATCAATATCTTTCGATTGAACACAAAAGAGATTCAAGAACGCTTACTGAAAGATTTACGTATTTCTGAAGCTGCTGTATCACGGGATTTTCCTAGTAGAATTACAATTCACATTGTAGAGCGTAAACCGATTGCGTATATTGCTTGTGACTACGGTTTTCTTGAAATTGATAAGTCAGGTTTGATTTTGGCCGCCTATAAAAATATCAAAAATATTAATGTTCCTATGATAACAGGTATTGTTTTGCAAAACCTCTATGTGGGAGATAAGGTTGATCATGCGGTTTTATATAATGTATTGGAATATCTTTCGTATTTAGACGAATCTTCTATTAACCAGATGTCGGAGGTAAATGCAACATCATCAGATCAGCTGATTGCTTATACAAACAGTTCAGTGCAAATTAGAATTGGAAAGAATGAGCGGTTATTAGAAAAGGCAAAATTAACAGAAGAGTTTTTAGGCGAGCTGAAGAAAACAAAATTGCCGATCGAATACATAGATCTAAATTTTGCATCACCGTTTATTAAATTCAAAAAATAGAGCAGTTAAGGGAGGGTTTGGTATGTTGCCAATTAAACAAGGCCGCGCAGCAATTGCATTGGTATGTATCGTACTTGGTTTTATGATTGCGGTGCAATTTAGGACAACACAAGATATTAGATCGACAGTACCATTTCAGCGTATAGAAGATTTATCGCAGCGTTTAGCACAAACAGAGAAAGATCGTGATGCTTTGCTAGAAGAAGTGCAAGCACTTCGAAAAAGTTCAGATAAAGAAGTTGTAACAACGCAAATGGAAAATATAAAAATGGGAGCGGGGGTCACGCCTTTAAAAGGACCTGGTCTCGTTGTTACAATTGATGACAGTAAACGTCAATCTAAAACAGGTGAAAATCCAAATTTATATTTAATTCATGATGACGATCTTTTAAAAGTAATCAATGAACTTTGGGCAGCAGGAGCAGAGGCAATTTCTATTAATGAGCAGCGTTTAATTGCGAGTTCTGAGATTCGTTGTGCAGGACCGACATTGTCAGTAAATAATACGCGTTATTCACCACCTTATGAAATAACAGCGTTGGGAGATTCTAAGAATTTAGAAAATGCATTAAAAATGCGTGGTGGTGTGGTTGAAACATTACAATTTTGGGGAATTCAGATTAACATAAAAAAAGCAGAAGAGGTAACGATACCTGGATATAAGGGGACATTCCGCTTTGAACATGCACGTCCTGTAAAGGAGGGTGAATGATTATGTTATTGCCTATTTTGGGACTTATTGTAGGTTTAATTATTGGGAGTTTGTGTCCTCTTAGTATTCCGCAAGAATATGCAAAATTATTTTCAGTAGCCTTATTAGCAGCACTTGATACTGTATTTGGAGGACTTAGAGCTGCTGCTGAAGAGAAATTTGATAATACCGTGTTTATTACAGGATTTTTTACAAATGCATTGATGGCGGCAGGACTTGTTTATATCGGAGATCGTTTAGGTATTGATTTATACTATGTTGCAATGTTAGCGTTTGGACTTAGAATATTCCAAAACTTAGCGATTATTAGGCGTTATTTTTTAAAAAAATAACTTAGTTTGGATGGTAAAACGTAGCTGAAATTTGTTTTAGCTACGTTTTGCATGTAAATTTCCTTTTTTAATAAAAATTTTAAAAGAAAATTCTTATTAAAAAAGGAAATTTACAAAATTTATTGAATTTACAATTGTACATAATATGTATAACTTTGAGAGGTTTTTATGGAGACACGACGAATTTTAGCGATTGATATTGGTACATTCCAATTAAGAGCGTATCGAGCAAATGTGAAAAAAGGCTATATTGATATTTATAGTGAAGGTGTAGTTAGATCCAAAGGTTTCGAAAAGGGTGAGATTCAAGATGTCCATGCATTAGGTAATGCGATAAAACAGGTAATTGAGTGTACAAATGAAACAGAAAATGGTAAAATAGACGATGTTATTGTCGGAATTAGTGGAATGCATTTAAATTCTCACTTTGCTTTAGGCAGTATTACTCTGCCTAATAGCTGTGTTCACAAAACAGATATTGAACATGTAAATAATGCGGCAATTTTAATGGCGATGCCTGAGAAAGCAAAAGTGTTGCATATAATTCCAAAACAATATCGGTTGGATGGTTGTGTATGTGAAAACATTCCATTGGGGAAAAGTGGGACAATATTAGAATGTGAGTGCTCATTAATTACCATTTCAAATGATAGCTTTCATCAGTTAGTTGAAGCTTTACAGATTGCAGGAATAAAGAATCATCAGTTTGTTTCGAATATTTTCAGTATGCATGAATTGTTAAGCAGGCATTTGAAAAATAAATCTTATTTATTGATAAATATTGGTGCTGGCAATGCGGAAATGATGATTTACGAAGATTGTAAATTTATTAAATTATATTCTTTGCCAATTGGTGGAGAATATATTTCTCATGACATTATGCAAGGGCTTACATTGGATTTTGAGCATACAGAGAAATTAAAACGATATTTTAGCAAATTGGATCATGATTTATTAGGGAAAAATATCATTTTAGATTGTAGTGATGAAAATATTGAAGATAAGAATGTACAGTATGACTTCTTATATGATATTATTGATAGTAGAGTTAATGAAATAATCAATATTCTTTATGAGGCAGTGAGTTTGGAACTTATTGATCGTAATATTGAGAATATTTACTTTACAGGTGGATGTTCATTCCTTTATAATTTTACTGATAGTTTGCAAAAAACATTTACAATGCATGTTAATCCGGTCGTAATAGAAGATTTAGCCGATGAATGTTTGAACCCAAAAGATATTACAGGATATGGTTTACTGCGTTATGCAGGAGAAAACTTCATGGTTGAAGAAACTATAGAAATAGAAGAAAAAAAAGTATATCAATCAGTTTTTGGTAAATTAAGAAAAATGTTGAATTTATAATATTTGATTTTGTGGGGGGAACATAGAGTGCTTGAATTAGATATGGATCTTGATCAATTTGCGAAAATAAAAGTTATTGGTGTTGGCGGTGGCGGTAATAATGCTGTAAATAGAATGATTTCTTCAGGTTTGCAAGGTGTTGAGTTTATTTCTGTAAATACAGATGCGCAAGCTTTAATTCATGCTATGGCACCAAAACGTATCCAAATTGGTGAAAAGTTGACGAGAGGTTTGGGTGCAGGGGCGAGACCTGAAATTGGAGAACAAGCTGCACAGGAGAGTCGCGAAGAGATTCTTGAGGCATTAAAAGGGGCGGATATGGTTTTCGTTACGGCTGGTATGGGTGGTGGAACCGGTACCGGGGCAGCTCCTGTAGTTGCTGAGTGTGCTAAGGAAATTGGTGCGTTGACTGTTGGGGTAGTAACTAGACCGTTTTCATTTGAAGGACGTAAACGTCAAAAACAAGCAGAAAGTGGTACTGCAAAATTAAAAGAAAAAGTAGATACATTAATTACAATTCCGAATGATCGTTTATTACAAGTCGTTGATAAAAAAACTTCGATGATGGATGCTTTCCGTATTGCCGATGATGTACTTAGACAAGGTGTACAAGGTATTTCCGATTTGATTGCAGTTCCTGGGCTTATTAATCTAGATTTTGCTGATGTGAAGTCCATTATGAGTGATACCGGATCAGCACTTATGGGGATTGGAATTGGTACGGGTGATAACGCTGCAGTTGCTGCGGCAGAAGCAGCAATTAATAGTCCATTGTTGGAAACCTCAATTCAGGGAGCAAGAGGTGTACTTCTTAATATTACAGGTGGTTCTAATCTAAGCTTATTTGAAGTGAATGAAGCTTCTCAAATTATTGCTGAAGCTGCAGATGAAGAGGCCAATATCATTTTTGGTTCTGTTATTGATGAAAGTTTAAATGACGAAGTACGTGTTACTGTAATTGCGACTGGCTTTGATGATCGACCAGCAAAACCGGCAGCAGGGTCTGTAGTATCTGAATCTGCTTCGAATTTAACGACAGAAGAACCGACAAAACTTGGTGTATTTAAAATGCCTGATTTAGATATTCCTACTTGGATGCGTAAATAACGAAGTGATAAGATAAAGCTGACCGTTTATGATTTGATGAGCGGTCAGCTTTATTAAATATATTGTTAAATTTTTTAATAATGCTTATAATAGCAAATGAAAGAAGTTTATGTTGATTACGCAAAAGATTGATCTTATATAGAAAAAAACATAATTATTTCTTATTATTTTATAGTTTTATAATAATTTATGTTGCATAGTTATCGAATTAAAGGTATAGTAAGATTTGTTATTTTATTCTGGAGGCATTATCATGCGTCGATATACACCTTTATTTTTGGTTAGTTTTATTTTATTGGTGCTTGTTTTGGCAGGTAATATTTATTTAGCTGGATATGCAGACAATCATATTGATAAAAACCAAAAAAGTATCACCGTTTATACAACGCTGCCTGTTGAACATATTGCAATTTTGGCAGATGCTTATGAAACTACCCACCAAGTTAAGATTCATTTTATCCCATTGACGGAAAAAGAATTAATAAAAAAATTTACTGTTGATGCAGTTCCAATGAACGATTCTGCTGATGCAGTAATTGCGAATAAAGAGGTACTTGTTAAAATTGCCAAGGCGAAAGTATTTTCTAATTATTCTTCGGAACAAACCGACATTATTTCAAGTCAGTTCAAAGATGAGCAGGGAGCCTGGGTCGGAATTTGGTATGATCCAATTGTCATCTGTGCAAATAAAGATTACTTAAAAATGTTGCCTAAAATTCCTTCAAGCTGGGATGATATTACCAATTTGAATCAAGTGAGGCTAGGTATTACAGACTTTTTAGCCGCAGATGCATCTGCAAACCTGCTATTTACTTTAGTTGCTGAATACGATGAAGAGAAGGCATTTACACTACTTGCGCAGTTACATCCTAAAGTTGTGCAATATGCTAAATATTTGGCAACGCCGGTAAGAATGGCTGGAATGGGAGAAGTGGATATTGCAATTGCCGTTCAGAGTGAAACGATTCGTTATATCAACGATAATTTTCCTATTAGTATGATTTATCCTTCTGAGGGAACTTCATACATGTTAACGGGCGTGGGCATATTAAAATCGACAAAAAATAAAATAGAGACAAAGCAGTTTGTAAATTGGTTAGTGCAGGATGATGTACAGCTTTATTTACAAAAAAATAAATTTTTCTTTGTGCCGACAAATCAGGAAACCGTTGCATATAAAATGTTTACAGGTAAAAATCTGAAACTTTTTGAAAATTATTCTGATTTAACGGTAGAGCAAAAATCTGCCGTGCTTGATCGATGGGTAAAAAATGTTCGTTTGAAAGAAAGACCGTAAAATTGGAGGTAAATAATGCTGAAGGCTGGTTTTATTAGTTTAGGGTGTGCAAAAAATTTGGTTGATACAGAAGTAATGTTAGGTGCTTTAACAGATCATCAAATTATGCTTACATCAAATCCGAGCGAAGCGGATATTCTAATTGTGAATACTTGTAGCTTTATTAAGTCTGCGAAAGAAGAATCAATTACTACAGTTCTTAATATGGCAGAATATAAAAATGAAGGAAAATGTCGTTCTATTATTGTTGCTGGGTGTCTTGGTCAGCGTTATAAACAAGAGTTGTTAGATGAAATGCCAGAAGTAGATGCTGTCGTAGGTACTGGTGCATGGCATCGAATTGTTGAGGCAGTAGAAGAGACGTTGAAGGGCAATCGTGTTGTAATTGATGGTCCGATAGACACGATCTATGATGAGAAGATGACGCGTATTACAACAACTCCAGAATATAGTGCGTATATTAAGGTTGCAGAAGGTTGTAATAATCGTTGTTCTTATTGTGTAATTCCGATGGTTCGTGGAAATTATCGCAGCAGGACGATTGAATCCATTGTTGCTGAAGCGGTTCGTTTGACGAATAGCGGCGTTAAAGAAATTAATTTGATTGCACAAGATACAACAAGTTACGGTAAGGATTTGTATGGTAAAATTAGACTTGTTGATTTATTGAAAGAGCTTGTTAAGATTGAGAAATTACAATGGATTCGTATTTTATACTGTTATCCTAAATATTTTACAGATGAGCTAATTGAACTAATTGCAAATGAACCTAAAATTTGCAATTATATTGATTTGCCATTGCAGCATGCACATAATGATGTTTTAAAATCTATGGCTCGATTGGATACGAGAGAAAGTGTAGCTGCACTTCTTGCTAAAATTAAAGATCGAATTCCAAATGTAACAATACGGACGTCGTTTATCGTAGGTTTTCCTGGTGAAACGGATGAACAATATCAATCACTCCGACAATTTGTGGAAGAACAACGTTTTGATAAGGTAGGCGTATTTACATACTCCCATGAAGAAGATACACCTGCATATGATATGGAAAGTCAGATTTCTGATGAAATCAAGCAAGCACGTTACCATGATTTAATGGCATTGCAGTGTCAGATATCTGAACAAATCAATCAAACGGTAGAAGGAAGAACACTGGAGGTTCTGGTAGAAGGTCGTGATAATGAGCAAAAGAATGTTACGTATGGTCGTTCTTATCGCGAAGCACCGGAAGTGGATGGACAGGTATATATTGAGGGTGATACAGACAGTAAACCTGGGAGTATGATTCGAGTTAAGATGTTGCAGGGATTTACTTATGATATCGTAGGTGAAAAAATAATTGAATAGCAAATTAGAACTGATAAATTTTTCAATTAGGCGTGTGTTGCAAGTAACGTTAACAGATACGAATATAGGAAAATAGTAGGGGCACGAGATACCTGCTATTTTTTGTTTAGACTCATGTAGCCTTTAAAAACTTATGTAGTAACGAAATTTAGAAAGGAGTAATAAAATGATTATTGAAATCGTAACAACGGGAACGGAGTTATTGTTAGGTCAAATTGTGAATACCAATTCTGCTTATTTAGCAAAGCAACTCAATAAATTGGGGCTTGATGTGCTTTATCAAACCACTGTTGGTGATAATCGTCAACGAATGACTGATGTATTAAAACTTGCTTTACAGCGTGCCGATATTGTAATTACTTCAGGCGGCCTTGGCCCTACACAAGGTGATATTACCAAATTAGTAACTGCCAGCTTATTTGATTTAGAAATGAAACTTCATCAACCTAGTCTTGACAATATTGAAAAAATTTTTAGTTCGCGCGGCAGGCAAATGACGGAAAATAATATTCGGCAAGCTATGATACCAGATGGCGCTTTTGTGTTGGATAATGCTTGTGGGACTGCTCCAGGCATCGTACTTGAGCATAGTGGGAAAGTCATTATCAATTTACCTGGACCACCGCATGAGTTAAAAGATATGTTCATGCGAAAAGTAGTTCCATATTTATCTAAAAAATTTGGATGTGAAAGTGTCATTGTATCAAGAGTATTAAATACGTTTGGAATTGGTGAATCTTTATTAGAGGAAAAAATTGAAGATTTAATTCTCAATCAAGGCAATCCAACTTTAGCATTGCTTGCAAGACCAGGGGAAGTTATTGTTCGTATCACGGCAAAAGCGGATACAAATGAAAAGGCTAGAGCACTTATTGGTAAGGTAGAAACTGAAATAAGAAAGCGTATTGGTCAATTTATTTTTGCAGTCGACGATGGTGATATGGAAGAGGTTGTTGGAAAGCTGCTTACTGACAAAAGATTAACGATTGCGTGTGCAGAATCTTGTACGGGCGGTTTGCTAACGAGTCGTTTAACTGATGTATCAGGCAGTTCTAATTATGTTTACGGCTCTGTGGTATCCTATACCAATGAAGTGAAAAAAGATGAACTGCATGTAAAAGAAGAGGTTTTGCAAGAAAAGGGTGCCGTAAGTGAAGAAGTTGCAATAGCAATGGCAGAGGGAATTTTGCATAAATTTCATACGCATATTGGTATTGGGATTACCGGCATTGCCGGTCCGGAAGGTGGAAGTGAAGAAAAACCTGTCGGATTGGTTTATATTGCGATTACAGGCAGTCTTGGAAGTCGAGTATATAAATATAATTTCAATGGGGATCGTAAATATATTAAATATCGTACATCGCAGGCAGCTTTAGACATTGTAAGACACTATGTACAAGAACTTTAATTTTTAGGAGGAAATATAATTTGAAGAAAGA
Source organism: Massilibacillus massiliensis (assembly GCF_900086705.1). NCBI lineage: Bacteria > Bacillati > Bacillota > Negativicutes > Selenomonadales > Sporomusaceae > Anaerosinus > Anaerosinus massiliensis. The sequence goes on along the minus strand of NZ_LT575483.1, from coordinate 386,486 downwards.
TATAACTACATTTGGGGATATTGAATTAAGTAAAAAGGTATTGGCAGCGGTTAGTGATATGGGGTTTGAAGAACCTTCACCGATCCAAAGTCAAACGATTCCGTTGGTATTAGAAGGACATGATGTTGTTGGTCAAGCACAAACTGGTACCGGAAAGACGGCGGCTTTTGGAATTCCTACGATTGAAAAGATCGTAGATGGCAGTCGTCATATCCAGGCTTTGGTATTGACACCAACACGTGAACTTGCGATTCAGATCGCAGAAGAATTTAATAAAATAGGAAAATATAAACGTGTGAAGACTTTACCGATTTATGGAGGTCAATCCATTGATCGTCAAATTCGTTCATTGAAATTTGGGGTTCAAATTGTTGTTGGAACACCAGGTCGTTTATTGGATCATGTTCGTCGGAACACCATTAAATTAGAAAATGTAAAAACGTTGATTCTTGATGAAGCAGATGAAATGTTAGATATGGGGTTTGTTGAGGATATCGAAGCCATTTTAGAACAGTTATCTAGTGAAGAACGTCAAACTTTATTATTTTCGGCTACGATGCCGGGGCCAATTGCTAAACTTTCTGGTAAATATATGAAAAACCCTAAAAAAGTTAGCATTAGTCGGGAAAATTTGACGGTACCTTTGATTGATCAGATTTATTATGAAACGCGTGATAAGTTTGAAGGTTTATGTCGTGTATTAGACGTAGAAGAAACCGGTAAACTCATCATTTTCTGTCGCACGAAGAAAGGCGTAGATGATCTTGTTGCTTCCTTACAGGCGCGTGGTTATATGTCAGATGGACTTCATGGAGACTTAAGTCAATCACAACGTGACCGCGTAATGAAAAAATTCCGTGAAGGGAAGTTAGAGATCTTAGTTGCAACAGATGTTGCTGCACGTGGCATCGATATCGAGGATATTACGCATGTAATTAATTATGATATTCCACAAGATCATGAATCTTATGTGCATCGAATTGGGCGTACTGGTAGAGCTGGCAAAAAAGGTGTAGCGATGACCTTTATTGAACCGCGTGAATATCGTCAGTTAAAGCTAATTGAACGTCTAACGAGAGCAAAGTTGGTTCGTAAGCAATTGCCGTCTTCGGCTGATATTTTAGAACGTCAACGTGAATTAATTAAAGAACGTTTAATTAAAACTTTGGAAAATAATAAATTTGCCGATTATCATACAATTGTCTCTGATTTATCGGGGGACTATGATGCTATTGATATCGCAGCGGCAGCAATTAAATTATCTGTAGAAGGTTTTAAAGAAAAAGAAACTGAAGATACAGCTATAGCTTCAAAAATGGAAAATACCGGTGGCGCACCAGGCATGGTTCGATTATTTATGAATATCGGACGAAGTCAAAAAATACGGCCAGAAGATATTGTGCGTGCTTTTGCAGCGGAAGCTGATATTCCAGGTAATATTATTGGTGTCATCAATATTTATGATCGATTTACTTTTGTTGAAGTGCCTGAAGATGTTGCAGAACGTGTTTTATCTGTTATGCATAGGAACACAATGAAGGGTTATAAGATCAATGTAGAACCTGCGAAAAGCCGTTAATCATTTATTTATAAAAAGACTAAACTCTATTTTTAGCCGGAGTTTAGTCTTTTTTGCTATTTGTAAAGGTTTTCATCTACGCTTGTCGAATTTCAGTTGTAGATTGAAAGAACTATTGACTTTACGAACAAATGTTTGTAAAATGATAAAAGACAATGAAGGGAGCGGATTATATGAGTATTGATAAGATAAAAGCTTTAGAAAATGCGATGAAACAAATAGAAAAAGACTTTGGTAAAGGTTCGATTATGAAGTTGGGAGAAGCATCGGCACGAATGAATATTGAAGTAATTCCAACGGGGACATTACCTCTGGATATTGCATTGGGAGTTGGAGGCGTTCCACGTGGACGTATTGTGGAAATTTACGGTCCGGAGTCTTCAGGGAAAACTACAGTTGCATTACATATTATCGCCGAAGCACAAAAGTTAGGCGGGATAGCTGCCTTTATTGATGCTGAACATGCATTAGATCCTGTTTATGCAAAAAAGCTCGGTGTAGATATTGATAATCTTCTTATTTCGCAACCAGATAATGGTGAACAAGCGCTTGAAATCGCAGACGCTTTGGTGAGAAGCGGTGCAATTGATGTAGTCGTTGTTGACTCAGTTGCCGCATTAGTTCCGAAAGCAGAAATAGAAGGCGAAATGGGTGATTCTCATGTAGGATTACAAGCGCGGTTGATGTCACAAGCGATGCGTAAATTAACTGGGGTAATTAGTAAATCACGAACTACAGCAGTTTTCATTAATCAGATTCGTGAAAAAGTTGGAGTCATGTTTGGCAGTCCAGAAACAACAACAGGTGGACGGGCTTTAAAATTTTATGCGACCATTCGTTTAGATGTTCGTAAAATTGACACATTAAAACAAGGAAATGAAATAGTCGGCAACAGAACTAGAATTAAAGTTGTTAAAAATAAGATTGCACCTCCATTTAAGCAAGCTGAGTTTGATATTATGTATGGTCAAGGCGTATCACATGAGGGCTGCATTGTAGATATTGGTACGGAAATGGAGATTATTGAAAAGAGTGGTGCCTGGTATTCTTACGATGGAAATCGTCTTGGACAAGGTAGAGAAAATGTAAAAGAATTTTTAAGAGAAAATAAACAGATTACTGCAGATATTGAGAAAAAAGTCAGAGAAAAATTGATTGTATCGACGGGAACGACTCCAGCGGAAGAGAATGCCGCACAAAGTGAGCTGCAGGAGAATGACTAAAAAAACAGCATTGATTTTAGCAGTAGATCTCCTGGCATTGCGAGCATATGGAACGGAAGAACTAAAATTTAAACTGCAAAGCAAAGGTTATACAGGGGAAGACATTGACGATGCGATTCAAATATTAACAAAGCGTGGCTATCTTGATGATGCCACGCTTTGTATTACATTATTTGAATCATACTGCCGTAAAGAAAAGTACAGTTTAAATTATATTGCCCAAAAATTAATGCAAAAAGGTTTTTCATTGGGTCTTGTAGAGCAGTGTAAAAATCAGATGTTATGTACCTATGAAAGAAAAGTCGCGGAAAAAATTTTTTTGCAGAAATATAGACCACCCTATCCAATGGATGTAAAAATTATGATGAGATATTTATATAGTAAAGGCTTTAAAGAAGCTGTTGTTAAAGAGGTAATTTCATCGTATGTGAAGTGTGAAGAAAATCACGAAGATGTATAGAAGTTCGATTTTATAGCGAACTTCTATGGCTTTGTCTCGGATATACAAAATAGCTTAGCTTGACACTACTTTCAAAAACCTTTAAAATAAAATTTGTACAGTTATGCCATAATGATTTTATAGTATTTTATTGCTTGAAAGAGCACAATCAATTGTCAGAGGGAAGCAATTGAGTATGTAAGAAAAAAGTAGGGTGGAGCGCTCTATTTAAAAATGAATAAAACGTAGCAGAGGAGGTGTGAAAATTATCGTTGAAATAGTATTATCTGTAATACTTGCGATCGTTATTGGTGCAGGTATTGGTTATTGGACGAGAAAAAAATCTGCTGAATCGCAAATCGGTTCAGCTGAAGAAGCAGCTAAAAGACTGATTGCTGATGCACAGCAAAAGGGTGAGGCTAAGAAAAAAGAAGCGTTACTTGAAGCGAAAGAAGATATTCACAAGTTACGTTTGGAATTAGAAAAAGAAACAAAGGAACGTCGTAATGATTTACAACGTTTAGAACGTAGATTAGTTCAAAAAGAAGAAAACCTTGATCGAAAAATTGATTCCCTTGAGAAAAAAGAGGAAATACTTAATAGCAAAGAAATTGAAGTTGATAAATGTCAAGAAAAAATTGATGAATTGCATAAGAAACAGTTATCTGAGCTTGAAAGAATTTCTAGCTTAACTTCTGAGGACGCACGTGCAATGTTACTTGCAAATGCAGAAGAAGAAATAAAACACGAAACAGCAATGATGATAAAAGAGATAGAGCAGCAAGCGAAGGAAGAGGCTGATAAGCGTGCTCGTAACATCATTTCATTAGCAATCCAGCGTTGTGCGGCGGATCATGTTGCGGAAACAACGGTATCCGTTGTTGCATTGCCAAATGATGAAATGAAAGGAAGAATTATTGGCCGTGAAGGTCGTAATATTCGTACTTTAGAAACTCTTACTGGAATTGATTTGATTATTGATGATACTCCAGAAGCTGTAATATTATCAGGCTTTGACCCTGTACGGCGTGAAGTGGCTAGAATTGCCTTGGAAAAATTAATTACGGATGGGCGAATTCATCCAGCACGCATTGAAGAGATGGTAGAAAAGGCGCAAAAAGAAGTTGAACAACGGATAAAAGAAGCTGGTGAACAAGCAACTTTTGAAACTGGTGTTCATGGATTGCACCCAGAATTAGTTAAATTATTGGGTCGTTTGAAATACAGAACTAGTTATGGTCAAAATGTTTTGAAACATTCTATTGAAGTTTCGCATTTGGCTGGTGTTATGGCAGCAGAACTTGGTGTTGATGTTATGCTGGCAAAACGCGGCGGCTTACTCCATGATTTGGGTAAAGCAGTAGATCATGAAGTAGAAGGTCCGCATGTAACAATTGGTGCTGATTTAGCTAAAAAATATCGTGAGTCTGCTGAAGTGATTAATGCGATTGCAGCGCATCACGGTGATGAAGAGTTTAAGACCGTACAAGCTGTTCTTGTAGCAGCCGCCGATGCTGTATCTGCAGCACGTCCTGGAGCTCGGCGTGAAAGTCTTGAAAGTTATTTAAAACGATTGACTCGTTTAGAGGAAATTGCAGAGTCTTTTGAAGGTGTGGATAGGTCATTTGCTATTCAAGCAGGTCGCGAAATTCGTATTATGGTAAAACCAGATAAAGTTGATGATGTCACGTCCGTTGCTTTGGCGCGTGATATTGTTAAGAGAATTGAAAGTGAGCTTGAATATCCTGGACAAATTCGTGTGACTGTAATACGTGAAACACGTGCAGTTGATTATGCAAAATAAATTGGCAAAATGAACGACCTTGTAACTACAAGGTCGTTTTTAATATTTTATATAAGCTTGAAGGGAATTGAATCAAATACAGCGAATTAGAGTTGTAGATTATATTTTATCGTTGTTATGCAACATTATTGGGTGGTGTTTATGATGAACTTAGAACAGGAAGAGAAATTAAATACGGATGGTGTGAATTTATTAGTATCTATACTGGTGTGCTACCCAGAAATTGGTACAATTAATTTTGATCCTATGAATAATTTATTGAAAATGACATTTGTATTAAATAAAATACCATCTGGTGAAGAATTTCTGATGATCAAAACCAAACTATTACAAAGTGTATTAACATATCATGTGCTTGAAGAACTCAAAGCAAATACGATTGATATACAGATGGACAGTTATGAAGGAGTTGCATTTATTAGAGTTTTTAGAGATATGGATACTTTGTCGAAAGGTGAATTTGCTTTGATTAGTACGCTAATGAAAGAATGTTTTAGTGAATCACTTGTTACGGATGGAAATGCAACACCAACGGAAGAAGATGGTATATTTCAAGAAGATTTTATTGATAATATGATAGGCAACGTAAAAATCAATCAGATGGCGAGTAATTTGATTGGTATACGTGAAGAAGGACGCGTCATGATTTTTAATAAATAGTTTTTGGAGGCTATGGCTCTTGAATATACTGATGATTGGTGATATATATGGAAAAATAGGCAGGCAAGCAGTTACGCAATATATTCCTGCTTTAAAAACAAAATATCAATTGAATTTAATCATAGCAAATGGAGAAAATTCCGCAGGGGGGGTAGGTATAACAAAAAAAACTTTAGATGAAATTTATAATTCTGGGGTTGACGTTGTAACTTCCGGAAACCATATATGGGATAAAAAAGAAATATTTCAATTCATTGACCATGAGAGATATTTAATTCGCCCAGCGAATTATCCACCACAAACGCCAGGCAAAGGTTATTGTATTTTTGAAGTAAACAATAAAAAAGTAGGGATTGCTAATATCTCAGGAAGAACGTTTATGCCTGCACTCGATTGCCCATTTCGTAAAGCTGATGAAATTATTGAATGTTTAAATCAAGAGTGTGATCTCATTCTTTTTGACTTTCATGCTGAAACAACATCAGAAAAGATGGCAATGGGATGGTACGTAGATGGTAGAATCACATGTATGGTCGGTACGCATACACATATTCAAACCGCTGATGAAAGAATTTTACCTAAGGGAACTGCATACATTACGGATTTAGGAATGGTCGGACCTTGGAATTCAGTTTTGGGTGTTGATCGAGATTTAGTTATAAAAAAATTCTTAACAGGCTTGCCAGTTAAATTTGATATTGCGAGCGGACCGCATGTATTTTGTGGTTTAGTTATCATGATTGATGATCAAACAAATCAAGTACAGAAAGTTCAACGGATTATGATTCGCGAAGACGAGATATAATAATTGGAAAAATTTGAAATTTAATAATAATTTTAGAAGGAATTTTTTGTTAAATACAGAATATTTATATTATAAGTTCTTTTTCTTAATATTAAAGGAGGGTACTAATAATCATGGAAGTTTTAAAGGTATCAGCGAAATCTAATCCAAATTCTGTAGCAGGTGCTTTAGCAGGAGTGCTTCGAGAGCGTGGTGGTGCAGAAATGCAGGCCATAGGTGCAGGTGCTCTAAATCAAGCAGTAAAAGCCGTAGCGATTGCGCGAGGTTTTGTAGCTCCTCATGGAGTTGACCTAATATGTATTCCAGCTTTTACAGATATATTAATCGATGGTGAAGAACGCACGGCGATCAAATTAATTGTGGAGCCAAGATAATTGTTATAAAAATAATAAACCCTGTTCAAATGAACAGGGTTTATTATTTATAGAGTACATCAAATTTTTGATTTTCTCTATTATTATGGTATGATAACAGTAATACACTTTGGAGGGATTATGATGTCAGTAGAAGTGAGATCTGCAATAGAAGATGCGTTCGCGCAAGATGTTTTATTAATTCAAGTATTTAAAAATTCGTTGCTGGATGAAGAGGCGGTATCATCGAATCTTTTTTCTGGATTGATGAAAGAACAAATTCGTCCATTTTTAGTTCAATATCCGGATGCAGTAAACTATGGAGAAATTCATGTTCTCCATATGTTAGAAACGAGACAAGTAAAAAGTGTCATCTTAATCGGTGCGGGCGAGCAAAGCGAGATGACAAGTGATAAATTACGGAATCTTTTTGGTAAAGCAATGGGGTCAGTCAAAAAGACGAAGGCAAAGAGTCTTGGTATTTATGTAAATTTCAATTATAATTTTGCATATGAAACTGCTCTGCAAGCAGCTTTTGAGGGTGTTATACTGGGGTCATACCAATTTGAATTTTATAAAACAATAAAAAAAGATGCAGTATTAGGACAAGTAATTTTTTGTGAGCTAGATGAAAAAAAGGTGGACGTTGCAACGCGTGTTTTGAATAAAACGTTAGTGATTACAGATAGTGTTTGTCATTGTCGTGACTTAGTCAACCATCCATCCTGCACGGTTACGCCGACTTATATGGCAAAAGAGGCGGAAAGGTTAGCGCATTTTGATAATTTTACAGTAGAAATTATGGAGTTAGCAGCAATTAAAGATTTAAATATGGGAGCTTTTCTTGCTGTAGCGAAGGGGAGTAACGAACTTCCTAAATTTATTGTGATAAAATATACAGGGAATAGAGAAAGTAATGAATGCGTGGCTTATATTGGTAAAGGCATTACTTTTGATAGTGGTGGTATTTCTCTAAAACCAAGCGCAAACATGGGCGATATGAAAGATGATATGGCAGGTGCCGCAGCAGTTTTGACTACAATGCGAGCGATTGCGCAGTTACAGCCTAAGGCGAACGTGTTGGCCTTAATTCCGTGTTGCGAGAATATGCCATCGGGACATGCGACGAAACCTGGTGATGTGATTAAGTCAATGAGTGGGATTACAATTGAGGTTGATAATACAGATGCTGAAGGTCGTTTAATTTTAGCAGATGCGGTTCATTATGCAACTGTATTAGGGGCAACTAAAATTATCGATATAGCAACATTGACAGGAGCTTGTGTTGTTGCACTAGGAGATGTTGCATCTGGGGTAGTAAGTAATGATACCAAGCTTTGCAGTGCATTATTAAAAGCAGCAAAAACCACAGGTGAGAAAATGTGGCAGTTGCCAAACTATGAGGAATATAAAGAACAATTTAAAAGTGATATTGCCGATTTGAAAAATACTGGAGGACGAAATGCGGGAACGATTACAGCCGCGATGTTTATTGAAGCTTTTACCAAAGGAGTGCCATGGGTACACATCGATATTGCAGGTACAGCTAATTTGAAAAAAGCAAACGGTTATCAGGTAAAAGGCGCAAGTGGAGTTGCAACCAGAACTTTGATTCAATTCGCATTAGAGATGGGGAAATAAGATGAGTAGTGATCTGCATATTCATACATCAGCTTCGGATGGAAGGTTATCTCCCAGAGAAGTTATTAGGCAAGCTAAGGCTGCTGGTTTACGTTATATTGCAATTACAGATCATGATACGGTCAAAGGTTTATATCAATTGCAAAAGGATGGGCTTTATCCTAATAAAGAAATCATAATTATTCCTGGAATTGAATTTAGTGCGCATATGCCAACCCATGAAGTTCATATATTAGGGTTAAATATTGATATTTCAAATCGTATGCTGCAATCAAATTTGCAAAAACTTGTGGACTTTCGTTGGCAACGTTTGAAAACGATGCTGGAAAAAATGCAAGCGCTGGGATATGCCATTACGGAAGAAGAAATTTTAGCCGTAGCAGGTAATGCAGAGTCTATTGGCAGAGCCCATTTGGCACGTGTTTTAGTAGAGAAGAAGTTTTTTGAAAGTATTGGAGAAGTTTTTGATCAATTACTATATAAAGATGGGCCGGCATATGCATCCCATTATAAATTAGAGATCGAAGAAATTATTTCGCTGGTTCATCATGCAGGCGGCCTGGCTGTACTTGCACACCCAGGGCTTGTTGGTGATGATGAAATTGTAGGGAAAGTAATAAAAAGTGGAATTGATGGCTTAGAAGTATTCCATCCTAAGCATACGGCAGAAGAAGTTCAAAAATATCAGGCTTTAGCCGAAACGAATCGACTCATAGTCACAGGTGGTTCGGATTTTCATGCAATTCCAAAGCGTTATCCAAACGAATTGGGCGTATTTACAGTAGACGATTCATATGCTGAACAGTTTATTCGATAAATGTTGCTTCATTGTATAATAAAGTAAGAAAATCTTTTTGTGTTTTTCATAAATGTAGTATAATTTTTTATATACACAGCGACGATTGGCAAAAAGTTTTTTTGACTTACTTAAAAATAAAATGTTATTTACAGGTTGAGGAGGAGTCGAGTATGGAAGTGATGGCTCTCGTTGGCCCGAGTGGCACAGGTAAAAGTCACCGTGCTTTAATTGTGGCACATGAATATAAAGCAGATGCAATTATTGATGATGGAATTTTAATCCGCGAGGGTAAGATTATTGCTGGTCATTCTGCAAAAAGAGAAGCAAGTAAGATTATGGCAGTTAGAAGAGCAATTTTTTCTATTCCGGGGCATGCCGACGAAATAAAGCAAGCGATTCAACAAATGAATCCAAGACGCATTTTAGTATTGGGCACTTCGGAAAATATGGTGCATAAAATTGCAAAAATTTTAGGCTTTTCTGCAATAAAAAAAGTGATTAGGATTGAAGATATTGCGACAAAAGAGGAAATAGAAAAAGCACGTGATTGCCGATTAAAAGAAGGGAAACATATTATTCCTGTGCCAACGATTGAGCTGAAACCTCATTTTTCCGGCTATCTTATTGATCCGTTGGAGAGCTTTTTCAAAAAACCACAGGCTAAGCGTCGAAGATTAGGTGAAAAATCTATTGTTCGTCCTATTTTTAGTTATTATGGAAAACTTCTGATTGATGATTCGGCAATTGTTGCGATTGTAAACAAAGTTGCAACAAGCAAAGAAAGTATCAGTCGCGCTTCACAAGTCAGAGTGAAACGTATTCGTGAGGAGGAGGAAGATAAGGGGATTGATGTTACGTTGGAAGTGACAATGCGATATGGAACCAATCTTCGTACAACTGCAACGGAAATACAAAACGAAATTAAAATAGCCGTTGAAAATATGACCGGAATGATTGTAAAACAAGTCAATATAATCGTAAAAACACTTACGATTGGTGCATAAAAACATAACCATAAAACGTTTATAAAAATAAAATGCCTGCCTCATAATCATGGGGTGGGCATTTGTTATAAGTATAAAAATATTTATTCCTTCTACATTTTCGCAGGAATCTGATAAAATGTATAGAATGGTAAATAAATGTGTACTGTACACAACTGTTTACCATTTTGAAAGAAGGAAAAGAAAATGCTTAAGTTTGAAGAGCTTTTATTTGATAAGAGTCTAGATATAGTTAGTTTGACTGGGGTTGTTGGATTCTTTGCAATTCTTCCGCTGGCAAAAGTATTGCCAATGCAGTGGGGGTGGGAAAATGGAATTTTAGAAAATGCACAGGTTGGTGTGTTAGCAATAGGATTATGTATGAATTTTTATTTTTATAAAAAATCCGTTGCGCGTAATGAAAAAATGCAGTATTTATCGATTGCTAGCTTTTTTGCTTTGCTAATAGGACGAGAGTTGAGTTGGGGACGTGTTTTTTTTCAAACAAATATGACCAAAGCAGGGCCGACATTTATTGCAATGGACCAAATTCCTTATCATATGCTTATACGACTTGGAATTCTGCTATTTATTGTGGGGGTTTTGCTCGCTTTAGTTTACAATGTGCGTTGGGAAAAAGTCGTGCAGGTAGCAGTTCCGGTGATATATATCGTTTTAATCATTTGTAATATCATTTTTTCCGTATTAGGAGAAAAAGGTGTACTTCTTAATGAAGTACAAGGACAGATTATAGAAGAGTTAGCAGAACTTATGGCCTATTTTTTTATGGTTAAAATCGTATATTATTATCATGCTCATCTGGAGAAATTGGAGAATTAAAGAACGATATGCATTAGAGATGCGAAGGTAAATCTATTAAAAAATACATGGGAAGAAAGTAGAAAGAATTCATTTATTATTTTGCTATAAACATGAAGAATAAGTTATAATATAAACATTAACTGACTTTTGGAGGAAACGAAATTAATATGATAAATCAAGGATCGATAGATAGATTGAAAGAACAAAATAATGCGTTTGAAAAACAAACAGGGAAAAAGAAAACCTTCTTTTCCATTACCTACGGATGTCAAATGAATGCAAATGATTCTGAACGCTTGGCCGGGCAGTTAAAGGCCATGGGGTATGAAAAAACGGAAATTATGGAAGAAGCAGATTTGATCTTTTTGAATACTTGTTGTGTTCGTGAGAGTGCTGAGAATAAAATATATGGCAAAATTGGTGATTTAAAACGGTTGAAAACGGAGAATTCGGATCTAATCATTGGGATTGCGGGTTGTATGGCACAAAAGGATAGCGAAGCGATATTTAAAAAAGCACCGCATGTGGATTTTGTCATGGGGACAAACCAAGTCCATGAGTTGGCAAGGGTAATTGAAGAAGTAGAAACTTCAAACGGCAAGGTTATTTCAATGTCAAATGGAGATCAGGAAATGCCGAGTGAAGTTCCAACAGAACGCAATGGAAGCATTTCGACGTGGGTTCCAATTATGTATGGCTGTAATAATTTCTGTACGTATTGTATTGTTCCTTATGTCCGTGGCAGAGAGCGCAGTAGACCATTACGTGATATTATAAAGGAAATAGAGAAAGTTGTAAGTGAAGGATTTAAAGAAATCACTCTACTAGGGCAAAATGTAAATTCTTATGGGAAAGATAGCCAGGAAGTAGATTTTGCAGATTTGTTAGCAGCGGCAGACCAAGTTCCTGGAATTGAAAGAGTGCGCTATATGACAAGCCATCCTCGCGATTTAAGCGATAAAGCAATTGAAGTCATTAAAAATAGTAAGCATATTTGTGAGCATTTTCATTTGCCAGTGCAATATGGAAGTGATAAAATTTTAAAAGCAATGAACCGTGGATATACAATTTCATATTATCGCGAGCTTGTGAAAAAAATTCGTGCAAATGTGCCGAATGCAAGTATAAGTACGGATTTAATCGTTGGTTTTCCCGGGGAAACCAACGAGGATTTTGAAGAGACTTTAGAATTTCTGAAAGAAATTCGTTATGATGTTGCATATACTTTTTTATATTCTAAACGGTCTGGTACACCGGCTGCTACAATGGAGGCACAAGTACCTACAGAAGTAAAAAAAACCCGTTTACAGCAGCTAATGGAAGTTCAAAACCAGATTAGTTTAGAAATCAATCAGCAGCATGAAGGACAAGTCTTGGAAGTTATGGTTGAAGGCGTGAGTCGTACCGATGATGCAGTTCTTTCTGGTCGGACGAGAACAAATAAAATTGTTCTTTGGAAAAAAGAAGGAACAGAGGAAGTCGGACAATTATTAAAAATTAAAATCATACATGCGCAAACTTGGGTATTAAAAGGAACGCTTGTAAAATAGCAATCAGCTGAAGGAGAGAAAACATGGCGATAACACATACTCCAATGATCGAGCAATATAAAGAAATTAAGCGTCGCCATCCTAATGAAATTTTATTTTTTAGGCTAGGCGATTTTTATGAAATGTTTTTTGAAGATGCTGAATTGGCATCTCGCGAATTAGAAATAACACTAACTGGGCGTGATGCGGGGCAGCCAGCGCGTATTCCAATGTGCGGGATTCCCTATCATGCGGCCGAAACTTACATTATAAAGTTGATCCATAAAGGGTACAAAGTTGCCATCTGCGAGCAAACTGGAGATGTAAAGTCAAGTAAAGGTTTAGTCAAACGTGAAGTGATTAAAATTATTACGCCTGGGACTGTGCTTTCAGAATCTGTATTGACTGACGCAACAAATCAGTATATTGCGCTTATTTATCAAGATGGTGCACAAATTGTTTTGGCAGGATCGGATGTTTCAACAGGTGAGTGTTTTTATGGTCTCTATGAAGCGAAGAGTGGCAAACAAAATTTATTTGACCAATTATATCGTTTAATGCCACCGGAAATTATGATTGTGGGGCAATTTGCTTATCAAGCAGAGTTAAAAGAATTTGTAAATCTTCGTTTAGGCAATTGTAGTTTTACTGAAATTCATGAGCCTGCTGCGGCAGCAGAGAATTTCTTAGACGAGCATTTTAAAGTTGACGAACAGCCGAATGTAATGATAGCAAAGCAAGCGGTAGGTACTTTATTAGAATATTTACATCAAACAATAAAGACAGATCTAACACATCTGAATCAACTTACATATTTAGATGAAAGTGAAAACTTGATTATCGATACTTATACATTACGTAATTTAGAAATTACACGAAATCTGCGTGATGGCGGTAAGAAAGATACTTTATTAGGCGTACTGGATTTTACACATACGGCAATGGGGAGTCGATTATTAAAAAAATGGCTGGAATACCCGTTGCTTAATATTGCAAAAATTAAAGAACGTCAAGAGACAATTGCTGAACTTGTCGATGATTTTAGTATGCGTGAGAATTTAAGGGAAGAGTTAAAAGAAATTTATGATTTTGAAAGATTAATTACACGTATTGAAGTAGGAACGGCAAATGCACGTGATTTGGTATCATTAAAACTATCTTTAGCTAGTTTGCCAAAAATTAAAAATGAGCTTGTACATAGCAAAACAAGCTTATTAAAATCTGCGTATCAAAAAATATATACTTATCAAGAAACTGTTGATTTATTGGATCGTGCGATTGTTGATACACCCGGCATTTCTTTGCGGGATGGGGGCATCATCAAAGAAGGTTATGATAAAGATCTGGATGAGCTGCGTATCATTGCAAAAGATAGCCGTAAGATGTTGCAAGACATGGAGCAAAAAGAAAAAGAATCAACGGGAATTAAATCGTTGAAAATCGGTTACAACAAGGTGTTTGGTTATTATATTGAAGTTACGCATTCAAATACAAGTGCAGTTCCAGATTATTATATTCGTAAACAAACGCTTGCAAATGCTGAGCGATACATTACACCGGATCTAAAAGAGTTTGAAACAAAAATTTTGGGCGCGCAGGAGAAAATAGTTGGTTTAGAATATCAACTGTTTATTCAAATTCGTGATCAAATTAAAACGAAGATCAGTAGCATTCAGCAAACAGCGCATCAAGTGGCGATTGTGGACACATTGCTTAGTTTAAGTGAGGCGGCAAGTCGTTATAATTATACAAAACCGACAATTTCTACGCAGGGTGAAATCATCATAAAAGACGGACGTCATCCTTTAGTGGAGCGAATTTTAAATCGAGAAATGTTTGTCCCAAATGATACAGAATTAAATCATATGGATAGTGAAGTTATGGTAATTACGGGTCCTAATATGGCTGGTAAGTCTACCTATATGCGGCAAGTGGCGTTGTTGACTTTAATGGCACAAGTCGGCAGTTTTATTCCTGTGCGTGAGGCAACAATTAGCCCTGTCGATCGTATATTTACACGTATTGGTGCAAGCGATGATTTAGTGAGTGGTCAAAGTACTTTTATGGTTGAGATGAATGAGGTTGCGCAGATTTTAAAATTTGCGACAAAGCGCAGTTTAATTATTCTCGATGAAATCGGACGCGGAACAAGCACATTTGATGGAATGAGCATTGCACGTGCGGTGATTGAGCATGTGCATGATAAAATTGGTGCGAAAACCTTATTTGCAACACATTATCATGAATTGACCGATTTAGAGGATTACGCTGAAGGGATTAAAAATTATTGTGTTGCTGTCAAGGAACGCGGGAGTGAAGTTGTTTTTTTGCGTAGAATTGTTGCTGGTGGAGCGGATAAAAGTTACGGGATTCATGTTGCGAAATTAGCTGGTCTGCCCAAAATTGTAACTGAACGTGCAAAAAAGATTTTAACAGAACTAGAAAATCAACATGTTACAGCAACTCATATTGCTGCAACGCAAATCGAGACAATTGAGCAAAAAATAGAAATAAAGCAGGAAGAAAAACAAATCGGCAAAGAGGAAAATTATAAAAGTAAGCAAAAAGATGAAGGAATGTCATCTTTATTTGCTTCTGGATTAAGTGAACAAATTTTGACCTTAGATCTTATGAGCATGACACCGCTAGAGGCAATGAATATTTTATATCAATTGCAAAATCAAGCGAAAGGAGAGGCTGGTAAATTATGAGCACTATGATCCGTGTGTTAGATGAAACAACCGCGAATAAGATTGCTGCCGGCGAAGTTGTTGAAAGGCCGTCTGCTGTGGTTAAAGAATTAATTGAAAATGCGATTGATGCTGGCAGCACAAAAATTGAAGTTGAAATTATGTCCGGTGGTATAAGTTTTATGCGCGTCACGGATAATGGTGATGGGATGAGTCATGAAGATGCCCAACTGGCAGTCCTTCGGCATGCAACGAGTAAAATAAAAAACGCGGGTGATTTGACAACAATTCATACATTGGGATTCCGTGGTGAAGCGTTGCCAACGATTGCTTCGGTATCTAAATTTAGCCTGCTAACGCGGTTAAAAGAAAGTGAGTTCGCAACACTAGTTGAAATTCATGGTGGGAAAATGTCGGAGACACGTGAGGCTGGTGGAAATATTGGCACGACTGTCAAAGTTGAGGATTTATTTTTCAATACGCCTGCACGAAAGAAATTCTTAAAAACGCCAAATTCGGAAGGCTCACATATTCATGAAATTATTTTAAAACTTTCTATTTCAAATCCAGAGATTGCTTTTAAATTTATCAATAATAATAAATTAGTATTGTCAACACCTGGAAATGGTAATTTGTTTGATACGTTGAAAAATATTTATGGAACAAAAGTAAGTGATGGATTGTTGCCGCTTGCATTCGTGGACGAAGGAATTTCAATTCAAGGTTTTTTATCTAAGCCGAATATCATTCGCAGTAATCGTCAATGGCAAACTTTTATTGTAAATGGACGAATTATAGGCAGTCGTAGTATTGCGAAAGCCATTGATAATGCCTATCATTCTTTGTTGCCGAAATCAGGATATCCACTGGTTGTTATGAATATTCAAGTGCCGCAAAATACGATTGATGTTAATGTACATCCGCAAAAAAGTGAACTTAAGTTTGAAGATGAAGGCAGAATTTTTAAAGCGGTATATAAAACGGTTTTAGATGCAATTCGTAATCATGACCAACTGGACTCGATTGCTGCACCGGTTCAAAATATAGAAAGGCATTATGCGCCGATTCGTTTTCCCGTGCAAGAAAATCTGCATCAACAATATGTTCCAATGCCATCGCCAATTACTCCATCGGAGCATACAGTGTCTTTTGCTGAAGCACAAGCAATTCGGCAAAATGAGGTGCGTTTTTCAGAAGTACCGACAGAAAGAATGCAAGAGACTCCAGCCGAATATGTGCACGAGCAGGAATCAAGGGGTGAATCCACGCTTGTTTATGAAGGCGTATTAATGCCAATGGGACAAGTTGATCGATGCTATATTATTGCCAGCGATGGTAAAGGATTGTACATTGTTGACCAGCATGCGGCGCATGAACGGATTTTATATGATCGTTTTGCGAAAATGACAGAAGAAATCCCATCTCAGCAACTATTGGTGCATTTATTTCTGGATTTTGATGATAAAGAATGTGGATTGATTTTAAACCATCAAGACTTATTTCACCAATTAGGATTTTCGATGGAAGCAAGTGGTCCAATGACAATGCGTCTAAAAGAGATACCGGCAGATATTCCGATTGGTGAGGCGGAGGCTGTAATTCGTGAGATATTAGAGGCACTTCAAAACTTACATCAGCCCACGTCGCAAGAAATACGGCATGCTTGTTTAGCAATTACTGCTTGTCGCGCAGCCATTAAAGCCGGCGATCTTTTGAATATTAGGCAAATGCAAATTTTGTTAGATGAATTAACAAATACAACCTTACCATATACTTGTCCGCATGGAAGACCGTCAATTATAAAATTCGAGAGTGGCGAATTGGCAAAAATGTTTAAGCGGACTTAATGATTGAGGGAATGATGGATATAATTGTGACTACAGGACAAAAAACAACACTAGAGCAAGTTGTAAAAGCGCAAGAGGTTGCAAAGACCCTGCATGCTGTATTTGTGTCGCGTGAAAATTTTTCTATTGCAACATTACGTAAATCGTGTAAGGTAGAGACTATTCTTGTCGTAAGTAAACGAGGGTTGGTTGTACATACCTTAGAAGGGGAATTGTTTTTTCATCTTAATATGGCACAATTGCGTATTAAAAATTTACGAATGGGAAAAATAGACAACATGGTGCAAGCTATGGGGTTACAGGAAGGAATGTCCGTACTCGACTGTACGCTGGGGTTAGCCGCTGATTCGATTGTTGCAAGCTATATAGCTGGTGAAAAAGGAAGAATTGTTGGTCTGGAAGTATCGCCGATTTTGGCGTTGATTGCTAAGCTGGGATTAAAACAGTATCAGACAAACGAGCCTGAACTTCAAAATGCATTAAGACGGATTGAAGTTGTGCAGGAGGATTATAATATGTATCTTTTACAACTGCCGAAAAATAGTTTCGATGTCGTTTACATAGATCCGATGTTTCGCAGACCAATTCATGAGAGTGTAAATTTACAGCCGATGCGTTGTTTAGCGGACCATCGTGCAGTGTCATTAGAATCTCTAACTGAGGCGAGACGGGTCGCGAAAAAATGTGTTGTGGTTAAAGAAACGAATCATAGTAGTGAATTTGAAAGATTGCAGATAGAAACTATTTTTGGTGGCAAATACAGTAGTGTAAATTATGGAGTTATCGATGCGAGTAAATCATAAAGAAAAATTAATTGTTATTCTTGGTCCTACAGCGGTCGGCAAGACCAATCTTAGTATCCAATTGGCAAAAAAGCTTAATACTGAAATTATTTCGGGGGATTCCATGCTGGTTTATCGTGGTTTTAATATTGGGACAGCAAAACCGACGATGGAAGAGCAAGCAGGGATAACGCATCATTTAATTGATATTTTAACACCGAATGAAGAGTTTAATGTGACGCAGTTTAGAGAAGTTGCAAGTCGAAAGATTTATGAAATCAATCGAGAGCATAAAGTTCCTATTTTAGCTGGCGGTACTGGTTTATATATAAAATCTTTAATTGAAGATTATCGATTTAATGAAACTCCTAGTGATGAGGCGTATCGTTTAAATTTAGAAGAGCTTGCAAAATTACATGGCAAAGAATATGTACATGCAATGCTTCAAAAAGTAGACCCGGAATCGGCGAAGCGATTACATGTGAATGATTTTCGTCGGGTGATTCGAGCTTTGGAAGTATATCATTTTGGTGGAGAGCATATTTCTCAAAATAAAAATGCAGAGGGCGAGCTTGCCTATGATGCATATGTGATTGGTTTGACAATGGAGCGCAGCAGACTATATGAACGCATAAACCAACGTGTCGACCTCATGATAGATGCAGGATTAGTTAAGGAAGTAGAAATGTTGCTGCAACAGGGAGTTGCTGCGGATTGTCAGGCGATGAAAGGGATTGGATATAAAGAAATTATTGCTTATTTGCAAGGAGAAGTTTCTCTTGCGTTTGCTGTAGATCATATAAAAAAGGCTACGCGGCATTTTGCAAAAAGGCAATTGACGTGGTTTAAAAAAATGCCATATATACATTGGTATGATGTTGAGCAAGTATGTCTAGAAGATGTCATGGAAAATGTTTACATTGATATTGCAGGAAAATATTCAATTAAGTAGAATATAGCAAAGAAAGTAAAATACTTATAATGCATTATGCAGGAGGTTTTCGCTATGCCAATGAAAGTAATAAATTTGCAAGATAGTTTTTTAAATCAAGTACGAAAAGAAAATGCAGCAGTTATTATATATCTCGTAAATGGTTTTCAGCTTCGTGGAGCGGTAAAAGGATTTGACAATTTTACTGTTATTATTGAAAATGATGGCAAGCAGCAGCTTGTATATAAACATGCAATTTCAACAATTACCCCATTTAAGCCGCTTAACAATGGTTTGAATGGTGAAAAAAAGGAAGAGTCAAAAGCTTAACGTAAGTAAGAAGAGTCGAGTACGATGTTACTTGACTCTTTTTTATATAATAGAATTATGAGTATGATTTATGAGGAGATAGAGAAATGGCAGTAAGAGGCTTTGAAGTGATTCGCAGTTACATGGCACGAGATATACAGCTACCTAAGCGTAAAACGATTGCCAGTGCAGGCTATGATATAGAGGCAGGAGAAAAAACAGTTTTAAAAGCCCAAAAGGTAAGTTTAATTCCAACTGGATTAAAAGCCTATATGCAAAAGGATGAATATTTAGGCATACATATTCGCTCCGGGTTTTCTATAAAAAACATGGTAACGTTGATCAATAGTCAGGGGATTATCGATGCTGATTATTATAATAATGTAGACAATGAGGGGCATATTATGCTTGCAGTTTTTAATCATAATGAAGAGGACGTTATGATAGAGAAAGGTATGCGTATTGCGCAAGGTGTATTTTATAAATATTTAACAACCGATGATGATTGTGTGCATGAAAGCGCAATTCGTCAGGGCGGGATGGGATCGACGGGAGAAAAATAGAATGAAAGACGATATGAATTTATTTTCTTATTCAAATGCAGAGGTTCATACAAGTAGTCAACCGTTGGCAGTTCGGATGCGGCCAAGAACTTTTGAGGAATTTATCGGTCATGAAGAAATGATTGGTAATTCGAAATTTTTGCGTAAAATGATTGAAAGTGATCATATTTCCTCTATGATTATCTTTGGACCACCAGGCACAGGGAAAACCACACTTGCGCATATGATTGCAGCAATGACAAATAGTCATTTTGAAAAACTAAATGCTGTTTCTGCGGGAATTGCAGATATTCGTAAGATTGTGGATGCGGCAAAAGAACGCTTGCAATTTTATCAGAAACGCACGATTGTTTTTATTGATGAAATTCATCGGTTTAATAAGAGTCAACAAGATGTGCTTTTACCCTATGTGGAAGATGGCAGAATTATTCTTATTGGTGCAACAACAGAAAATCCTTATTTTGAAGTGAATTTACCTTTATTATCGAGAGTTCGGATTGTTCGCTTGCAGCTTTTAAGCAACAGAGATATTGTAGCAATATTGAAACAAGCTTTATCTGATCGAGAACGTGGATTAGGGTTATTTGACATTACTTGCAGTGATGAGATGTTTGAAAAGATTGCCGCAGTAGGGAACGGTGATGCACGAGTAGCGTTAAATATTCTGGAACAAGCTAGTATGTTGCTGTCATCAGGGGGACAAATAACAAACGAAATTCTTCGTGAAATTATCGGTGAAAAATTACAAACTTATGATAAAACTGGGGATAATCACTATGATACAATCTCAGCGTTTATTAAGAGCATGAGAGGCAGTGATCCCGATGCCGCACTCCACTATCTTGCGCGGATGCTTGTTGCGGGCGAAAATCTTAATTTTATTGCAAGACGTATTGCAATTTGTGCAGCTGAAGATGTTGGGAATGCTGATCCACAAGCGTTAGTTATCGCTATGGCAGCAGTCCAGTCTGTTCAATTTCTTGGCATGCCAGAGGCGCGAATTCCTCTTGCACAAGCTGTTACCTATGTAGCTTCAGCACCGAAGAGCAATGCCGCTTATCTGGCAATTGATGCTGCTATCTCAGACGTCAAAAATAAAAATTGTGGACAAATTCCTCTACATCTTCGTGATGCGCATTATAAAGGTGCGGCTAAATTAGGGCATGGGGAAACCTATCTTTATCCACATAACTATGAGAATCACTTTATTGTACAGCATTATTTGCCGGATGAATTAGATGGAGCAACTTATTATTCACCAACAGAAAATGGTACAGAAAAAGCGATTAGGGCTAGATTAAAACAGCATTGGGGAAAAAAATACTAAGATTTTGCATTTATATAGAGATTTTTGTAAAAGCTTTCTTGTATAGACTTTATTTATTTTAATAAACTATAATGATAAAAAATATCTTTGACAATGACGCAAATTTTTGTTATATTAAAACCAGACAAAACCGATTGTTTTAGTCGGGAATAAAAATGCCGAATATTAGGAGAGGTTTTTGTGAAATTATCTACAAAAGGACGATATGGGGTTGCTGCAATGTATGAGTTAGCTTTACATTATGGAGAAGGTCCTATATCGCTAAAAACGATTGCCGCGAATCAAGGGATATCTGAGCATTATTTAGAGCAGTTGATTTGCACGCTGCGAAATGCTGGTTATGTGACAAGCGTTCGTGGAGCGCAGGGTGGCTATATATTGTCCAAGGATCCTGCGTGTATTACAGTAGGCGATATTATCACAACGATGGAAGGCCCGATTGCTTTGGTAGATTGTTTATTGACCGATGCAAAAGAGAACAGTTATTGTGAAAAAGCTGGTGCTTGTGTAACCAGAGGTGTCTGGGCAAAGGTTTGTGATAGTATTAATAGTGTATTAGATTCTATTTCATTGGCTGATTTATGTCGTGATGAGAAAAAATAAGGAGATGACCTATTTATTATGAGACGTATTTATTTTGACCATTCAGCAACGACTCCAACAGATAAAACAATAGCGAGTGCAATGCTTGAATATATGACAACGAAGTTTGGCAATCCTTCGAGCGTACACTCTTTTGGACGTGAAGTCCGTAAAGAAGTAAGAGATGCGCGGGAAAATATTGCAGCGTTAATTCATGCGAATGAGAATGAGATATTTTTTACAAGCGGCGGAAGTGAAAGTGATAATTTTGCTTTAAAGGGAGTTGCTTTTGCAAATAAAAATAAGGGCAATCATATTATTACGACGCAGATTGAACATCATGCAGTTTTGCATACTTGCCAATGGTTAGAAAAACAAGATTTTGAAGTGACTTATTTACCTGTGGATGAAGATGGAATGGTGCGCATTGAGGATCTAAAAGCTGCAATTACAGATAAAACCATTTTAATTAGTGTTATGTTTGCAAATAATGAAGTTGGTACAATTGAACCGATCAAGGAAATTGGAGCAATTGCAAAAGAACATGGCATTTATTTTCATACAGATGCTGTGCAAGCGGTAGCGAATGTTGAAATTGATGTACAAGAGATGCATATTGACTTATTGTCCTTATCTGGTCATAAATTTTATGGTCCAAAGGGGATTGGTGCAATTTACATTCGACGTGGGGTAAGAATTCAGCCTATGCAATTAGGTGGGGCACAAGAACGCAATATGCGTGCAGGGACAGAAAATGTACCAGCGATTGTTGGCCTTGGCATGGCAGCAAAGATAGCAAAACAAGATTTTGTCGAAAATAATACACATCTTCTTAAACTTCGGGATAAATTGATCCAAGGTATTCAAGAAAGAATTCCGGATATAAAACTCAACGGACATCCAACAAAACGTTTGCCCGGAAATGTGAATTTTAGTTTCCGCTACATTGAGGGTGAATCATTGTTGTTAAATTTAGATATTAAAGGAATTGCTGCTTCAAGTGGTTCAGCATGTACATCTGGTTCGCTTGATCCGTCCCATGTTTTACTTGCGATGGGGCTGACGCATGAGATCGCACATGGTTCTCTTCGCATTAGCTTAGGTCGTGATAATACAGAGGAAGATATCGCGTATACATTAGAAGTTTTACCGCAGATCATTGCACGTTTACGTAGTATGTCTCCGCTATCTGCTGAGAATTCTACAGGTGTTATGGCAAAACCGTGTAAAACATGTTATAAGAAATAATTTAATTTAAGAGGTGTTATAATAATGTCTACAAGTGATTATACAGAAAAAGTTATGGATCATTTTACGAATCCACGGAATGTGGGTGAAATCGTTGATGCCAATGGTGTCGGTGAAGTAGGGAATGCAAAATGCGGCGATATTATGAAAATCTTTTTAAAAGTAGAAGATAATATTATAAAAGATGTAAAGTTTAAAACATTTGGCTGCGGTGCTGCGATTGCAACAAGCAGTATGGTAACTGAAATGGTAATGGGAAAAACATTAGAAGACGCTTTGGAGATAACAAATCAAGCGGTCGCAGAAGCATTAGGCGGTTTACCTCCTGTAAAAATGCATTGTTCTAATTTAGCCGCTGATGCGATGCATGAAGCGATTAAGGATTATATCAGTAAACAAAAAAAATAGAAGGATTGTGATTATTTAATGTGTGCTAAGCCCAAGGTGGTTGTAGCCATGAGCGGAGGGGTGGACAGTTCTTTAACTGCCGCCCTTCTTGTACGTGAAGGCTATGACGTAATAGGTGTCACGATGAGATTAAGTGATGATAGCCGTGATTTTGATGCTGAAGCTGATCGAGGCTGTTGTTCTCTTTCTGCTGTAGATGATGCGCGCCGAGTAGCGGATACGATCGGTATTCCACACTATGTAATGAATTTTAGAGATATGTTTCAGACGACTGTTATTGATTATTTTGTTGATGAATATGCACAGGGACGGACGCCAAATCCTTGTATTGCCTGCAATCGATATGTTAAATTTGAAGGGTTGTTGCAACGTTCCTTAGAATTAGGAGCTGAATTTGTAGCTACTGGGCATTATGCAAGAATTGAACAAGATAAAAATACAGGGCGGTATGTGTTACGTAAAGGAACAGACGATACAAAAGATCAGTCTTATGCATTGTATCATTTGAACCAAAAAACATTGCATCATTTTATGATGCCTTTAGGAAACTACAGTAAAGTGGAAACGCGCAAAATGGCTGCCGAATTTAATTTGTCTGTAGCAAATAAGCCTGATAGTCAAGAAATTTGTTTTGTTCCAAATGATGATTATAAAGCTTATCTTGAAGATAAAGTTCCGCGGGCATTAACACCAGGGAATATTGTCGACTTGTCTGGAAAAGTAATTGGAAAGCATAAAGGCGTCCCATTATATACAATTGGGCAGCGAAAGGGATTGGGGATCGCGGCTAAAAATCCACTCTATGTAGTGGGACTTGATATGAAGAAAAATCAGGTAATTGTCGGTAGTAATGAAGATGTTTTCGCAAAAGAATTAATTGCAACAGATTTAAACTGGATTACGATTGATACACTGCAAGAACCTTTAAAAGTTTCAGCAAAAATTCGTTACGGTGCGAAAGAAGGCGATGCTCTGATCACACCGCTTGCAGATGGCGTCGTCAAAGTTACATTTAATGAAATGCAGAGGGCGATTACACCAGGACAATCTGTTGTGTTTTATGATGGTGATGTTGTTGTCGGTGGAGGCAGTATCATTAGAGCTGTTCATAAAAAATAAAAATAGAGATGCAATAAATTCGTTTTTATTGGCAATAATAGTAACAGATACGTTGAAGATTTATCATGTACGATGGACAAGTTCATAAAAATGAACCTATATACTGTTGTTTTGCGTATTGTTCCATAGTGAATGACAAACCTTCTACAAATTTCATCGATTTTCATATGTGAGGTGAAGGTTATGCTTGTTTGTCCTGTTTGTGGCGAACGCAGCATCGGCAAAATTGGAATAGGTCAATATTATTGCAAGGAATGTTGTCTAGAATTTGTTCAAAAAAATGATAAACTTAGCATCTATAATTTGCAAGATGATGGCACATTAAGTCAATATGTCATTGGTCAAGAATGTAATTCTGCTATCAAAGAAATACAAAAAACGAGTTGATAGGAGTGTCTTTATGAATGGTAATTTTTTCAAAGGTGTGATTGTTGGCGGTATTGCTGGTGTAGCGATTGCGAAAAATTGGGAAGAAATTGTTCGCAATTGTCCAAAGTTAAATGAGTTAAAAAATACTACATTTTTTGAGGACGATGAACAAGAAACAGAACCAAAAAGGAAGCGCTACAAATCTCATTTACGGCGAATTTCAAATCCTTATGATAAATCAAGAGACCTCTAAGTGAAACGGATTCTGTAGGTTTGTATTGGTAACTTAGAAATAACGAAGTTTGTCTACTTGCTGGAGACCTCTACGTGTAAGAGGTCTTTTTTCTTATGATGTTTATTTAGGAAATATTTAAGGTAATTGAACTAAACTTCGGAAAAATATGCTATTATATATAACGATGGTCAATTTATTGATGTGATGTTGAAAAATAGTACTTGAATTGACTTTAAACAATAAATTTTGTATAATATTTTGAATAATTCCCTAAATGTAGTGGAGGTAGATTGTTTTGAAATTTTTGAGTGGAAACCAACTGCGTGAAAAATATTTGCAGTTTTTTAAGAATAAGGGGCATTTAAGATTGCCAAGTGCATCGCTAATTCCTGAGAACGATCCTACTTTATTAATGATTGGCGCAGGCATGGCACCTTTTAAACCTTTCTTTACAGGAAAAATGAAACCACCTTGTGAACGCATCACAACGAGTCAGAAATGCGTTAGAACAGGTGATATTGAAAATGTAGGCAGAACGGCTAGACATCAGACTTTTTTTGAAATGCTGGGTAATTTTTCGTTCGGAGATTATTTTAAAAAAGATGCAATTCAATGGGCCTGGGAATTTTTAACTGTAGAACTAGAAATGCCAAAAGATAAATTGTGGGTGACGATCTATCCAGATGACGAAGAAGCTTTAAAAATTTGGACTGAGGAAGTCGGCGTAGATCCGAATCATGTCGTAAAATTAGAGGATAATTTTTGGGAGATAGGACCGGGCCCATGTGGACCATGCTCTGAAATTTATATTGATTTGGGTGAAGAACGTGGTTGTGGCAGTGCAGACTGTGCAGTAGGTTGTGACTGTGATCGTTTTCTTGAAATTTGGAATTTAGTATTTACACAATATGATCGTGATGAAGCGGGAAATTATACACCGCTTGCAAAGAAAAATATTGATACAGGTGCTGGTTTAGAACGTCTTGCATCGGTATTACAGAATAAAAGATCTAATTTCGAGACAGATTTGTTATTTCCAATCATCTCGTATGCAAGTAAAGTTTCTAATGTAGCTTATGGAACGAGTGAAAAGAATGACATTTCTCTAAAAGTTATAGCAGATCATGCGAGAAGTATGACAATTATGATCTTAGATGGTATTTTACCTTCGAACGAAGGACGTGGTTATGTACTTAGAAGGATCATTCGTCGTGCAATTCGTCATGGCCGTTTGTTAGGAATAGAAGAGAGTTTCTTGACAGGAGCAGTTGCTTCCGTTATTGAAATTTTTGGTAATGTATTTCCAGAGCTTATAGAAAAGCAAGCGTACATAAAGAAAGTAATTCATCTAGAGGAAGAACGTTTTCATACAACACTCGCACAAGGGATTGATTTATTAAGTAAACATATTGATGAACTAAAAGCGAGTGGAAAAAAAGTTTTAGACGGTGAAGCAGCTTTTAAACTGTATGATACTTTTGGATTCCCTTGGGAATTAACCGCTGAAATTTTGGAAGAACACCATATTGATTTAGATAAAGAAGCATTTGATGTAGCAATGAAAGAACAGCGGGATCGGGCGAGAGCTGCACGACAGGAAAATCAACGTGTTGCAATTCCTGATTTACGAGATTTGGATACAGAGAAATTGACGAGAGATGAAAAAGCCAAGCAAGCAAAGATTGTTTGCATTTGGAAAGATGGAAAAATGGTCGACAGCATTCATGATGGTGAAGAAGCAGGAATCATTTTGGATGTGACACCTTTTTATGCTGAAGGTGGTGGACAAATTGGTGATAGTGGAAAATTTGTAACTGAGTTTGGTAAAGTATCTATAACGAATGCAAAAAAATTACCAAATGGTACAATTTATCATATTGGCTATGTAGATGAAGGTGTCTTAAAAGTCGATGATACCATTGCAATCCAAATCGATCATGCGGCAAAACGGGCAACAGCACGCAATCATACAGCAACGCATTTATTGCAGGCTGCGTTAAAAAAAGTGCTTGGAGAACATGTCAATCAAGCTGGTTCTTCAG